>JANQJJ010000267.1 GCA_028281725.1 Pirellulaceae bacterium | reverse complement strand
GCCCGCATGCTGGGCGACCGCTTCGCTGACGAGCGTCCACCCGGTGGGAAAATCACCACTGAGGTCTTCAAAGTCGCCGTTGAACAAGCCGGAAAAGGGCAATACGGGTGCCTCTTCCGCCATCAAACTGATTTCATCGACAACATACGAAACCGCACTCGCCTGGCTTCGCATGGAGACACTCTCAATTCCTGTATTCGCGAACGGTGCATCGTCGAATACGGAGACCGGGCCGCTAGTGAGTGTAAATTCGTCTGAGCCTGCGGCACTCATCATCACTTCGTACGTCGGTGTCGTAGTGAAATTTCCAACCACGCGGAGCCGATGCACATTCTGAACGTCACCAGGGTCGTTGAAATCGCCGTCAAAATCGGAATCGGTCGAGAACATTACGCTCCCGGCAATTAAGTCTTCCCAGTTCCCTCCGAAAGCTTGAACATTGCCGTCACCGTTGATGCGCATGTTGATGACACCGCCCGCACCGCCCAACACGAACTGCAGGCTGCGATCGTCCGAGGTCGGCGGTGCGGCGGACGCGAAGTGCATATCAAGGGTCCACTCCGGTCCGGCGTCGAGCCCCGACTGTGCGAGCGATGAGCCAAACGCGTCGGGGAACATCAATGCTGCATTGGCTGTACCTGCCAAACCGCTCGTCATTCCAGGCGGGGACCCACCAATCGTCCAACCTGCAGGAAAAGTGCCGCTTACATCTTCAAAATCCCCGTTTGTGAGCCACTCAACGACCTGTGAGTGAGCGATGCTGGCTCCAAACATTGCGAGAATCAACGCGAACGGTAAAGCTCTCATGATGTCCTCCATACGCTCCGAGTGGAGCGACTTGATAAGTTTGCCGACTGCTCTATGAGCCTAGAAAACCGGACTTCGGGAAGAGGGAAAGGAACTCATTACTACCATGGCCAGGCCCAAGTTGCAGGAAGTGTGTAAGTGTCGCCTGCAGGCTATCCCGCAGATGCTCCTTCATCCAATGCTGTGCTTGACTGACGTTGCCACGCTTGGCGTAGCGCAGGATGCGGCGGTGATAGCGGTAAGCACGGACGATGGTCTGCAGGCTGTGGTCAGGCCGGCCCGCGCCACAGCTACGAATCTGCGCGCGGACGTCGGTTACTAATTTCACGATTCGCTGATTGCCAACAGAGTTGAGAAACACCAGGTGAAATGCCATGTCGGCTGTGAGGAAGCGATTCAACTGGTCGCTGTCCATGGCAACCGAGTCGTTTGCGTTCATCTCGCGGGCGATGTCCAGAATCTGTTTGCAAAAGGCAAGCCCCGACCGATAGGCAGTCTCCGATATATTGTTCTCTGAAGCGACCAGGGCGAATGTTTCAACCGCTGCCCGCAACTGATACAGTTCTATGATGTCCCGATACTCGGGCTGGCGGACGATCGTCCCATATCGGGGGACCTGATCTACCAGCCCCGCGGCCTGTAGGTGCTTGATTGCCTCGCGGACCGGCGTACGGCTAATGCCAATCTCATTGGCCAAGGCCGCCTCCGAAATCACATCACCAGCGCGGAGTTCCCCGGCCATGATTCGATTGTGAATGTGCTGATAAGCTTTGTCTCGCAGCGTCGTCATCTTGTCACCTGATCTGTTATTGCAAGCGGCTGGAGCGAGCCTTCATGCCGACCAGCCGCGAAAGGCAGAGGCTCAGACCAAGCACAAGGCAGGACCAACGTGTGCATGGCTCTGGCACTTTGGCTTGCAGTGCGGAGGCAGCGCTTGCCGGATTACCGAAGTTGTCTTTCCAGAATTCGTAGTCGTCGGCGTCGACCGTGCCACT
>JANQJJ010000237.1 GCA_028281725.1 Pirellulaceae bacterium | reverse complement strand
GAATCGGTGGCATTGGTCGACGGATACCCGGGAACCTCGTGGAACCGTGTCGGCCCGATCAACGAAGCCGACGAATTCAATGCGATCCAGCCGACCTTCCTGACGCATCCGGATGGCCGCATACAGATTCTGTGCCGGACAAAGGAAGGCGTCATCACGACCAGTTTCTCAGAAGACAGCGGACGTACGTGGTCCGCGATGAAAGCCACCGATCTGCCCAATCCGAACTCTGGAATCGAGGCGCTCACGCTAGCCGACGGCCGTCACTTGCTTGTTTACAATCCACTTGAAACAGGCAAGACAGACTGGGGGCGTAGGAACACTCTGAGCGTTGCGATTTCTGATGACGGGCTAACTTGGAAACGCGTCGCGGATCTGGAGAACGAATCCAATGGCGAGTTCAGCTATCCAGCTGCGATTCAATCCGATGACGGGCTCGTCCACATCACCTACACGTGGAAACGCCAGCGAATCAAGCATCTTGTCCTTGATCCAAAGAGACTGGCATCCGAGCAGTAACAAGCGTTCGCAGTATCTCTGAGCAAATTGGCGCGGATTCCGGGCCTCTCGTCGCATTCTGCGGCCCAAAAATGCGCCCCGACAAGCCGGCCGACGTCACCGGCACCTGTCGAGAATCATGGGAGGGTGTTTGAACAGCAGAAGTTTGCTGGGCGGTACGAACCCAGGAGTAGCGAGACAAGTTGACGCCAATCCTTCCAGTACCCGCCATGAATTGACCAGAAGCGTGGAGTCGGGCTGGCATGGGCGCCTATTGAACCTATTGCCAGGCAAGGCAGTTGCCTGCGCTAGTTACTAAATGGGTTGCCGTCCGAACCGCCAAAGGGGTCGCTGCTGGAGTTGCGTTTAGCCTTGGAGCTATTTTCATTTAGAATCCGCCCTCGTGGAATGAGAGCAGCTTCATGATCCGAGAGGGCGGATTGACGTGTCTTCATCTGGGAGCGGAGGTCCTCCAACTCCGACTCCTTTGCTTCTATGCGTTTGCCGTACTTCTCGATGACAGCGGCTTGAAGCCCACGTGTGCTCAAGACTCTTGCCAATCGGTCGACTTCCTTTTCGCAAGCTCTTACGGACTGTTGCGTAAGTTCGATCTGCCGTTTCAGTTCGAGCATAGAAGTCTTATGCTCCAAGATAGCGAGGAGTCTTTTCCGACTTTCGGCAGTCATTCCTCCTTCGTTGAGGATGGCTCGTAGGCTCTCGGCTGAACTGGTGGAGTACTCCATGTTCGCCTCCGATGTTCGCGTCAGGATGACTTGATGCGTTTTTTGCAGATTGGCGTCCACATTGAACGTGACGTGCAAGAGATCACTCGTGTCGACAACTTTGTCGGCATGTTCACCTTGAGTTTGCCAATCGTTGCCCTTTTCCAACAACATGAGGACTGATCGCGCGTTCTCACTTGAGTTCCGGATGAAGAAGGTGCGTGTCCAGGTTGCTTTCCGCTTCACGATCAACTGCTTGTGCTCCTCGTCAAAGGCAACACTTTCCAGTTCGTCTTCGTGTTGATGTTGTAGCTCCTTGATTTTCAACGCCGAGTCGAGCGCGTAACTGACCAATTGACTCGCGCCAGCGCTGAATCGCGGCAACATGGCCTCGCCGCGATATCGACCTTGAGCGCTAAATGTCAGAGGCCCGGCGGGTAATAGAAACTGAGAGTCATTCTTCAGTTTAAAAGATCTGAGCGGAATGGAGTTGTCGTACTCCTTGGAATAGACACTCATTTCTTCTATGTCGCATTTCAACGCAGGCGAGCCGAGAAGCGCCGTAGAACGTGCTGGAATCGTTGTCGGAGGAAACGACAGCTCCAGAGGACTGCCTACCGATACTCCGGCACTCGCAGAAACAGGAAAGGGCAAGCCGAGTCTTGCACTCATACTTTCATCTGATGGATCTGAGACAACTAATGAGAGATTCGGACTATAGCCACCGCCTCCCATCGAGCCCCCCATTCCGCCAAACGCTCCGCCCATGCCACCCATTCCTCCCCGGAATCCCGGTCCCCTATCTGGAGTAGCGGCAGCTGGACTTTCGTCTCTGGATGCTTGGGGAACGGCTTCTTCGAAAACTGGCGGCAACCCAGGCACGCCCAAGGGCAGGCTCATGACCGGTCGTTCCAAGGAAACCGAGGAGTGCAGATCCACTTCAAACGCGATGGGCCGACCGTCGATGACATTGATTGCCACATTCTCCCAGTCTTGCGTGGTCGCGTTGTCGATGACGACATGCATTTGCAATTGTCCGTCAGTCAAGCTGTAACTACATTTCCATACTGGCGAGGGCTGCATGAATGACAGCGAGACGTTGCGACGTGGGCCTTCCGCAAACACAACTTCGATAGGGCATTGCCTGTCAGCAGACCTGCTGGCCAGCCTCGCAACCGTCTGTTCCACACTCGATTGGACCGCTGGTTTGACACAACGAAACCTTGCCAGCTCGTGCAGCAGAAAGGATTCGATCCCATTTTGGGTCAGGAGACTGATGCGGACTTGCTCTATGATGTTAGCGCCCTGGGTTTCCCTTGAGTTTTCCAAAGCCATTAGCTGCCCTTCAAGAATTCGTCCTTGGGAAAGCTCAAACAAAATCTGCTCTCCACGCAGGGACATGAGGCAATCAATCCGGGAAGTCGTAGCGGGTACTGCGGAGTCCTTTTGCGATTGTGTGCGTGGCTCCGAAATTGCCAGAATGGACCGCAGACGATTCTCCGGATCATCAACGCGTATCGTACGGAGTACATCGGAAACGCTGGTCCGAGGTACGAAGACGGTAAATTTCGCCTCACCCTCGACTTCACTGCGGTAGCGAAACTTGGCGAGTCCTGATGAATAGAAGTCGATTGCGTCGAGTGTTAATGCAGGCTCATCGGTATGCTGGACGTCCACATCGCTGGCCAACGTCGGCTGGTCCTGAGCGGCACTTGTCTGATCAGCGGTCCTCGGGCCCTTAGTCAGGTCTTCGGCCCATGTGCACGATGGAACCATCAGCCCGAAAATAGTAGCCAGCAAAACGGCTAGCGGTCTGCGAGCAAAGTTTGGTGGATTCTCGAGATTTTGCATGGAAAACCAACTTCTCAATCGCCACAGCGCCATAGCAATGCTCCTCGTCTTCAATCGTGAGATACTCTTTGCGAGCGGACTGCAAATAGAGTACCAACGGAGTATTCGAAATCTCCAACGCTTCTTTGGCCTGCAATTTGCGACGGTGGCATCTTGCGACCTTGATACCGCCGCGTCTGTCCTCGAAACCACGATTGAAACCATATGCTGAACGTGCCGACATGTGGTGCGAATCTTCGCTCCCGGCGATTTATGTACGAGCGTGCACGAATTCCTCCGATACCTTCAATTCAAGAGGCAAGCTCGCCGTGATGCCAATCCCTCGGATAATCAATCCAGTTGTAGCGTTATGCTTCGCTTGGAGCATTTTGCCTCTTTCAGTTTCGAACGCGCAAGAAAAACCTAGCAGCAATCAAAGTCTCTCGAGTGGTCAAAACAACCTGCAACTATTGGCTCCGGTGCTTCAGGCAGCTCCCTCCGCGAACCCGCGTCGTCTTAACCACCCATTGCCTTTCGGGGAAACCGTTTCCTGGAACCATCAGCCGGAACAAGAACAGGCGCTACTGAGGCTGCTTGGTCGACACGATGACGTGCCCTGGCGTGGACTTACTTTGGCCGACATCGCGGCGATCCTGGAAAATGATTTCCCCACTTACATCAACCGCCCGGAGTTGGATTTGCTGGGCGTGGATGAAAACATGTGGATTGAGAATCCCATCCCACAGGGAAGTGTGCTTGGAAAGCTGACCTTGCTGCTCGAGCCACTGAGATTAACGATTAACTACCGCAACGGACTTCTGGAGATTACTTCCCAAGACGCAGCGGATAGCATACCGATGATTCGTGTCTACCGATTGGCGTCGAGCCGCGAGCGAGTCGATGAAGTCAGCATTTTTAACAGCTTACATCATCATGTTGATCCTGATAACTGGCTTGCCCATGGAGGTACCAACACAATGACCTTCAGCGTAGTAGGAGACGAAGTCAAGCTGGTGGTTTCCGCACCCTTAACCACCCAACTGAAGGTATCCGCACTACTCACCAAGCTGATACCTGCGACAGCCCGCGAATCAGTCACACGCCAACGAAGCTCAGTACTTCCCGAATCCTCATCTGGGTTGCCGAAGCCGTATCTGAAACTGAAATAGATAGATTCAACGAGACCGATTTCCTCATCTTGCGACACCGAGTAATCGTCGTATCCCAGCCTTGCCCACAGACAGAAACTCCCATTGGCGATTCGGACTCGGACCGAAACGGGCAACTAGTGGTCTGTCAAAGCTTAATCTTTGGGTCGGGTAAAGGGGTCAGGCGTCAATTGCCGCCAGCGGCCCTTCGGGTGCTGTGCACAATTGACTCCTGACCCCTTTACCCAAATCTTCAGTGTTGACAAAGCACTAGTTTCCAACATCGCTGCTTACTACTGATGCGTGGCACTTTCCATCGTTGATATGGGAGAGCGGCCGTTGGGACGGAAGGTAACAGAGAGAATAGATTTTGCGGAGCGCTGCCAGATCGGGCTTCGGAGCTTCTTAAGGAGGTTGAAATGGCTGAAGCTTCATTCTTGGAGGCGTCTTCGCCAATCTGCTTCGTAAGTGACCAGCATGGATGGTGGCTTACTAATTTGAGTTAAATGTGTGAAAACTTCACATATGTCTTGACAGACTGTAGATTAATGTGTGAAATACTCACACATTGATTGGCATAACCGGGCTGCAGTTTAGGAAATGAAACCTTGTCCGATCTGAATCGAAGCGAGTTGGAAGTTCTGCGGATCTTGTGGGATGAAGGAGAACTCAAGCCGGCCGATATCCAGCAGCGGTTTGAGTGGGATATCGAAAATCCAACGCTTCGCTCTGTGCTGGTAGGTCTCGTCGAAAAGCGACTTGTGAAGCGGCAAAAACGGGGGAAAGCGTTTTACTATCGAGCCAAAGCTCGCCGCCGTAGTCTGTTTTCACGATCCATGCGTCGCATGGCGCAGATTTTTACCGGTGGGTCGACTGCTGAGTTGATCATGCAATTGTTGAAACAGGAAGCTCTCTCGCCCGAGGAAATTGAAGAGCTGCAGCGGTCGGCCAGCCAAAAGGCGACGGAATTGGAGCAGGACTAAGGCGTTCATCACCAGGTGATGCGTCTGAACTAGATTAGCGGGAGAGCACAATGTCGGCGTTGATCCATGAACTCATTGCCAGTCCGGTGATTGCCTTGCTTGCCAAAGCGACGTTGCTGCTTAGTGCAGGTTGGATCTTGCATCGGATACTGCGGCCGGCGAATCCGCGATGGCGAGTTTTGCTGTGGCGAACGGCTCTCGTCGGTCTAGGGTTACTACCTGTGCTGCAGCTGCTGGTGCCGAGGTGGCAAATTGAACTTCTGACGCCTCAACGTCCTGCTGCCCTAGAATCACTGAGCCCTGGGATGCCAGCTACGTCACGTATCGCACCTCCGGCGACAGCGACAAGTCTAACCGGTGAATCGACCCTTCCGTCCTCAGAGGTGGCTGGGCACTCGACCAAGGTCGAGAACTCTCCGGGTGCACCAGCTGGGACAAGGACGTTTGAGGCAGAATCGGTCGGTCGCACCGGCTGGCAAACAAGTGCGTTGACGATTTGGCTCAGTGTTGCGGGGCTCTTGATACTCCAGTTGTTTAGAAATGGGGTGCGCGTGCGACGGTTGATTCGACAAGCCGAACCAGCCCCCGCAGCAGTTGTCGAGATTGCCAGAAAGGCCACGGGGGACAGCGGGCTGTTGTCAATTCCTGAGATCAGAGTGTCGTCGCTGGCTGCGGTCCCATTCGCTGCCGGCCTATTCCGTCCGGTGGTCATTGTCCCTGAAAGCATCGTGCAGGAGGGGGATGCGCAGGAACTGCGATTAATTCTAACACACGAATTCGGACACGTTGCTGGACGAGACCTTCCATGGGCCACGGCTGCGTGGACGATACGAGGCTTGCTGTGGTTTCATCCGCTGGTCTGGCGTCTACCGGCGGCGCACCAGGTTGCCTGCGAAACCGTTTGCGACGCACTTGCAGCTCGATGCGACGCCTCGCGCGCAGCGTACCGCCGGACGCTCGCCAGATTGGCGCTGGCATGCAATCGTAGCCCATCGTTAGACTGCTCAGTCGTGATGTCTGCCACCGCCGAAATCACTCAGCGTTTGCGGCGTCTGGCCAGACATATTCCTTGCGAACGCCTGCCGCTGCGTCGCCGAGTCGAGGCGACCAGCATCGGTTTCATCGGCCTGGCTACAATCGCCGCGGTAGTAGTCGTGCCTTACGTTGAGGCCATCGAACCTCCCGTAGTTGCCTCGCCCTCAGAGCCAGCAAACGGCTCGAAAGCGACGACGCAGAACGAATCCTCCGCCGCGGTTAACCCCAATGGTCAGAACGACGATTCGACTTGGACAATCCGGCTGCAGGCCATCGACGCCGACACGGGTAACCCTATCGCGAATCCCGAATTTCTGGTCCAGCTGGGCAAGACGGAAACGTCCTACGATGGCGATGAGAAAGGGGAGTTCGCCGCCGAGATCCCGTCCCGAACTCCCCGCTATTGCTACCTTAAAGTTCGAGCCGACGGCTACACGCCGATGCGAGGTTTTTGGGGAAATCGTTCTTTCGACACTCGAGACGCATTGCCCGAACGTCTAACGTTTCGCATGACGCGCGGTATCACGGTTGGTGGAGTGGTGCTCAATGAGAGACAGCAGCCGGTGGAAGGCGCCACCGTGTTGTTCTCGGCCGGTGCTCGTCAGCCCGAACAACGTATAGAGCAATCGTTTTGGCAAGAACAGTACACGACGAACGAGTTGGGGCAGTGGCGGTGCCCAATCGCCCCGCGGGAGATGAATAGCGGGTCGATCAACATCAACCATCCGGACTACGCACTAGTGACTTCCAACTGGGGTGTGGGTCATGCCGTCGAGGAGTTGAAGGCACAGAAACACACATGGACGCTTAAAGATGGCTTTGTGATTCGGGGCGTCGTGACCGATCCGGATGGCTCGCCCGTCGCCGGCGCTCATCTGGCAGTCGGCTACCTAAACAGCTACGCACCCGAAGGCCCATTCGCAGTAACAGACGCTGAAGGCCGTTATGAGTTTCGTCGTGTCCGTTCAGCCGCACAGACCGACAGCCGGAAAAAGCCTGACCAAATGTCCGTGACCGTTCTGGTTCAAGGGCTGGCTCCACGAATGGAGGTGGTTCCGGGCACTGGCGAGCGCGAGCTTGGGACCTCGATCTGGGAAGAAAGGACCATGGACTTTCAGCTAGATGAAGGTGAACCGCTGGCGATTCGGTTGAGTGATAGCGACGGTCAGCCCATCGAGGACGCTTGGATCTTTCCGTCGGAATGGCGTGACGGTACGGATGGACTGACTGTGTTGCGAGAACATGGCATCCCACAACACTCGGATGAGGACGGCTTATGGCGGTGGGACACAGCTCCTGGGGATGAGTTAATCAAGTACGACATTCTTGGTCGCGGTTTCATGGAGATCCGAGGTAAGACGCTGGTTGCCGGCAAGGAGTACACACTCGGGCTAATCCGCCCCCAGGTGCTGACCGGCTATGTGATTGACGCCGACACGAAAGAACCTATCGACGAATTCGTCATCCAAAAGGGATTTGAGGGAATGAGTCGACTTGACTATCCCGACGGAGTCTGGTGGACATCGAATAGGCAGGGGCGAGGTGGTCGGTATCGGCGAGTCGTCTCGATGCCGAAGGCGTCGTACCGGTGGCGATTTGTTGCCGAAGGTTACGAACCATTCGCCAGCGAATCGATTCCGGTCCAAGAAGGCGAGGTCACTCTGAATGTTGAGCTGAAGAAAACACAAGGCGAATTGCCGTCTGGAAAGAATCAGCCCTA
Source organism: Pirellulaceae bacterium (assembly GCA_028281725.1). Lineage (GTDB taxonomy): Bacteria > Planctomycetota > Planctomycetia > Pirellulales > Pirellulaceae > Aureliella. The sequence continues at coordinate 5,188 of JANQJJ010000237.1, read as the reverse complement.
GATTCGCCGCAGGTTCCGAGAACGTGTTTCAAAATAGACTGCCCCCCACCGGCTCGCAAGACTCGCCTGGGAGGAGGGCTCCTTCGATTTTTGAAACACGCGATTATGGGACGCCGGTCGGTTCGAGCGAGTTGACGGGAATCACGCTGAGCTCACAGTCCTCCTTTGCTCGCGCGTAAACCACGTAGAGATGGCCATCATGCTCGTGAGCGTACGGATATTGCCAGCCGTGGTTCTTGTACTGTCCCTGTGTGCGAGGAGCGGTTTCGCCAAAGGTGCGAATCGCGAAGACGTTTGAGAAAGTCGACTCACCACAGGCTGTGACCGCCATGCACAGGGCGTTGCGATTGGTAAAGTCACCGTCGACGGGCGTGTTAAAAATGAGATATCGCTGCCCAGAAGAAAGCCGACCGGCGTATACCTTGGCGTCCGTCGACGGCAGGCCGCTTTTAGGAACCTCAACTTGGTAGCCCAGGTCCCAACTCTCGCCGCCATCGCCGCTGACGACTGCGGCCAGATAAACTACGCCTTTTTCAGATTTTTTCGATTGGCGGATAAACGCCGTGACCTCCATGCCGTCCACCCAGATCGATGTTTCGAACCCGCGCGGGACGTCGCCGATAGTACGCACTCGCCAGGGGGCCAAGATATCGTCACCGTCGCTAATCGCGACTGCCCCGCGCATATCACCATCGAATCCACCCATAATCCAGCTTCCGTCAGCCAGCTGCTGCGGTTGATCCATCGGATAGAAGCCCGGAATCAGATCCTTGACCAACGTCCAGCTTTCGTTTTTCTCATCCAGCAAGAACAGCCGGGTCTTCAGCTGCTGGTGTCCCTGGCCGTGATGGTAGGAGACGAACGCGTAAAGGCGCCCACCAGCTGACAGGAAGGAGCCATGTGCGTGCCGGCCCTCGCCGCTGACTGCGGGCGCGATGGCAAACGGTGGACTCCAAGTCCTGCCACCATCGGTCGACATACGGCCTCGCATATGAGCGTCGGCCGAATTCTCATGGCGATGGCTGTTGCCCCACGATGCATAGAGCTTTCCTTGGTGTTGGACGATTGCGGCACCCAACAGCCAACCGAAGTCATCCGAGTCGCCGTGCAAAGCCTCGTGAACTCGGTAGTGCTGGATGCCCTCCGGAACAGGCAGGCTGCGAGCATCCGGTGGAGGTCTATCCGCCGGCCAGACACGCACCTCCTTGGCCGTGCCCGAGGGACGACTATCGATTTCGGCAGCAAGAAAACGAATCATGTCCACGCCGGAGAACTCAGTGTAACGCCCAAGATTATGCCCTTCGCCCTGGAGTACCCGGTAAGAGTGAGAGACGTCGCGCTGGTCTAACTCGGAGACGAACGGTGCGTGTCTGCTGAAAAGAAAATCCTGGTCTCCGACAACCATCCAGAGTTTGAGCGAACTCCGGATCTTCTCGCTATTCTGCTGCAGATAAGTAAAGACATTCTCGCCCGCGTGGCCTTCGGCGCCATCGTCGATGGCGGCAGCGAGCGATGCCGCAGCACAAAAATGCTGGGGATACTTCAGTGCCAGCCTCAGCGCGCCACCTCCGCCCATTGAGAAACCGCAGATACCGCGTTGCCGCCGGTCAGCGATCGTGCGAAATTCCCGGTCGACATGCGGTATCAACTCCTTCATGATCAGCGTTTCGCTGAGGACGTTCCCCGACTGCCAATCACGATACCCACTGCGTTTGCCACCGTTGGGAAAGACGTAGATGCAAGGCTCGATTCTTCCGGCTTGGATCTCCTCGTCCACCAGCCGAGCGAGCCCTGCATCGGACGTTTCCGTGCCGCCGGCACCGTGTAAAAAATAGACGACCGGAAAACGGCGATCTGGGTCGTCGTGATATGGACGTGGAAGGTAGACGTTGAACCCGACCGTTCGCTTCATCGATTGGCTCTCGAGCGTATGGTGGGTGACTCCAGGAATCGTGACCTCTCGCGGGTCGTTCCACAACCAATCACTTGGTTCGCGGACCGCTTCCTGCGCGGCGACCGGAATGCCAGGTGCGATTGCCAGCAGGACCGTCCAAGATACACAATGGAAATCAGATGCATTCATTATTCAGGTGGAACCTCATGGAACACTTTTGGGTACAGCGAACGATCTTACACGAAACTCGGGCACCTCGTTCCCCCGTGGATCGGTTTGAAACGAGGGGCTTGGGGAAGTTGCGAGACAAACTTGTCCTTGCCTTGCCGGGCTCGGCTAGGCATCAAACCACCACGGCTTTGCCCCGAAATCTCCTCTAGTCGGCCGCCAATGAGAGGTGGATGTACTTGGCGGGTCGGTGCATCTAGAGCATGATGGTCTCTCGTTGCACCATTCCCTGCCGCAGCCCGGCATTTGGCTTGATTGGATTCTCCTGATGACGAAGTTTCGCATCCTTTCGCTTGACGGTGGTGGTATCCGTGGCGCGTTTGGTGCGGCCTTGATGGCCGAATTCGAGCAGCGACTCGGCGAACCGATTGGCGACTACTTCGATTTGATCGCCGGCACATCGACTGGTGCCATCATCGCTGCGTCGCTTGCCAGTGGGATACCTGCCGATGAAATCGTGGAGTTTTACGAAAACTACGGGCCGAAAATCTTCAGTCCCCGAGAGGCGCATCGGCCCAGGGGCTGGGTTCGCCCCTTCTACCCGATTGTGAAGAAGGTCTTGAAAAACCGGCTGGATGTCGGAGTCGATGACTTCTTTCGCGCCAAGTTCTGCCCATTTATGTTGAACGATTCCTTCGTTGCCGCATTTGGAGATCAGACTCTCGGCGGAATCTCAAAAAGCCGGTTGGTGGTGCCCACGGTCGATCTGACTCGGGGGCAGACCTACGTATTCCGCACTCCGCATCTGCCGATTCAGCATGACGACGTGCATGTGATGATTAAGGATGTCTTGGTGGCCGCGACAGCCGCTCCGACCTACTTCCCGCACAAAGTCATGTCCGATGGCAACGCGTACGCCGACGGAGGTCTGTTTGCCGCCAACCCTTCCATGATCGCCTTAGCCGAATCGATGAAGATAGCGCAGCTCTGCACTCGCCAGTCGTGTGATCCTCGATACGACACGTCGGAAACGCACGTCCTGTCTATCGGCACCGGCGTGGCCAAGTTCTCGCTTGCTCCGCCGGGAGCCGACGCCGGTCAACTCTATTGGGCCAACAAGATCGCTCGCGTCATGGTGGCTTCCCAGACCGATGGTCTGGAATTGCCTCTGAAATTTGTGTTGGGCGACCGCTACAAACGCCTCAATTTCGATCTGCCCGACGCGACATGGACTCTGGACTGCATTGAACATATTCCCACGCTGCTCGAGCGTGGGCGTCGTCTGGCAACCGATACGTTTGATGGTCTACTGGCGGAATACTTCGACACGAAGACTCAGCCTTATCGGCCATTTGTGGTTTCACCAACTGGCTGATTGTCTGCGCGCCCCTGCTCATGCTCGGGCGTTGCCTGCGGTTTTCCCTGCTCGACCGAATCCAAGAAGTCACCGATCGTCTTCCCAAATTCACCTGGGTTGCTGGACCAAGGAAAATGCCCCGTCCCTTGACCGCCCAACGTGCCGTCGGGCTGCAACACGACCATTTTCGCACCTGGAATGCCCTCGGCATACGTGCTGCTGACTTGCTGAGGAACGATGTCCTCCGCTCCGTGCAGCACCAGTGTCGGAGCGGTGATCTGTTGCAAGGCAGGCCGATAGTCGTGTTGCCTACCCATGCTGAGGTAGGCCGCCTGAACCATCCAGCCGCCGTTGTCCGCAGGAATCTCGGTCCCATCATGCGCTGCTCCGTCGCGGGTCGCCTCCAAAAAATATTGTCCTATTTTGCGATTCATGGCCGCCAGTTCTTGCTCACTGCGAGAAAAGAGCTGCCCGAACGCGAGGTACTCTTCCATAAACGTGTCGAATTCGTCGACCTGATTCGCTGGCAAGCGAGTACGAACGATGGCAAAGAGGTCGCTTTCAGGGGCAGGCAAAACCAAGACTCCGGCGGGTGCCACCAAAACCATCGCGCCAACTCGATCAGGAAACTCGGCAGCATACATCGTTGCCAAGAAAGCGCCGAAAGAATGGCCGATGATTGTCAGTTGCTCGAGATTCAAGATCTGTCGTATCCGCTCCAGGTCCGCGATTTGGGCACCAAGTCCTAAAGTGCGTTCCAGTTCCACCATATTGGCGTAAAAACCGCCTGATTCAAATCGATCGAAGGGCCGGGTCGACTGGCCGCAGCCTCGTTGGTCGTAGAAGTGGAATTCGTATCGATCCGTCAGTTCACCCAGGCCATCCGGGAGCGTCGTGAACGGGTATCCAGGACCTCCGTGCACGACCAATACGGGGTTCCCTGATCCAACCGACCAGTGATGAAGTCTAATGTCTTTTTCGACCTGCCAAGTATCCTCGTCGCCCGGCGAGACCAGTTCGGGCGGCCTAAGCGGTCCTCTCAAGTTGTGCTCGCGGCGGACCATTCCAGGTTCGTAAAACGGCTGCAAGGACAATTGCCAAAGGAATCCTCCGATTCCAGCAACCACCATGAACACCAATCCGCCAACAACCAACCGCTTTCGATGTCTCACGTTGGGTTCCCTCGGCTCGAGTTTTTCTGTTTCGCTTGGATTCACTTGTTGAAGTCCTTTGGTACTTAGTCTAGGGCCTCCTGTAGCGGGAGAGTCCAGCCGGATTTTCATCGAGTTTCCGTAAAACGTGCTGGCTTCGGTGCTGAGACGGGCAAGCCAAAGATGGGCGGTCGACTTTTGAATTCCACCGGCCAGCTATGTCGCAGATAATTAAATCCGTGTCGCATTCTATCCTCGACATCCGCCCTAGGTTGCTGGATAATTGAGGGGATACAGAAACTTTCGAGTGCGAGACGCTATGTCGCAGTTTATTCAGCCTCCTGATTCTTCGATGCCACGGACGCCACGAATGGTCAAACCATGTCGCCTCCAGCGAACCGGGATATTCCTGGCTTGGATGCTGGCAGGTGCCCCGGCAATCCGCCCGGCGGTTGCCGCCGATTCGGAAATGCCAACCAGCGCGCAGCTGGAGTTTTTCGAACGGAGCGTGCGGCCATTGTTAGCCGAACACTGTTACTCATGTCACAGTACTGGTGCCGAGAAACTGCAAGCGGGTTTGTTGGTCGACAGTCGAGCGGGGTTGCTGGCCGGTGGTGA
>JANQJJ010000172.1 GCA_028281725.1 Pirellulaceae bacterium | reverse complement strand
AACTTGGCATCTTCGGCCTCGCTACGGACGTAGTCCTCAGCCAATCTGCCGGTCAGCTGAAGTATTTCCAGTTCGCTGCTGAGTTGCTTTTTCTCGAGTCGCAAGCATTCTTCGTTTGCTTCCTCCACGGCTTCAGCGCGTTCACTTTGATTGCGAGTACCCTGTTGCAGCGCCGCTGTGACTGCTTCGAGGCGCTGTTCGGCGCGGGCCAAATCGACTTGGGCGGCCGTCTGACGCTCGGTGCCGGAAGTCAGAGCAGCATCGTGGTCGCGGATCACCTGCTCGTGTTCGGACAACTCCCGTTCCAGGTCATTGATCCGCGTCTGTGATGCCGCGACCGATTGTTCCGATTCGCCGATGGCAGGCTCAATGGAGGCGCGTTTGGCAAGGGATTCTTGCAGCGCGGTGGCCAGCTGGCCCGCCTGTTTCTCAATCTCATCGAGTTTGCCAACCGCGTTCTGGGCGTTTGCCTGCTGATGGGCGAATTCCTGCGAAAGCGTTTTTGCCTTCGATTCGAGTTCGCTGACTGTGGGCGTCAGTTGGGCGATTCTACCCGCCGCACGCTCGATTTCCCCTTGAGACTTTTGATAAGAAGATTTGTACTGCGCAATCTCTTCCCTGGCATTGTGTATTTCACTTCGCCTGGAAATCAGTCCCGAGGACGACTGCAGCCCGCCTACGGTAAGGGTGCCGTCCGGCTCGACCAACTGGCATTCCGCGGTCACGAATCTGAGTCCGGCCCCACGGAAGTGCCCCAGTTCGAGTGCGACATCGAGTGTGTCTACGAGCCATGTCGTCCCCAACAGGTAGCGAAATAGCGGCAGCACGTCGTCTTGGCATCGTACCAGGCGGTCTGCTCGGCCGAGCACTCCGCGGACGCCGTCGAGCTGGATTTTTTCGCCGAATCGCCGTTTGGGGAGTCGATCCATGCGCATCAGACTGAGCCGGCCCGGCGCATCGAGTTTTCCGCCTCGAATGAGTTGGATGAGCTGTCCATCGACCAGTACGAGCGCATTGGCTGCCGGTCCGAGGGCCGTATCGACCAACGGAGCCAGGTTGACGTCGACTTCCAGTAGGTCGGCCACCAAACCGCGGACCGACCGGAACACGGAGTCTTGGGAATGCTTCACCAAGTCGAGCACGTGCCGCGCACCGGCGTCAACGCCTTCCAGGTGCTGCTGAAGCTGTTCGAGAATCGTCAGACGCTCAGTGACCCCTTCGAGTCGTCCCTGGAGAACGGCGGCCTGTTTCTGCTTGGCCGAGAGCAAGTCGCGGTTTTGTTCCAGCTCACGCCTAGCCTGATCTAACTCCTCGGCGGCCGTCGCATTCTGTTCGTGAATCGTTTTGAGTCGTGCAGCCGCCTGCTGGGCGGTTTTCCGAGCGGTCTGTTCGGCCTGCTGACTGTCGGATATCTGTTTCTCTAGCGAGTAGATCGACTGCAGCAATTCAGTCAGCAAGTTTTTCTGCTTGGCGACACTGGCGGCTTGCTCAGACGCCTGACGTAGAACGGTCACATGTTCTTTACGTAACACATCGTGGCGAGCGGTTCGTTGTGCCAGTTCCTGACGCAGGTGGCTCACTTGCTCGGTGGTCGAATCGGCTCTTTGCCTGGCGTCGTCGTAAACTGCTCGAGCTGCGTCAGCCTGCTCCGCCACGGCCTCAACCTCGTCCTGCAGCGAACCGGCACGAGTCCGCAGAGCCGCTAGCCGCGTTGCCTGACGCCGTTGTTCTTCGGCAGTCTCGGCCATTCGCTGTTTGAGCGAGTGTTGTTGGTTTCGGCTGACCGCAATTCGTTGCAGTGTTTCTTGCAGCACCGCTTCCACGTCCTGGCACCGCTGGGCTACGCCGTGCAACTCCATCTCGGACTGTTGAGCCGCCGTCCTGGCCTCGATCAACTCCGCCTGCTTGAGTTCCTGATCCGTGCCGAGCTGGGCAAGCCGGAGCGTAGTCGATTCAATTTTTTCACTTAGGCCGTCATATTCAGTCCGGCCGAGTCGCATCCGGATTTCGTATAGACGCGAGGTCATTTCACGATATCGCTGAGCCTTGGAGGCTTGACTCTTGAGCGTACTTAAACGCGTATGGACTTCGTCAACGATGTCTTTTAGGCGGACGAGATTTTGTTCAACGCGCTGCAGTCGGCGATTGGCCTCTGTCTTCTTCGCGTTGAATCGGCTGATACCGGCAGCTTCCTCAAAAATGATTCGTCGATCTTTGGGAGAAGCCTGTAGCATGCGGTCGACTTTACCCTGCTCAATCAAAGAATAGGCGTCGACTCCCACCCCGGTGCCACGAAACAGGTCCTTGATGTCTTTCAGCCGGCATGCCTGACCATTGATTAAGTACTCCCCTTCCCCGCTGCGATAAACGCGCCGGGTGACGTGCACCTCTTCAGCGTCCACTGCTAGATGGTTGGCCGAATTGTCAAAAACCAGCGTCGCTTCTGCGCTGCCTGCAGGTTTGCGACCGGTCGAGCTGGAGCCCTTGAAGATGACATCGACCATGTCCTTGCCACGCAATGCCTTGGCGCTCTGAGCGCCCAAGACCCACTTGATCGCGTCGACCACGTTCGACTTACCCGAACCGTTCGGACCGACGATGACCGTAATCCCATCTGGAAAATCGAATCGCGTCTTGTCGGCGAAGCTCTTGAATCCAGCTAGTTCTAGGGCGCTAAGCATGCGAGTGTTGAGCCGTGTCGAGGCAAATGGGGAAGACCGCTAGTGCTTTGTCAACACTAAAGATTCGGGTAAAGGGGTCAGGAGTCAATTGCCGGAACGGCCCTTCGGGTGCTGTGCACAATTGACTCCTGACCCCTTTACCCGACCCGAAAATTAAGCTTTGACAGAACACTAGAGTCACCATGAAAGTGGGTTGTACCAAACGCTCGAGGTGGAGTCCTCCGCCGATGGGGACGCTTCGCCGGTTGGACCGGTCAGCGGATCGAGGGAGCCATGTTCGGTGAGGTCGCGCAGGCCTTGGTCGTCAGCCGGCTGGCGGCGCGACTCGCGATGGTAAGTTCGACCGGATTGAGGAATCGGATTGATTGCCAAGGGTTCGGTCAGATAACCTTGCTCGCTACACTGCCGAAGGAAACTGACCCAGTCACCGTAAGAGCCGCCCACTTCGGAAATCGCATTGAGCACGCTGCGCAGGTCCGTTTGAGCCTGTACCAGACGATCTTCTCGGTCCGGTACAAATCGACTGACCGTTACCGCATCTGGTCCGTCGGAGCGAATGATCATGCGTGGGGTCACGTAGAGGAAGGCCGGCAAGGTTAGCTGAGGATTCGCACCAAAGATCGCCACCTCGGGCGTCTGGTGCAGACTGACCACCACCAGTGGAGGCCCTGCGGATGGAATCTCTAAAATGCTGCCGACTTCTCCGATTTGCTGCCCCGTCACCTGCGGATTGTTCTTGTCGCGATTTCGCAGCGCCAGGAGAGCTCCATAGCGGGATTCGGCATCAGCGGCGTGCAATAGATCGGTTAGTGCCTCATCTGCTTGGTGGCTGTCGATAATCGTCAGCCCGTTCAAACACATCGCTCGGAACGCCGGCTCTTGGCGGCACAGTTCCGCAAGCGGTGCAATGGCTCGCTGGTCATTCAGATAAGCCAACGAGTGGGCCGCGTAGAATTGAACTTCTCGGTCGGGATGGTTCGCCGCCGGGGCAAGTATTTCCACCGCTTCCTCGCCAATGGCTTCCAATTGCCAGCATGCGGTGCGCGCCTTGGTCGGGTCGGCAAGCTGCTGCCGGAGCAATTCGACACGTTCAATTTTTTGTGAATCGGTCTCATTGAAGCTGACTTGCTGCACGACGTTGATGAAGTGAAACGGATCGTATTGGTAACGAGGGGGAACCGCCAGACTAATGAAGCTTTCCTCTTGAGGCACCGCGACGCCAACCTGTTTTCTGCCGTCAAAGACGGTAAAGCGACGGTTGATCGCTGGCAGAATGGCTGCCATGGTGAGGGCATCGGCAAATTCGTGATCGATCGTGACACGCAGCCCGCGTCCTTTGACTAGCCGAGCGCCACCCACGATGATGCCGGCCAGCTTATCCGACTCTTCTTCGCTGCCGGTTATCTGCGCCCGCGTCACCAGGGGACCTTCGGCAACCGCGTATTCAAATCCTTGACGAATCTGACCTCCCACGTTGCTCATTTCCACCAGAGAGGTTTCCAGAAGCCAACCGTTTTGAAGATCCGTTGCATCGGAATGCGAGGAAACATGCACGGAGACGTCGAGGATGTCGCCAACATTGGCCGCCGGCGGTACTGCCAGCGTGGCAACCACCATGGCGGTTCTGGGGTCATCCAAGATCGAGTTGGGTTGGTCGACGTCGTTGCGTCGCATGGTGGCCAACATGCGTTCCCTGGGCTGGCTCGCCCGCACGACTCCTCCGGTTCCGTCCAGACGCGTCAACAATCCAATATTCTCCAGCCGGCTGAGCGTCAGCTGTGCCGATCCGATCTGAGCAACCGTTCGCGGACGCTCCTTGGACTGCAATTTTTCGCGAATCGCCTCGCGACGCGGGTTGCCTGGCGACTCGCTGTCAGCATCGGCGGACAGCCAAGGTGAAAAGCAGCCCGACGCGACTGGCATGATCAGAAACAGCAATAAGGCTAACGCGTGGCCCGGCTGAAGTGTTCGAGTGTTCCGCATCCCAGCATCCTTGCTTCGGTTTGGGTTGATGTGCGCCGCCTTGGATTTATCTGAGCGCGGGAGTTCCTTAGATTGTGGACAGTACAATTGCTTGCCAATTTGGGTCAAGCCTGGAATATCGCCAAGGCCGGACGTTCGGAGAAGGTCGACGGAGGCGGCACGTGTGCCGGCAAGGGTTGCTTCGGCGCCCTTAAGTTGGGGTCGTCGAGCGGCCAAAAAGGTCCCTAAAAATAATGCCTTGGACACAAGTCATGGCAGGTAAAAGACCTACGTCAATCGAGACTTTTTTTGCCAGATGATATCGGTTGACTTGTATCAAAGGATGGATATCTTTGGGGCTTTGTGGGGCGTGGTGGTGATGAGTGGGGCAAAAGGCAAGCATGCTACTAACGGGGAGCTACCGCCGAACTTTGGACGACAAGTTACGGTTGGCTATCCCCAAACAGTTGCGTGAAGCGTTAGGATTTCCAGGCAAAACAAGCCTATTCATTGCGCCGGGCACCGATCGAGCCTTGGCAATTTACTCTGCGGCCGTGCTAGAGCAGATTGGCAGTTCCCTGGGCAGATTGAGCCAGGCTGCCAAAGAGACGCGCGCCTTTAGTCGCCTGTTTTACGCTCAGGCCCAGCCGGCGGACATTGATCGCCAAGGTCGGTTACGCGTTCCTCCGGAATTAGCTAAATTGTCTGGTTTGATCACGGAAGTGGTCGTAATCGGGGTGCGAGATCGTATCGAATTGTGGGACTCGGCCACCTGGGACAAGTTCCTCAATCAAACGCAACCGACTTACGATGATTTGGCCGAGAGTGTGTTTCGGGATGCCAGCGCGGACCACACGGGAACCTGATCGGGACGGGGGTTCTTGGGTATGGCAGCAGCTATCAGCAAGGAAGCGAGCAACAGAAAGCAGAGCGACCAAAAAGAGAGCAAGATGGTGAAACCCTGATTCAGCTTGCGGCCACGGGCTGAATTGCCACATACGGGGCTTTTCGAAGCCCCGTGGGTTTCACCTCTTTTCCGCTTCAGGATGGCGCGGAAGGAGTGATGTGCTGGGAGTTCCATCTGTTCGTTCAGCACCCGTTAGCGGCCTAGAGTTGGAAACACGGACGTTTCCCTGGCCCGCCCACGGAGCTTGTTCTGACCAAGAGACTGCAATGTCCGATGCTACCATTCACATTCCAGTTCTGGCCCAGGAGATCTCGGAACTGGGACGTCCCCAATCGGGACAGACTTGGGTGGATGGAACGGCCGGAGGCGGCGGGCACTGTCAATTGATTCTCCAAGCGCTGGCTCCAGAGGGACGCCTGCTGGCGGTCGATCGCGATCCGGCTGCCGCCGAGCGGCTCGAATCGGTTCTGGGCTCGGGCGCAACGGTGCGGCATGCCTCCTACGACGAGATACCCGATCTACTCGCAGATTCGGCTTGGCCCAAGGCGGACGGCATTCTGCTCGATCTCGGTTTGAGTAGCGATCAACTCGCAGATCGAGACCGCGGATTCAGTTTTCAAATGGATGGGCCGCTGGATATGCGATTTGATCCGTCCGGCGGCCAATCGGCCTGGGAGTGGTTGGCGCAGGTTGACGAGAGGACACTCGCGGACACGATCTATCGTTATGGCGAAGAGCGCTTTAGCCGAAGAATTGCGCGGCGGGTAGTGGAGAGCCGGAAGACCGAGCCCATTCGCACGGCGGACCAGTTGCGTGAGTTGATTTACCGCAGCGTTCCCGGACCTCGGCGCGGTCGTAGTCGCCATGGGAGAGTCGATCCAGCGACCCGCACCTTTCAAGCACTGCGGATCGCCGTCAACGATGAATTGGCAATTTTGGAGCGGGCCCTGGAGAGCCTGCCGGATTGCCTGGCCAGCGGGGGCGCTTTGCTGGTCATCAGCTTCCACTCTCTGGAGGACCGGATCGTCAAATATGCGTTTCGTGGTGACGAGCGGCTGGAGGTGGTTACCCGCAAGCCGGTGCAGGCGACAGCAGAAGAAGTCACGCGAAATCCCAGGTCACGCAGCGCTAAACTGCGTGTCGCCCGGCGACTGGCCGCTGACGGAGACCAATCGGCTTCGACTTGACCTTGATCATCGCAGCCTGTTTGGCCTACTCTCCCCAAAGAACTCGAAACTTTCTGGGAGGTTCCGTTTGATGCGATGCCCGCATGGCCTAGCATGGTTTGCGGTGGCAATATTGTCTGTTTTCATCGAGTCGGCTAGCGCTCAGGGCTGGTTGACCGATCAGTCCTATCGTCCGAACAGCCAATCGCTGGCTCCGCTGCCCACGGTGCCTGACCAAGGTTTGCTCGAGCCGCCACCGCCCCTGGAACCCGAGTTGCCTCCGTCAGTCTTTGACCAGCCGAGGCAAGTCGAGTTGGCCGATCATACTCCTCCGACTACGGTTTGGGCCTATCCTTGGACGTGGTTTCCCACCGATGGCTGGAGTAACAGCGTCGAACTTGGGATCAACGGCTCCGACGGCAATGCCCAGTCGTTTAGTTTTCAGACGGGGGCTCGGTTCAAACGCGAGACCGATTTTACGTTGTTTGATTTTCGCGTCACGCACAATCGCACCAATGCCAATGGTGTGGAAACGCAGAACAACGCCTTGATGTACGCCGACTTCGAGAGATTTCTAGGGGATTCAGCTTGGACTTCGTTTGTTAAAAATGGTCTGGAGTACGATGAGTTCAGGGCATTTGATCTGCGGTATAACATCAACGCGGGCCTCGGCTACGGATTCTATCGAACCGATCGTTTGACGGTGGTTGGACGGTTGGGTGCCGGTGCCTCTCGCGAGTTTGGTGGTCCGGACGACGCCTGGTCGCCAGAAGCCCTCTTGGGTGGAGACTACGAACATCAAGTCACTGATCGCCACAAGCTGATCGTCAAGGTGGACTACTTTCCAGAGTGGAGTAATTTCAACAACTTTCGGCTCGTCTCGGACGTTGCCTGGGAGTACTTGGTCGACGAAGAGGGCAATCTGTCTCTGAAACTTGGCGCCAACGATCGCTACGATAGTACGCCCAACGGTCTCAAGCCCAACGACATCAATTACTCGGCCCTGTTGCTCTACAAGTTCTGACTCTCGCTTGTGGTCGACCGAGAGACCGGTTGGCGTCAATAGAACGCCTTGACCGGCGGAGCATTCGGCGACAAGCGACCAAGGCGGCTACCGCTTGGCTGTAGCGCCTGATCGCTTGTTTCACGTTGAGACAACTTTGGCAGCACGCGCCGCACGTCCGTGCGATTCGTGCTAATTGGTGGTCTCGGCGGTTTCGAGTTCATCTAGGGACTGAAAATGAATGGCTCCGTCGGAGCAATCGACGCGCACCGTATCACCTTCGGAGATATTCCCTTTGAGCAGTTCCGTTGCCAGCGGGTTCTGCACTTCCCGCTGGATGACACGTTTGAGCGGACGAGCGCCGAACGCCGGATCGTAACCCTCGGCCGCAATGTGATCCACGGCAGCTGGCGTGACGAGCATCTGAATCTGTCGCGCCTCCAGCTGAGCCCGCAAATGCTCCAACTGCAATTCCACGATACGGTGGATTTGCGAGCGCTCCAGCGGATGGAAGACAATCGTGTCATCAATTCGGTTGAGAAACTCGGGCAGGAAACGGGCGTGAAGTGTTTCTTCTATCGCCTGTTGCAGTTCATCCATGGTCGCTCCTTCGGTCGCTAGCTGCTGAATGATCTGGCTGCCGATATTGGTGGTCATGACAATCACGGTGTTCGTGAAGTCCACGGTGCGTCCTTGGCCATCGGTCAGGCGACCATCGTCGAGAACCTGCAGCAGTACGTTGAAGACATCGTGATGTGCCTTTTCCATTTCGTCCAGCAAGATCACGCTGTACGGGCGACGGCGGACTGCCTCGGTCAGCTTTCCGCCTTCCTCGTAGCCCACGTATCCGGGAGGGGCACCAATCAATCGACTCACGCTGTGCCGTTCCAGAAACTCGCTCATGTCGATCCGGACCATGGCGTTTTCATCATCGAACATGATCTCCGCCAGCGCCTTGCAGAGTTCGGTCTTACCCACGCCGGTTGGTCCGAGAAATAGAAACGACCCGATGGGGCGATTGGGATCTTGCAGGCCACTGCGGCTACGGCGGACGGCGTTGGAGACTGCCGAGATGGCATCGTCTTGACCGACAACGCGCGTGTGTAGACGATCCTCCATGACCAACAGTTTGGCTCGCTCGGTTTCCATCATGCGGGTCACAGGAACTCCGGTCCAGTGGCTCACGACACCGGCAATCTCGTCCGCCGTGACTTCAGTGCGTAGCAGTTTGGGCTTTTCGGTTTCCAGCGGTTCTTGCGGAGTCTCATCCTGCTCCATTTGCTTCGCCAGCATTTGCCGCTGTTTGTCGAGTTCGAACATGCGTTGGTAGTCGCTCTCGGGCACGGTCGTACCGGAGGACTGCTTCTCGCGAATCTGAGTTTCTAGACGTTGGAATTCGACTTCTACCTGGTCCAGCTGCTGCCGCACCGATTGCACGTCACTGAGTCCGAGCTTCTCGGCTTCCCACTGTTCGCGCAGGCTTGCCAGTTCCTTTCGAAGCTCCTCCATTTCTGCTTCGACGGTGTGCAACTGACTTTCGGTTGACTCATCCCCTTCCTCGCTCAGTTGCCGTTGGGCGAGTTCCAGCTGGCGCAGTCGTCGCTGGACGACATCAATTTCCGCGGGCACGCTTTCACGCTCCATGGCCAGTCGGCTGGCCGCTTCATCCACCAGATCGATCGCTTTGTCCGGCAGGAAACGATCGGTGATGTAGCGGTTCGATAGGTTCGCGGCTGCGACCAGAGCCGAGTCTTTGATTTTGATGCCATGGTGAGATTCGTAGCGTGCCTTCAGGCCTCTTAGAATGGTGATGGTACTCTCGACAGACGGTTCTCCCACGTAGACGGGCTGGAAACGTCGTTCTAAAGCGGCATCTTTTTCGATGTGCTTGCGGTACTCGTCCAGCGTAGTCGCGCCGATACACCGTAGGCTGCCACGGGCCAGTTCTGGCTTGAGTAAATTGGCGGCGTCGCTTCCCCCTTCGGCTGCCCCAGCACCGACGACGGTATGCAACTCGTCGATAAAGAGCACGATGTCGCCGTCGGCATCTTTGACTTCCCGCAACACGGCTTTGAGCCGCTCTTCAAACTCGCCGCGAAACTTCGTCCCGGCGACCAGGGCACCCAGATCCAGGGCGACGACGCGCTTGTTCTTGAGGCTTTGCGGCACGTCCCCTTGAACGATGCGCAGCGCCAGTCCTTCAACGATCGCCGTTTTGCCAACGCCGGGTTCACCGATCAGTACCGGGTTGTTCTTGGTGCGCCGCGAGAGGACTTGAATCACACGACGGATTTCGGCATCGCGGCCGATGACGGGATCGATCTTGTTCTGGCTGGCCAGATCGATCAGATCGACGCCGTACTTTTCCAAGGCATTGAATTTTCCTTCCGGATTTTGGTCGGTGACGCGAGAGCTACCGCGCAGGTTCTGTAAGGCCTTGAGGAGATCGTTTTCATCGATGCCGTTGAGTTTCAGCAGATCTTGTGCCTTGCCGTGGGCCTGCAGCAGTCCGAGAAATAGATGTTCGGTACTGACGAATTCATCCTTCATCGTAGCGGCGTGCTGAGTGGCTGCTTCGAGTGCTTTCAGGAGTGACGGGCCGACTTGGGGCTCGCGACCGCCACTGACTTTGGGCAGGCGTTCGACTTCCTGACTGGCCATCGTACGTAGTGGATCGACCGCAACGCCTATTTTTTTTAGCAGAGGTACGACGATTCCATCGGTTTCGGTCAGTAGCGCTTCGAGCAGGTGAAGCGTATCCATATCTGGATTGCCCAGTTCCAGCGCGCGGCTCTGGGCGTTTGCAACGGCCTCCTGAGCCTTGACTGTCAGTTTGTCGAATCGAAATGCCATGCCTTTACCTCCGGATATTTGCAGCTGCCAAACTGGCTAGCTTCGTTCGTGCATGATCTATCAATGAAAATAGGGTGCCAACACGGCACCCTATGCAAGTCAAAATCCATATTTTCGCGATCCCTGGTGCTCTGACGCCGGGACATGTCGCTTATGCCGCCAACGATTTTCGACGCGAACCGGACGAAACCAGGCACCAGCGACAGAAAAGCACTAGTCGTTCTTGACCTCGAACTCTGCGTCAATTGCATCGTCGTCCGCGTTGCCACCTTCAGCAGCGGCATCATCCCCGGCCGCTGCCGGATCAGCGGAACCGGCCGCAGCCTTTTCGTACAGCACCTTCCCGAAGGCCTGAGCGGCTTGTTCCAATTCCGCGGTCGCCGTCTTGATCTCTTCAGCATCGGTGCCTTCGGCCGCTTTGCGAAGTTTTTCGATTGCCGCATTGAGCGGCTCGCGATCATCGTCGCTCAGCTTGTCGGCGTTTTCCGTCATTTGCTTTTCGAGTTGGTAGATCAGGTGTTGACCCTTGTTCCGTGCCTCGGCCAATTCGAACAGACGACGATCCTCTTCCGCGTTTTCCTCAGCATCTTTCTGCATGCGGTCGATCTCGTCCTTCGACAGACCCGAAGATTGCTCGATGCGTACGGAAGCTTCCTTGCCGCTGCCCAGATCACGTGCTGAGACGTGCAGGATGCCGTTCTGATCGATGTCGAACTTGACTTCGATTTGAGGAACTCCGCGCGGAGCCGGTGGAATGCCTTCCAAGTTGAATTCACCCAGCAAGCGGTTTTGGGCCGCCATCTTTCGCTCGCCTTGGAAGACGCGTACCGTGACCGCTGTCTGATTGTCGGCGGCGGTCGAGAACGTGTTTTTCCGTTCAGCGGGAATGGTGGTATTGCGTTCGATCAGCGCCGTCATGACACTGCCTTCGGTTTCGATGCCGAGAGTCAGCGGAGTCACATCCAGTAGCAAGACATCCTTGCGATCTCCCGCCAGCACGCTTCCTTGGATCGCCGCGCCGATCGCCACGACCTCGTCCGGGTTGACGCCCTGATGCGGCTCCTTGCCGAAGATCTCTTTCACGATCTCGCGTACTTTAGGGACGCGCGTCGAGCCACCCACGAGCACAACTTCGTCAATCTCTCCAGGCTTGAGCTTGGCGTCTTCCAGGGCCTGCATGACAGGCTTCTTGCAGCGTTCAATCAGGCTGTCGACCAGCTCTTCAAACTTGGCACGCGAGATTTTCATCTGCAAGTGTTTGGGTCCGCTCGCGTCGGCGGTAATAAACGGCAAGTTCAAATCGGTTTCAGGAACGGTGCTGAGTTCCTTCTTCGCTTTTTCACAAGCCTCCTGGAGCCGCTGAAGGGACATCGGTTCGCTGCGCAGATCGATTCCATTGTCCTTTTTGAATTGATCCGCAACATAGTTGACAATCGCTTCATCGAAGTCGTCACCGCCGAGATGGGTATCACCGCTGGTCGAGATGACTTCGAAAACCTTGCTCTTTTGGTCGCCGTCCCCTGTCGAAGCCACCTCCAGGACGGAGACGTCAAACGTACCGCCGCCGAGGTCGAAGACAGCGATTTTGTGATCCCGTTCTTTGTCCAGCCCGTAAGCCAGGGCAGCCGCAGTGGGCTCGTTGATGATGCGGGCAACCTCCAGACCGGCGATTTGACCGGCATCCTTGGTGGCCTGCCGCTGCGCGTCATTGAAGTAGGCCGGCACGGTGATAACGGCTTTGCTGATGCGGTGCCCCAGGTAGGACTCGGCCGCTTCCTTGAGCTTGCGAAGGACTTTCGCGGAGATCTCCTGCGGCGTGAACTGCTTGTCGCCGATTTCAATTTCGACGTACTCGTTCTCCGCTCCGACCACTCCGTAGGGAACCATCTTCTCCTCCGATTGCACCTCGGAGTGACGACGTCCCATAAATCGTTTGGCGGAGTAGACGGTTCGGCGCGGGTTGGTGACCGCCTGCCGTCGCGCGGGTTCGCCCACGATCACCTCTTCTTTGTCCGTAAAAGCAACCACGCTGGGTGTCAGACGATTGCCCTCTGCATTTGGAATGACTTTGACCTCGGAGCCTTCCATAATGGCTACTACTGAGTTGGTTGTTCCGAGGTCGATGCCAATGATCTTTTCGCCTTGAGCCACTTGGTTTCTCCTTGGTTTCCTATTTTTTTGGTGTGGTCGATAGCAGCTTTTATTGACCAGTTTTCACTTAATTTTGAGGCTTTTGGAATCGCAATTCCGCCGAATCTTGCCGAAATTGCCTCGGATGGTAAACCTCTAGCAACCAGTGTGCCAAATTGCGTCAGCGCTGGGGAACCTTGCGGATTATCGGGGTTAGAGCACGGCCTTTGGCTAGCAGGCGCTGGTCCGTTCTGCTTTTCTAAAGGTGCCGGCCCACTTTCGGGCGATCTGGCCTACTGGGCGTCTTGCCAATATGACAGAGTCCACCGGGCCTTTAAACTGGACCTCCGGTAGCCTCTCGTAACCTGATCAGCGAGCCAGCATGAACGAGAATGTCAACGAGAACTCGAAAGTCGAGCAAATCGATCAGCGTCTGCTGGAGCTCTTGAGCTTGCGCGTCCGCGCGTCCGAACGTGCGGGGCCTGAGTCGGTCTGGGAAATGCAACAGAGCGCCTGCGGCAGTGCTCGATCGCAGGCCGAGCGGTTGGGGCTGGATTCTGAGCTGGCGGTCGAGTGGCTCAAGCATGCAGCTAGCATCTGCGC
Source organism: Pirellulaceae bacterium (assembly GCA_028281725.1). Classification (GTDB taxonomy): domain Bacteria; phylum Planctomycetota; class Planctomycetia; order Pirellulales; family Pirellulaceae; genus Aureliella. Next base: position 969 of record JANQJJ010000172.1, on the reverse strand, counting down.
GCGCGAGGCGGGCCAGCGGGAGCCAGTCGTCTTCTTGGGGCCGATCTACAGTTACAGCTACTTGGCGGCCGTCAAGCATTTTGGACTATCGGCCGATCTGGTACCGGTGACGACGATCGCCGCTGCGTTTGAAGAACTGGTCCGCGAGCAGGCGTCATTTGGTGTGGTTCCGATTGAAAACAGCACCGATGGCCGGGTTGTGGATACGCTCGGGATGTTCGCTCGTTGGCCCGTGAAGATCTGTGGAGAAGTGCTTTTGCCGGTGCATCACTGTCTGCTAGGGCGTGCCAGTCGAGCCGAGGTGCGAGAGGTTCACAGCAAGCCCCAAGCGCTATCGCAGTGCCGCAATTGGCTTGCCCAGCACGCTCCCGATGCTCGGCTGGTCCCCGTAGCCAGCACCGCTTTGGCTGCTGCCACCGCCTCAGAGTCGGCGCACGTGGCCGCGATCGCCAGCCGCGAAGCGGGTATCCATCACGGGTTGCAGGTCATTGATGAGAACATCGAAGACAATAGCCAGAATGTGACCCGTTTTGCGATTATCGGCAATCGGCCGTGCCCACCCACCGGCTCCGACAAGACCTCTCTGATGTTTCAGCTGAAGCATCAGCCCGGCACGCTGGCTAGCGCGATGGTCACGTTTCAGGAAGCTGAAGTGAATCTCACCTGGATCGAGTCATTTCCACTTCCCAACGGTCCGAACGAGTACCTGTTCTTCGTCGAGTTGGAAGGTCACCGGGAGACACCTTCGGTGGCAGCCGCCCTCGAGAGGCTCAGCCGGCAAGCGCTGCGGCTGGAGATCTTGGGTTCCTACCCGCGCGGTGTCGCCTAGTGGTCTGTCAAAGCTTAATCTTTGGGTCGGGTAAAGGGGTAAGGAGTCAATTGCCGCCAGCGGCCCTTCGGGTGCTGTGCACAATTGACTCCTGACCCCTTTACCCAAATCTCAGATCGCCAAGGGGCTGGACACGCTGG
>JANQJJ010000161.1 GCA_028281725.1 Pirellulaceae bacterium | reverse complement strand
CCGTTCAAGGAGGTTTGGGTGCAGCCTGCGGCCGGAGATGCCGGCGGTGCGCTGGGGATTGCCTGGCTGATCTGGCATCAATTGTTGGGCAACCAGCGGCGCGCTGCCGCTTCCGACGCACAGAACGGCTCCTTGCTTGGGACTGCGGTCGACGAGCATTCGGAAATCGCCGAACTGGTCGCTGGCGGCGCGGTCGCGGAACACGTACCAGACGACGGGGAACTTCTTTGCCGTGTGGCGGAGTTGATCGGACGAGGCAAGGTAATCGGTTGGGTGCAAGGCAGAATGGAATTCGGCCCTCGGGCGTTGGGCAACCGCAGTATCTTGGGGGACCCGCGCAATGCCGAAATGCAAACGGTGATGAATCTAAAAATCAAACATCGCGAATCGTTCCGCCCCTTTGCTCCGGCGGTTCTCCAGGAGAAGGCGCACGAGTGTTTTGACATCGAGCCTGAGAGGCATAGCCCGTATATGCTGTTCACCTATCTAGTGCGCGAGTCGCGGCGCCTGGTGCAGGACGATTCCACGCCAGCCCACGGCGCAGAGCAAGCTCGCGGGGTGCGAAGCGATTTACCAGCGATTACGCATTTGGACTACTCGGCTCGCGTCCAAACGGTCAGCCGCGAGCGACATCCGCGCTTTCACGCGTTGTTGGCAGAGTTTTATCGCCAGACCGGCTGCCCCGTATTGATCAACACGAGCTTCAATGTGCGTGGTGAGCCCATGGTTCGAACTGCGGCAGAAGCCTATCGGTGTTTCATGGCAACTCAGCTGGATGCCCTGGTGGTCGGCAACTACTTAATGCGGCGTGAGGATCAACCCGCAAGTGCCAGTGCAGCGAGCGAACCCTACTTGAACAATCTGGAGCCAGACTAATGCCGCTGGTCGATCTCCAGGCTCCGCCATCCGAGGCGACGCGCCGTTGGTTTGGGCTGTCGCTGTGCATCGTCTTGCTTTTTCTAGCGTTGCTGCTTGGAAATCTCGGAGATGCCCTCACCATCGTGCTGCTGGTTGCGGCCGGTCTCGTCTTGGCGGCCTACTATGGCCGGCCTGGCTGGCAACTACCGATCATACGCGGCTGGCAAATCATGACCTTTCCCATCGCATGGATCGTTGGCCAGTTTTTGCTTAGCCTGATATTCTTTGGTGTTGTACTACCCATCGGACTGCTTCTGCGTCTATTTCGCTACGATCCCTTGCGACTAAGAAAAACCGGCCAAACAAATCACTGGCAGGACCGACCGCCTGCACCCACGTCAGACCGATACTTCCAGCAGTTCTAGTGCGAGTCGTCGGGGCACACAGCGCGCTGGGCCGATGCTTTTCCGAACGGTTCGGACGAAAACAGGCAGCAGTCACAGGAATAATTCTCTAGGTAATCATCATGGCCGCATCCGAGGACGAATCGAAGCCAGACTCGCCGTATGGCTTTGAGCATCAGGCTGAGCAGGAAGATATCGGCTTTCTGCAAGAATTTTTTTTGTTCCTGCGCGACAACAAGAAATGGTGGCTTGTCCCGCTGATCGGGTCGCTGCTGCTGCTCGGCCTGCTCAGCATACTAGCCACCAGTGGCGCCGCTCCGTTTATCTATACCGTGTTTTAGTAGCTTATCTCGTCAGTCCTTTCCTTGCCGGCGCTGTGGAATCGTTGGGCGCCAGTGCGAGGCGCTTCAACCGTTCTAAATAAGCCTCTTCTGCCTGCGAGTTTTCGACGACCAGGACATGGTCGCCAACCGCTCCAGCCGATCCCAACTGCCGTCGTCCGCACTGGTCGGCGAACATGCGCGTGTTAGCCGGCCGCAACGGCGATTTTGAGTTTTTCGAGCCAGGCTGGAATGGCGTCTAGCGGCTCCTGCTGGGCTTCGTACTCCAGAGCAACCCATCCACTGTAGCCGGCATCACGGAGAATGTTCAAGACGCGTGGGAGATCCGTTTCCTCGGTCCGGCCACCAGCATGTATCTGTACTTTGACCTGCGCGTTGATCGCGTAGGGGGCGATTTGAGCAAGTTCCGCATACGGATCTTCGCTGGAGCGGAAATTGCCCGAGTCGAAGTTGACGCCAAACGCCGGTGAGTTGACTTGGCGGACAATATCCAGCAATCCTTCGGCGGTGGCCGTGACGCCGCCGTGGTTTTCCAGGGCCAGCATGATTCCTTTTTCTGCGGCATAAGCGCAAGCTATCTCACAATTTTTGGCGCACCGCTGAAGCGTCGTACTCAGTGGCTCGTCCTGGTTCTGCTTGCCAGCAAAAATTCGAATGGCGGGTGCACCCAGTTTGCTGTAGTGATCGATCCAGGTTTTGGTGTGTTCAAGGTCTTTGGCAACGGCCGCTTCGTCCGGGGTGCAATAGTCATTGCGAATCGCGCCACCGGAAATGGTGATGCCGCGAAGATGGCAATGGCGTTTGAGCCGCTTCAGGTATTCATCGGTCACATCCTTCGGGAAATAGTAGGATGTCAGTTCGGTGCCGTGGAGCCCCTGCTCATGGCAGAAGTCGACAAAGTCAAACAAGTCCATTTTTCGCGACTCACCTGATCGTGGCGCAAGATATTTGCGCAGGGAATATGCGGCGAGACTCAAACGCAACTGACCAGGTCGGGGACGATCAAAAGGCTCGATTGCCCCGGCCCGCGAGGCTGCCAATGCGAGAGTCAGAGAGCCGCAGCTTTTCACGAAAGTTCGGCGCCGCATCATGGAGGTCGCTCCGTGTTAGGGGATAGGTTAGGTGATCATCAATGGATTGGGTGCCTTGCCGCATTCGACGTCACCGTCCAGTTTCCATCCTAGGGTATGGCGCTGCGACGTTGTACCGGGGGCAGGCGCCCAGTGGGAATCGGCAATCGGCTACTTGGCGAAAAGCCGCCCCATTTGAATGGTAAGCAAGCTGATATCGGCTGATACAGCTTCGCGGAAATCGCGTTGTCGCTCTCCGGCGGTGTAAGCGCCAAATCGGCGACGGTTTTGGAGTTCGACGTAGTGACGGTACTCGTTGGGCATGCGTTCGGCGAGATAAAAAGTGAGCGCCCAGGCGAGCGCGTAGGCTTCTGAGGGATTCTGGCGGAACATGGCATCGGATGTGATGAGGCTCCGTATCTGCGATTCCAGTTTGACGGAGTCCGCTAGGAGCGGCTGCAGTCGCGCCACCTGGTCCGGGAGCATCCGACCGGCGATTGTGCTGCGGCTAGCACGCAGGTCGTATACAGCGGGCCGCTCAAACATCGTAGCCAGACCTTCGACAAACCAGAGCGGATTCTCAGAAAGTCGCTCATGAATGCCGGTGTTGTACGCGAGTTGGTGAACTGCCTCGTGAACAATGGTGGCTTCGGTTTCTTTGCCATGTGAGCCATCCGTTTGATAAAGCACGCAACGGTTGGACTTTGGGAAATAGCTTCCGACCACGTTATCCGGGACATACGGAGTTTCTCCGCTCGCGTAACGCAGAAAGCCTTGACGGTTGGGGAAGACGATAACCGTCAGCGGAAAGTCCGGTTTTTGGAGAGGCCATCCACGGACTTCAAAGTAACGTTGGTAGCCTGCCAACAAGGCGGCAAATCGGGCTTGCCAACGCTGCGACTGACCGCTGGGTGTTGCCAGCACGTAGGGTCCCCAGATCAGCGTCTCAAACTCCGAACCCAACTCCGCTTGGAGCCAGCTGCGGGCTTCGGGCAAGGACTGGGGAGCAAACGTCTGCTTGAGCAGTCGATGTTGGCGCAGCTGGGTTAGTGGGAAGTTGTGAAAGCGGCCGCTGGGCTCGAGCAAAACCGCCTCATGCCGACCCCAGTGGACGGGCAGGCCCACAAAACGGCCTGACGGGATCTCGACCTCCAACGACTGGGGCGTTTGACCGCGTGACCAGCCGCCGAGGACCAGCGTTATGGCGACGGCCAGTCCGGCAGGCACGCCAGCGGTGGGGCGGGCGCGCGATGGCTGATGATGACGGGGAACCGGTATTTCGAGAGGGGACATTCCGACACAGGGCATTTCGAGACAGCGTAGTTCGGGAACGAGCATTTCGGGAACGGTGTTCCGCCCCGGGGACGCCTCCCGCCGTGATGCGGATGACGCCTTTTTCGTCTGCTATGGCAACTGTACGACGGCCGAAGGTGGCGGGCGGAGTGGATTGCGCGTTACCATGGTACGATCGAAGGTTGCATTGGCATTATTCACTCTGTGACGGTTGTACTATGAGATGTACTGATACGAAAAGTACTTGGCGCCTGATCCGCTCCACCGCGAAAAAGTCCGCCGCGAAAGAATCCATCGGGAAGCGGTCGCGCTGGTACGTGAGCTCAAGCCCGCCCCGTCTCCTTAGGAAAATATTTGGGACCCGGCCGGCGGTTTCGTGCCTGGCGGTCTGGGCCTTGGGTATCGGAGCCCTGGGACTTCAATGCCCGGGGCACGGCGTCTTCGGTCAGGAAGTGCCCGCGGCGCAAGAAGGGACGCCGGAGGTGACGTTGGAGAATGTACGGAAGATTCTTCGGCAGTTAGAGGCCAATCAACTCCAGCAGCGGGACCAGGCGGAAAAGCAGTTGGTGGAATTGGGTGTTGGCGTTCTACCGTTTTTGCCGGAGGTGAATGCCCGTACATCCGGCGAGATGAAAGTGCGTTTGCAGCGTATTCGGCAGGCGTTGCAGCAGAGCGATATGGAGACCTTTTTTGAAGCTTCTCGGGTCACCCTGCAAGGCAAGATGAAGCTGACCGAAGCCATCGAGAAGATTTCCGAACAGACCGGCAACACGATCCAGTTGCAAGGCGAGGATGCCATGACGGGCGTCGATGTCGAATTGGACGTGGAAGATGAAGATTTTTGGGTTGCCATGGAACGGATCATGTCGCACGCCAATTTGCGGATCAACGCGTTTGGCAGCACGGAGGGCGATCTAGTGCTTGCCGCCGGTGGACCGGATGCCTCGGAGGAAAAGCCACTCCCCTTCTCTACCGGACCATTTCGAGTGGATGTCATCTCGGTTCAGTCGAGCTTACCATTCAACTCGCCAATTGGTGGACAGCTGGATCTCTCGTTTCAAGTGACCTGGGAGCCGCGGATGAAGCCGGTCTTCATGCAGATTCCCATGGAGTCGGTCGAGGCGACCCTGCCTGATGGCGATTCCCTCTCGGCCACCAACCCGCAGGCGGCGCCGGAGATCGCGCTCAACCTCGGTGGCTGCAGTACGCAGGTCGATTTGCAACTGCAACGTCCTGCTCGCAGCGAGGATCGAATCGATAAGCTCACCGGCGAGTTCGTTATTGCCGTTCCCAGTGATCGGCACCAGTATGTGTTCGAAAAATTTGGCAGCGGGGCCAGACAATCCGAGAAGTTCGGTGACGTGACTGTGACTCTCGAAGGTGCCCGCCGCAATGGTGCCGTTTATGAAATGCGAGTCCTGGTCGAGTTCGGCAACGCGCAAGGAGCATTGGATTCGTTTCGCGGTTGGATTTTGTCGAATGAAGCTTACTTGTTGGATGCCAAGGAGGCTCGTTTAGAAAACGTGGGATTGCAGACGTACGCGGTAACTCAGAACGCCGTAGGGATCGCTTATCTATTTCAGATCAATGGCGACCCGAACGATCACAAATTGATCTACGAGTCGCCGGGCGTGATCACGAAGCAGAAAGTGGCGTATGAACTTGAAAACATTGAGCTGCCGTGAAACCTGAACAGAGACTTGGTAGCCAGATTTTTCGCATCCTGTTCTTATGGACCCTGACTGGGGCAATCGGCGAGGCGTTATCCGGAGCGCCATCACCGAATGGGTTGGTGATGGCTCAGGAGCCGAGTCGTTCGCCAAAGAATCAGTCGAGTATATCGCCCCGGAATGCTGTCCTGGCCTACCTGGGTGAGCAGGAAATCACGCGTGCTGACGTGGACTTCCAACTGGGCCGAAGCGGCGACGAGTCAACGAAGCTTTCACTCGTGGCCGAGCAGACGACCATTCATCTGATTGCGTTACAACGTCAAGCTCTACAGGCGTTGCGGAAACTCGGTCTGGCGGTCAACCGTGACCAGGTAGATCAATGGATCGAATCCAACGCGGCTACTGGGCGCGATGGCTCCTCCGCTGCTGAAATCATCCGTTCGATTAGTGAGCAGTTTGGGATTGGGGAGTTAGAATACCGCGAGTTCATCGCCTTCCGGTTATCGTGGCAACGGTATTTGGCGAAGCACTTAAACGACAAGAACTTGCGGCGGCATTTCGAGAATCAGAAGGCGCGATTTGACGGAACGCGATTCCGAATCGAACTCGTGTCGATTGCGGTGCCTGCTGGCGAGTCGGCAGCCAGAACGCAAGCATCCGAGAGACTCGCCGACCTGCGGCAGAAGCTGAGCGAGCAGCCTGAGAACTGGGGACAGGTTTTAGAGGATACCGCGACTCCGACTTGGCAGATCAGCCGGGAGCGGTGGGTGCCTGGCTCGGGAGAACTTGACCCCACGTTAATTGGAGCGTTGCTCGAGTTAGCGCCGGGCGAGATGTCGGATGTCGTGGATACGGCCACCGGCGTCCATCTGCTGCGTCTGCTGGACCGCGAGCCGGGCGACCTCGATTTGTCGCAAGTGGTCGGTGAGGTGCGCGCGGACATGCTGGTCTACTTGCTCAAGCATCTGGCCAGTCAGAGTCGCGACCAGTTGCCGCTGCGGGCACCGAGTGAGTAGATGCTCCGGCAGCGCCTAGCTGGAGGGTTTGTTTTCGTCTGGAGCGTTCGCCTGGGGGGAACTCACATTGGGTGAGATACGCCATGGCGGTCCGGCTCCGACGGGGCGCAACATCGACGGCGGTAGTGCTATGAAGCGAGGTGGTTCGATGCGCATCCGCAGCGGTCCATAGCAATGATTGAACTGGTCGATAAACTTTTGCAGGTCTTCTTCTGGCAAGCAGATCGCACCAACGACTCTTTTATCTTGCCGAATCAGGCCGGAAAGAGGTTCTCGAGAGAGACTGGATGACATGACGGATTCTCGTGGCGTCGATTGGAATTGCCCGCAGTTCCTCTGATTCTAGAGAGAATCAACTGCTGAGGCTATGGAGGCGGAAGATATCGACCCAGTGGTCGAGCTTTTCGCTGCATAGGCGGCCGCGGCGATCGTGTTGGCACAGTGCGCCTCGTACCGCGATAGCGCTGATGGTCAGCGGCATCAGCTTGGGAAGATCCGATTCGGCCAGACTGCCGGCGACTACCAATTGGCGACCGGACGAGTTGGTTGCGACCACCAGGTGTTGGATTTCGGATTCACTCAGCCATGCGAACAGGCCGCGACCGTCTTTGGTGTATGTATCGATCAACACGAACGGTGCGTCGATTGCGTCAGCGGCTGTCAGGACAGCCTCCGGCTCCGGAGCCTCGCACAACCGATGGTCCGCGTAAATGACTGGGACCAGCCGGGCGTTGCCGGCGAGCAGCCGGGAGAGTTCACCCAACGTGGTCTGCCAGGATGGATGATCGCGGAGGCCGGACAAACCGACTTTCAGGATCGGAAACCAACGCGACAAGTCGGCCGCAGCTGAGAAGTCGATCTGCTGCAATTCCCCCAGGGCCACGCTACGGCATGCAAAGTCGGCCAGTTCTTTGGCGACTCGAGCTGCGGTTTTTACTGTGGGGGCTCCCAGCGGCCCGGCATCTGGGTTTTTTAGATCAATCCAATCGACTCCGGCGTTCCGTGCCAAGCGAGCTTCCAAGTCATCTTGTACGCTGACTAGTAGTTTTGGCGAGTGAGCTGCGCCTGCTCGGAGAGAATCGGTGGTTCGGGGCGACCTGGCTCGACTAGGCAGCGGGACGTTATCCATCTTTGTTGAGCTTTACAAATGCAGATGCCGAAAAACAACTTGGCAATGATGCAGTGGCCGAGTTTAATGTCAAACTTACTGCATCTTGCCGGCGGCCGGCAGGTAGCTGGGCCGACAAGAACTCAGACGCGGACTGCGTTACCTGGGCTTTTCGAGTTCCGTTACGAGTCTCCCGGTGGCGGCTCGATGCCTCGGTCGATGATTTGTTTGAAGTACAGTTGCGATTAACGCGTGAATTATAGGCTTATCAACGAGAATGATCAGCTGGCAGGCCTGATTGACGTAGTTAGCGCGGCTGATCTAGTTGGCATGGACACCGAGTTTGTGGCTGAGGACTGCTACCGACCGGATCTGTGCCTGTTGCAGATCTCGACGCGCGAGGATGTCTTTATTGTCGATCCGAAGCGGATCGACAACCTGAGTACTCTTTGGCAGCTACTGGTCGAGCCGCAGCGCACCGTGGTGGTCCATGCGGGCCGAGAAGAGATCTTGTTTGCTTTTCGGGCGACCGGAAGCGTCATGCCGAAGCTGTTCGACGTGCAGGTAGCGGCCGGTTTACTCGGTGGTGAGTATCCCGCTTCTTACGGCAAGCTCGTGCAGCGCGTGTTGAGCGAGAATGTACCCAAGGGGGAGACTCGCACCGATTGGCGGAAGCGACCACTGACCCGAGCGCAACTCGATTATGCGGCTTTGGACGTGCTGCATCTGCCGCGGTTGTACGATCAGCTGACCGGACAGCTGCGGGGGCGAGAGCGGTTGGAATGGCTGGCTGACGAACTGAAGCGAAGGCAGGCCAACCTAATCGATGCTCAAGCGCAGGAGGGTTGGTATCGTATGTCGGGTGTTCAGTCGCTTCATGGCAAGCAGCTGAGCATCGTACGGGAGATTTGGAGATGGCGCGACAAACGGGCTCAGAGCAAAGACATGCCGGCCCGCCGTGTGTTGCGAGATGACTTGATTGTCGAGCTAGCCCGACGCGGTTCGGCCGACCCAAAGAAAATTTCGCACATTCGCGGATTGCACCATGCTGGATTTCAGCGATTCATTCCCGAAATGCAGTTGGCTATCTCG
>JANQJJ010000149.1 GCA_028281725.1 Pirellulaceae bacterium | reverse complement strand
ATTCGAAAACCCGGCGAATCCGGAAATCCATCGCCGAACGACAGCGGAGGAGATATGGCGCGATACTGACGGGATGGTCGACATCCTGGTCAGCGGCGTCGGTACCGGAGGCACCATTACGGGTGTTTCGGAAGTCATCAAAAGCCGCAAGCCCTCATTCCAAGCCATCGCGGTCGAACCGGCCAACAGCCCAGTGATCGCTCAAAAACTCAGTGGCAAGAATTTGCAGCCGGGCAAGCATACCATCCAGGGCATCGGTGCTGGCTTCATTCCGGGGGTCTTGAATATCGACATCATTGACGACATCGTTCATGTTCACGAGCATGATGCCATTCAGACCGCTCGAGATCTTTCGACCAGGGAGGGATTGTTTTGCGGAATTAGCAGCGGGGCTGCGGCATGGGCGGCTATCCAGGTCGCGATGCGACCGGCAAATCGCCAGAAGCTGATTGTCGTCGTGCTGCCTGATCTAGGAGAACGTTATCTATCGACCTCCCTCTATCCAACATGATTCTCTTCGCGGCATGGGGCCCAAAACCCTGAGAAATCCGTGGTTTTACTTGACACTTCTCGTTCAGAGTCAGCACCTCGTTGCCGGGCTCCCGCCTGGCAGCGCATGGTCTTCGAGGCTCTGCCTCGTCCGGCAGCTACGCTTGAAGTAGAATGCGGGATTACCACCGCCTTCCCTCGTATTGATTTGGTATGCCGATGAGTAGTTGGAATCGTCCAGTTTGCCTATTGATGCTGGCTTGTGCCTCGTGGGGGCGAGCCGCAGACAGGCCAAACATTGTCTTCGTCTTCAGCGATGATCATGCCCCGCACGCGATTGGCGCTTACGAAGGTTTGTATCAGACCCTCGATCCCACGCCGAACATCGACCGCCTGGCCAAGCAGGGTATGCTGTTTCGCAACAGCTTCTGTACCAACAGTATCTGCGGTCCCAGCCGCGCGGTCATCTTGACCGGCAAGCATAGCCACAAGAACGGATTCATGAACAATGGGAATCGATTCAACGCAGACCAGCAGACTTTTCCCAAACTGTTGCAGAAAGCCGGGTATCAAACGGCGATGTTCGGGAAGTGGCATTTGCAAAGCAACCCGCAAGGATTTGATGATTGGAAAATTCTGCCGGGGCAAGGCGAATACTACAACCCGGTGATGATCGGTCCCGAAGGTCGTCAGCGGTACGACGGGTATTGCACCGATGTCGTTACGGGGTTTGCGCTTGACTGGCTCAAGGAAGGGCGTGACCAAGACAAGCCGTTCATGCTGATGTGCCAACACAAGGCGCCGCACCGCTGTTGGATGCCGCCAATTCGCTATCTCAATCTCTATGATGACGTCGACATTCCGGAGCCGGACACGCTGTTTGATCAGTACGAAGACAATGCGTCGCCGGCGCGGAACCAGGAGATGGAAATCGATCGGCACATGCACCTGGTATTCGATCTTTTTGTCGATCCACCGGAAGGATTCGAACCGGACAAGGAAAAGGGGACAGACAAGTCAGCGTTTCGCAACATGCAGAAGATGACTTCAGAGCAGCTCGAAGCGTGGCATGCTGCTTACGGTCCCAAGAATGAAGCCTTTCGCCAAGCCAACTTGAAAGGCCGAGATCTGGTGCGCTGGAAGTATCAACGTTATATGAAAAACTATCTGCGTTGCATCAAAACCGTGGATGACTCGGTCGGGCAGCTGATGGCCTATCTGGAGCAAGCTGGTTTGGCAGACAATACCATCGTGATCTACTCCTCCGACCAAGGTTTTTACCTGGGCGATCACGGTTGGTACGACAAACGTTGGATGTATGAGGAATCATTGCGAATGCCCTTCATCGCCAAGTGGCCGGGCGTGACCCAACCCGGCACAACCCACGACGCGATGATTCAGAATCTGGACTATGCGGAGACTTTCTTAGAAGTGGCCGGTGCCGCCATTCCCGACGACATGCAAGGTAGATCGTTGGTGCCTCTGCTGGAAGGCTGGACACCCGATGACTGGCGCAAGTCGCTGTACTACCACTTCTACGAATATCCGAGTGTCCATATGGTCGCGCGGCACAACGGAGTTCGCACAGAACGTTACAAGCTGATTCGTTTTTATCAGTTTGATGAGTGGGAGTTCTATGATTTGAAAATGGATCCTGATGAGTTGGTGAATCAATACGACAACCCGGAGTATGCGGGGCCCGTGGCGGAACTCAAGGCCGAGCTAGCCAGACTTCAAACATACTACGATGATGATTCGGACATGGCCGTCATGCCTGCCCGGTGGCAGAGCCAATATCGGAAAGTGCAGTAGTCGCAGTGCCCAGGCGTCCGGCGGTCCGCGGACATCCTGTACCGGCCACCCTGATGCTTCGTCCGTAGCGATGCTTAGTTCCAGCTTAGGAGACCCGTAAATGAAGTCCTGGATCGTAGGGGGTGCGCTGCTGGTTTCGCTCTTGGGTGCCGGGACTGGAATCGCTGACGAGAGGCCTAACCTGGTGCTCGTCTTTATTGACGACATGGGGTGGGGCGATTTTTCGTGCTTTGGCAACCCGGCAGTGCAAACCGAAAACGTCGACCGGTTGGCTGCCGAAGGGATTCGCTTTGAGCAGTTTTATGTCAACTCTCCTATCTGCTCACCCTCGCGCGTGGCAATCTCGACGGGCCAATATCCCCAGCGCTGGCGGATCACCTCTTTCTTGAACCATCGCAAGAACAACATCGATCGTGGTATGGCCCAGTGGCTGGACCCGACCGCTCCCATGCTGGCTCGCTTCCTGCAGGATGCCGGCTACGCCACCGGTCACTTCGGCAAGTGGCATATGGGTGGTCAACGCGACGTGGGCGAGGCGCCGTTGATTACCGAATATGGCTTCGACAAATCGTTGACGAACTTTGAAGGGCTGGGGCCGCGTGTATTGGCTCTCAAAGACGCCTACGATGGCCAGCCTCCCAAGAAACATACTCTGGGATCCGACCAGCTCGGACGCGGCGAAATTACCTGGCAAGATCGCTCTCGCGTAACCGAGTCGTTTACGACCGCGGCAATCGAGTTCATCAAGCTGGCGGTGGCCGATGACCGACCATTTTATGTCAATTTGTGGCCCGACGACGTACACTCCCCCTACTTTCCGCCCGCAGCGCGTCGTGGCGATCAGGCCAAGAGAACGCTCTATCACGGCGTACTCGATACGGCTGATGAGCAGTTGGGAGTTTTGTTTGATTTCATCCGTGGTAGTGACCGCCTGCGCGACAACACGTTGATCTTAGTCTGTAGCGACAACGGACCCGAACAGGGAGCTGGCTCGGCCGGCAAGCTACGCGGGTACAAGACGCATTTGTTTGAAGGCGGTATCCGGTCGCCGTTGGTCGCGTGGGGCCCAGGCTTGATGGACCCGAGGCAAGCGGGATTGGTTAACAGCCAGTCGGTCTTCTCTGCAGTCGATCTGGTTCCCTCTCTGCTGGCGATTGCCGGCGTTGAAGCGACTGGTGTTGCCGGTGCCCAAGTGGAGTTCGATGGCGAGCCGCTATCCGAAGTTCTAACTGGCCGGTCGACCGCCTCACGGGAGCAAGCGATTTTTTTCAGACGTCCTCCTGACCGGGATGCTTTCTACGGAGTGGACGATCTACCCGATCTGGCCATGCGCGAGGGCAAATGGAAGTTGCTCTGCGAGTACGACGGGACGGACGTACTGCTCTACGATCTGGAAGCCGACGCAGAGGAGTCACGCGATCTGGCTGCCGAGCACCCAGGCATTGTCACTCGCATGACAAATGCTCTGCTGGCTTGGCACCAATCCATGCCACCTGATAACGGCCCGACTTACCGTGCGACGCGGCGTTGAAACAACCGGCGTTGAAAAAACGCTCCGCTGAAATCAAAACGAGGCATGTTCCAGTTCAACAATCGCCTGATAATGCTCGACGATTTCTGCGGGAGCCACTTTGGCCAGATTCTGTTGGAGCAGAATGACCTCGACCGCATTGACGAGCCTAAACCAGAGGGCTTCCACGATTTTCTTCTCCGTCAGTTCCGCCTCGAGTTCTTTGAGCTTGTTCCGGCGTAAGTTGATTGCCGCGCTTTCGGGAGTCGATTGGATAAAATCAACGAAGGATTCGGCTTGTTCATCTAGCAACAGCCCCATCGTAGGCGAAAAGCCCCCTGCCCCAAGCTCGGGCCACTCGACTAGTACTGCTTCGTGCAAATTCGTTCGGGACTGCTCGAGCCGTTGGTGCTCGCGTTGGATCCGCCCGGCAGTTGTCGCTGATCGCGCCGCGGCCCGTTTGCGTTGCCTTCGAATCGCTTTCAAGTCAGCGACCGGGTCGATCTCTAGTTCACGAACCAGCTCATCGATCACCGCCCGCTGCTCCACGCTCGCCAGTTCTGCGGCAGTTTCCAGCGACGTGGCGCTATCCATCAGATCGTCCGCGCCGGACGTCGATCGTGTGTCGTCGGTCGGCTGGGTTCCACCAAAGAGCATGTTGAATAGACCACCTGGGCGCTCCGTTGCTGCACCGCGCGTGGTGGGCGATGCGATGCGACTATATTTCCTCAGGATGACTTCGCTGGTAGAAATCGGTATGTCGATCGTCCGACTTCGCAGGCTCGCATAGGCGTGGGCTTCTGCAAATTGAATCACACCATCGCCGCTGTAGTCTACATCTTCGATCGGATTGCCCGTCCGATCGACGCCGCCCAGCGCCGCCCAGAAATAGGTACTGTATTCTTGATAAGTGCTCTCATCAATGTCTGGCGTACAGCCGGCGGCCGGACGATCATGCCGCTGAGCAAAAAAGCCACATCGCGGCCGCCGGTTGAGTCCCTGCCGCCGATCGGCGTTGTTGAAAATCGTGTTCGCGAATCCGCCTGAATAGCACTGAGTCATGACCATCGTGACGCTGACTTCCGGTCCGAAGCGGTCCAACCAGTGTGAGAATTCCTGGGCGTCGACCGTGTCGTTGCCCCACAGCGCCAGCGTGGTGTTGTATTGGTTGCCCTCTGGCGTGTCGTCGTACGACCCGTAGTAGTCACTTTCCGGTGGGCCTCCATGGGCCGTAACGTAGATCATCAAACGATCGCCCGACTGCATGCTCCTGGCGAGGTTGGTCAAGAGCCGTTTCAACTCCGCCCGTGTTGCAGGCTGGTGGGGCACGTCCAGCTGATGATCGCGATATTGCATCGGCAGGTCATCCTCTCCAAAGAGCAGCGACATCCACTCAGCTGCTTCGGAGAGTTGGTTGTCTGACCGTTTGAATTGCAGATCTCGTGCCGTAGCATCTCCGTCGGCGAAAAGCACTTTGAGTGTCGGCTGACCGGCTACCTGCTTTTCGAGAGTCGACTGCGCGAAGACGACATTCCGTTCCAAAGACATTTGGTTGCTTGATGGCCGCGGCCCTCCGCCTACGATTACTAGAATATCTTCCGCACATGCAGAACAGCATGTAACGCCGATCAGATAGAGCAACAGACCAGAACGAGTTAATAATCGCACAGCTGGGAATCCATTGGAAAAGGGACAATTTTTGTCTCAAGTATAGATGCCCTGCGGAAATACGCCAGCAACTGAGGGGGCTGGCGGCGAAGACCCACTGTCAGGCCCGCCATGAGGGCCCGCTTTTCCGCCATCCATCACCGAAGCTCAAGTCAACTGCTGCTGATCCGGCGCGAGTCGGGAGCGTTCGCATCCTCACAGGCGCGTCTGCCTTGAGCCCTTCACATTTCGCTACTTGGGTGTACCGAAACTCGGTGTTTGGCTCGCTATTACGGGCGCCTCGGGCCTGCTGGAGCGCTACGGGCGAGGGCTTCAACACACGCGGCGGACTAAGCGGAGCAGCGACCTGCTGGGCTGAAAAGGTTCGCTAAAATCGGGGTTCGACGAAACAATTTGGTCGTCGATGTGTGTAACTGGTGTAGGAGATCAGAATTGCAAGGCCCAGAGACTCGGCAATCGTTGTTGTTACAGCTTCGCGATTCGTCGCAACATGAAGCTTGGAGCGAGTTTGTAGCTATCTATGAACCGCTGGTTTACCGCTTGGCTCGCGCCAAGGGAATGCAGCATGCCGATGCGCTGGATCTGGGACAAGAGGTCTTTGCAGCTTTAGGCAAAGCAATCGGTCGATTTGATCCAGACTGCCAGCGAGGCTCTTTTCGAGGATGGCTGTTTCGAATCGCACGCAACCTGATGATCAACTATCTGTCGCGGCAGCGAGATCCTGTCGGTGCGGGCGATACGGCAGTCATGGAATTGCTGAGCCAACAACCGGCAAACGATAGCAAGGCCGAAACGACATTTGGACTGGAGTACCGCCGAGAAGTATTTCGTTGGGCGGCCGGTCGGGTTCAAACGATGACCAGTGACGAAGCCTGGCAGGCATTCTGGTTAACGGGAGTTGAGGGCAAGTCCTACGAATGCGTAGCGAAAATTCTTGGCAAGTCGCCTGGCGCGGTGCGGATAGCGAGGTGCCGCGTGCTTGCACGTCTGAGAGACGAGGTTAAACGGTTTGAAGACGTGGCGGCGCCTGACTAAAAGGAGAAACCCATGGTTACCCAATTCTACTACGACGATGAAATTCATTTTGATGATGAAACGCTCAGAAAGCTGCTGACGGACGAGCTGGTCGATCGTCGGTTGGGGGAAGTCACAGCGCACTTGGAAACGTGTCCGGACTGCCAGACAAAACTGGAACGGATTTCTGAAACCGGCATCAGCATGCAGGACGTTCGACAGTACTTACGGCCCGATGAGCCCGGCGACTGCGTACCTTCCGGGGACATCGATCAGCACGAGCGGCCACGACGATTGGACTTCCTGACTGAATCTGACGATCCGCAATCGATTGGACGATTCGGTCGCTATGAGGTCAGAGAGATTCTTGGGCACGGAGGTATGGGCATCGTGATGCGAGGTTACGATCCGGCTCTGAGCAGGCATTCGGCCATCAAGGTGCTGGCGCCGCACTTGGCTACCAGCGCCGCAGCGCGAAGCCGTTTCTTTAGGGAGGCGAAATCAGCGGCCGCGGTGGTCCACGAGCACGTGATTCCCATTCATACGGTCGATGAAGAACAGGGAATACCGTATCTGATTATGCCTGTTGTGGAGGGTCGCTCGTTGGAACAACGCGTTCAGGAGCAAGGGCCCCTGAAAATCCAAGAAGTCTTGCGAATCGGCATGCAAATCGCGTCAGGGCTGGCAGCGGCTCATGGCCAGGGGCTGGTGCATCGCGACGTCAAACCGGCCAATATCTTGTTAGCTGGTGGTATCGAACGGGTGATGATCACCGATTTCGGACTGGCGCGGGCAGCGGACGACGCAAACATGACACAAAGCGGCGTGATTGCAGGGACTCCCCAATACATGTCTCCCGAGCAAGCGCGTGGAAACGATCTTGATCATCGGTCGGACCTTTTCAGTCTCGGCAGCCTGCTCTACTTCATGTGCGCAGGTCGTTCGCCGTTTCGCTCTGAGACGACCATGGGCGTGTTGCACCGGATTGTCAACGACCGTCCGCGCTCGCTGGCGAGTGTAAATCCCGATGTGCCGAGTTGGCTCCAGTCGATCATCGAGCGTCTGCTTGCCAAGGACGCCAGCGAGCGTTTTCAATCGGCTGCCGAGGTAAGTGATCTGTTGGGGCGTTGGCTCGCTCATCTTCAGCAACCTCTTCAAGTCTCGCCGCCTGAGAAGATCCCAAGCGAACAGCCGCAACCCACCCGGCGCGGTAGCTCGTCACACCGCCGGTTGATCGGCGTCGTGATCGGCTTTTTCCTTCTAATCTCTGCGGGAGTTGCGGTCGTTCTGGAGATGCGAAAAGGGACACTGGTCATCGAATCGTGGGCCGATGCCAAAGTCGTCGTCAGGCGGGCGGATGATGGCCAAATCGCAATACACCTAACGGTACTCGGGGGGAGTCATGCCAAGACTCGCATTGCGGCGGGCCAATACATCATCGAAGTGGATGGGCAGCATGATGGACTGCAAATCGACCAAGAGATGGTCACTCTCCGGCGCGGTGGATCGCGGCTGGTGCGGATAACGCAGCGGGACAATAGCGATGCCGGCGAAAAAGCCGCTCGCTTCAATGCCCCTGATGGCGAGTCGCACGCGTCCGACGTCCAGCTCCACTTTAAAGGACCTCCGGGACTCAAAATACACATCTTGGACCAAGCGACCGCGGCTCGGGTTCCGTCCAGACACACGGTACCGGCGGGTTGGTCGTCCAAATTGAGGTTCGATGGCGTTACCGCTTTTCCTGGTAAACAGTTTTTCGCCACGGCGGAAGTATACCCCTCAGGCGGCAGAACTCAGACATACGTCAGCCTCAACGCCATTCCGATCACCCTCACAGTCGATGACTTTGATCAAGCCCAAGCCGGCAATCTGGTAACCAAGGTCATCTATTTACCCGACCCTGCGTTTCAGCAAACGCAGCTTGCTGGCGTGCAAACAATCGTCAGCACTCGAATCGATCCCGGTCAAGACCCGGTGCTGGAAGCCGATCGCCGTGGCACGATTCTCGCCATCATTCGGCTCCGATCCGCAGAGGAAGTATCTCCTCTTGCCGAGCTGTCCACTGCGGTGACGCCGTTAGGCACTGGGGCCACTGACGCAGGCACTCGGAGAAGCGTGGCAGCGCTACAAACGCTGTACGGATTGTTGCCGGCAGACGCTCAGGCGATGTTAGCGACGCCAGACGCGCCGCGACTGGGTGACAACTGGCGCGGCACCGAGCTCTCAAGACTCGCATCCCATCCCGCTCTCCGGCCGCTGCTAAGCCGCGGGTGGCAAGCCCTCCTGAGCCGAACTCCTGCCGGCAACGTGGTTTTCGGATTTGAGCAGGACCAGTGGGTCAAACTTCTCAGCGGACGCATCGTTCTCGCCTGGTTGCCCAGTAGCCGAGGTGGACGTCCGGGACTCAGCGTCGCATGCATCGCGGATGTTTCCGGCGAGGACTACCAAGCGGCGATTACGCAGTTCGATCGCCTGGCCAATGCGCACACCGCTCGTCGCGATCATTCGGGCGTCGAGATTCGTCAGCTCATCGTCGCCAGCGGCGAGGGCTTGATCGACGGAGAGTCGCGGCCTGGGGTCGTTTTTGTGGCTCATGCCCAAGGTCTCCTCCTGGCCAGTGACGATGTCGATGCGCTGAAGGCGATGATTGACCGATTGAATCACGGAGGTTCGGAAGGTTCCCTGCAGCACGACCCAGCGCTCGTGCGGGGGCGACGCGAATTGCTCAACGCGACCGAGGAAGCGGAGGCTCAGACTGAATGCGATATTCAATTTTTTGTACGGCCGCTTCGTCTAGCGGAGAGACTGCAGGGAACCGGCAACCGGGGCGGCAAGAAGTCCTCTGGCGATATTCTCTCGGCATTTCGGCAAACCGGATTCGAGAGTGTTCCGGGCGTCTACGGAGAGATCGCGCTGGGAGAACTCGGTCTGACCCACCGCACGTTTGTATTGGCCGATCGTCCACTTCCCAGTGCTGCGGGCATCTTAGATTTTCCGAATCGAATCCTTATGGAGCCTCCGAAGTTTGTCAGTGAGACGACAGCGGCTGTCACGGCGCTGCACTGGAACGTGCAAGAGGCATTCTCGAGATCAGCCAACTTCTTCGACGAATTGGCCGGAACGCGCGGAGTCTTCGAAGACGTGCTCCAGGGAATCAAGTTCGATCCAAACGGTCCGAGAATTGACGTAGCTGGTGAACTGTTGCCGCTCTTCACCGGCGACATGTACGTGCTCGCCGAATGTAGCCAGGTCGATAGGGACCATCGTCTGCTGGTCTTCAAGGTGCACGATTTGGAAGCCATAAAAGATGTTTTCAATCGTGCCTTTCGGAAAGAACCCAGCGCGCGGCGCGCCGATTCCGGTACCGATTGGATATGGCATGGCAAGGCGTCCGAGCAGACGCGGGGCTCTCGGGCTCCGTGGCTGAAGACTTGGACGCTGGCCGGAGTGGACGATTATCTGCTGCTTTCAACCAATCTCGACATCATGCAAAATACGATTTCCAAAGCGAAGCTGGCAACGGAGTCTCCACTGATACTCGACTCGGAGTACCAACGCGTGGCAGCAGAACTGCTGAAGCGATTTGGCGCCGAACCTCGCTGTGCATGGCAGATTCAGACCGGCCGCGCCTACCGAGCAGCCTACGAGTTGATTCGCACGGGCGAGCCGAGTGATCGCAATAGCCTGCTTTCAGCGGCGCTGGAGTGGTTGAGGAAACGCGGCGCGTCGCCCATTGCCGCCGCGGTAGATCTTCCACACTATCAAGAAATCTCGGAGCATCTGCCACCAAGCGGCTTCGTTATCAACACAACCGACGCCGGATGGCACATTCAAGGCATCGTCCTCGACACGCAGCACTAGGTCTGCATCAGCCTCCATTCACCGCGTCGGCCAGCCGCCTGGGGCGCTGCGCGAAGTGTGTACGGCGACCGACGCGGCTCCGAAGACTGACGACAGACCAACCAAGGAGCTTCGGCAAGAAGTCTTGATTGGTCTGCGCGCAGTCGTTGGGTCTCGGTTCAGATGAAAAGAACGAACCGAACAACACTGGCGTCACCAACGCCCATTCCCCGCTGGCCGTCCCAGCAATCGCATACGCGATTTCTTGTTGCTTGCCGGCGGCCTCTGGGCCGAAGAAGAACGTGCCTTCGGCCAGTGTTGTTGATCGGGTGCGGCTACTCGGAATCGACGAGTAGCTTCAGACGAAAAGGCTCACAGCGTAGCAGATCCAAATTGTCCGTCTCCTCAAGAATCCAGTCCGGTGGCGGAAGGATCATGGGAAGATCGATACGGCGCGCATAGTCACCCGATTCGATCAACGACCAGACCAGCCGATTGGCGGACGAATAGTCCAGCGCCTCGGGATACCAGAAGTTCATATTTCCGTTGTTGTAAATCACAACGGGAACACTGACCAACTGGGGATCGCGGCAAGTATCGTTGCCAGGCGGACCGAAGTTTGGAATCTCGGCGCTCATGACGGGACCTCCTTGGATAAGAGGGCAAACCCGAGAGCCGTTGAACCAAGCCACCAAGATCTAGCGGCAAAAAGAGTAACCGTTTCCATGGTGGGAAACCTTCCTGGTGACTGAACACCAGCCACCAACGCAAAAGCCGTCCGACGCGTTTGAAAAACCGGTCACTACAACCGGCCCGATGGGGCATCGCTCCCCGGCACTGCTGCCAGCTCATAGCTTCGCACACCACCGACGCATCGAACGGCTTATGCATTCCAAACATCCTAGATGTAGTGATTGGCCTCGTCGTGAACTTGGAAGGAAGCC
>JANQJJ010000085.1 GCA_028281725.1 Pirellulaceae bacterium | reverse complement strand
GAAAAATTCTACCGAAGTCGAGTACCGGACGGCGTCTGGGGCTGGCTCGTTGGATTGTGGACCGCCGTAATCCACTCACGGCCCGGGTCGCGGCTAATCATATTTGGATGCGCCATTTCGGCTCTCCCCTAGTCGACAACGTTTTCGACTTCGGCATGAAAACACCGAAACCGCAGCTGGCACGCGTGCTTGACTGGCTGGCCGCCGAGCTTTTGGCTACCGACTGGGACATGAAACACCTTCACCGGCTGATCGTACTCTCTGACGCCTACGGTCGCAGTTCCAAGGCCGACGTCCGGTACGCTCGCAACCAGGAGCTTGATCCTGACAATCGCCTACTGTGGCGAGCCAACGTGCGACGCCTGGACGCCGAGCAGATGCGCGATAGCCTGCTGGCACTCGGGCAGACGCTCGATCACAGTTTTTCCGGCCCCGATATCGATTTCGAATTGGGAGAATCCATTCCACGCAGAAGTCTCTACTTTCGGCATGCTTACGAGAAACAGATGGCGATGTTGGTTGTATTTGACGCCGCCAGTCCCAACGAGTGTTATCGCCGTCGCCCCAGTGTGATTCCGCAACAGGCACTCGTTTTGATCAACAGCTCGCTGGCTCGCAGCATGGCCCGCAGGTTGGCCGGCCACTTGGCTCAGCCCGAGGAGGGAAAGGAAGGCGTCTCTTCAGCGGAGTTTACGCGCCGACTGTTTTGGGCCACGCTCTCCCGCATGCCGACCGAGGACGAACTGGCCAGCTGTACTGAATTTCTTGACCGTCAAAGCGACGTTCTGAGCAAGCCGCATGAACTCAGTTCGTTCCAGGGTGGTGCGAAAACGGATGTACCTGCAAACCAATCGCCTGCATTGCGAGCGCGGGAGAGTCTGGCGCTGGTCTTGTTTAACCACAACGACTTCGTGAGTATTCGATGACGGCGCTGCCACGTCTGGATAACGACGCGGTGGTTGCCTTGCGGCCCGCAGCGATTCGCCCGAGCACCGGCAATGAACCGTTGCATGTTCTCCATGAAAGGGAAGCAGCCGATCGCAGCGGTGCGGTTGCCGAAGTATTGACGGTGTTGTTGCGAGGCAGCGAGTGCCGCTTTCGATGTGTGATGTGTGATCTTTGGAAATCGACGCACCTCGAGCCGACACCCAAGGGCAGCCTCACCGCTCAAATCCGCTCCGCGATCGGGCAGCATAATGCGGAAGCTCGCCCCGAAGCACCCAAGTGGATCAAACTCTACAACGCAAGTAACTTTTTCGCGCCGGCCAACGTACCACGCGAGGAGTTGAAACCGATTGCATCACAACTCGGTGCGTTCGAGCGAGTCATCGTCGAGAATCATCCGAAACTGATCCATGATTCGATTCTGCGATTCCGCGATGCCATTGGCGGTACGCTGGAGGTCGCCATGGGACTCGAAACGGTTCATCCTCAGGTGCTACCGGCGCTGAACAAGCAGATGGACTTGGATGATTTCCAGCGGGCGTGTGACTGGCTGCATAGGCGGAACATCGACGTCCGCACGTTCGTGCTATTGCGACCACCCGGCCTCAGCGAAGAGGAAGGAATCCAGTGGTGCGGACGCTCGATCGAGTTTGCTCAACGGGCAGGTGTACGCCACGTCAGCGTGATTCCTTTGCGGGCTGGTAACGGAGCGGTCGAGTATTTGCAAAAGCTGGGGCATTTCTCGCCGCCACTAGCAAGCTCGCTTGAACAGGTGTTCGATCAGGCCGTTCCCAGTGCCAAATCGATCGTCACAGTCGACCTATGGGACTGGGAGCGGCTACGCGGAACCTGTGTTGATTGCTCTGCGATACGCCACTCGGCACTCCAGCAGGCCAATCTTCGGCAGACTCGGCGTCAGCCCTCCTCCTGCCCGTGCGACGCCAAGCCGTGAACCGATCCATTTCGCCCGGGACCGGTTCAAGTTTGCTTGCTGGGTAAGCTCTGCCGAACCGTGTTTCCCGTAAATCCGTACATCGTCGCCATAATTTCCGGGTCCCATCAAAAATTTGTGAAACTAATCCGCAAACACCTTGATTTATGTTTTTGAATCGCTACTATAAAAGCAACTTGATGCTTTTTCTCTACAAAAGCTTCAAACCAAAGAAGAACCTCTGGGAGGGGCAACTCAGAGGTTCTTCGCTTTTTCTCACTCAGAGTTATTTTCTACACAACTCTTCGTGGCTAGGATCGACCTTGGTTGGTCTGCATGTCGTCATAGTCCACAACGTCCCTCAGACATACCTCTATCGGGTTAACGGCTCTGCGCTGCTCCTGAAGTAGCCTCGCTGAGCACCCCAGTTCGCGGGATACGCTGCGGCTTTCCACATGCCTTGCCCTCGCGTGCGCTTCGCAGCCCGCGAGTTCCGCACCTTTGACGTATCCAACCGATGAGTTTGGCCAGTGCGAACCGCGCGGGCCTAGCACGCGCCAATCAAAGAAATCTTTGCTCCATCGGGCGCCGAGCTGCTCAATTGGTTTGGGCCGCGTGATCTACTCGCGATCGACGCTACCTCCACCGCCAATACAAACCAATTGCTCCTGCCGATCGCCTCCCGCTTGCACTCCGATCCGCAAGAACATCTGACCTTGAAACACGGCGGGACTGGCATAGCAGTCGGAACCGAGCCGATTGACCGCTACTTCGTCAAAGCCATCGGGCGAAGCCTTGAAAACGAAGGTCTTGCCAGACAGGTTGGGGACATAGATGTTTCCGTTGCACACGACCGGCGAAGCGCTGAAGTTGCCTCCCAACCGCTCACGCCAGCGCATTTTTCCATCGTCGGCAGACCAACAATAGGCGATGCCGTCGTCGCTGACCGCAAAAAGACTCTCACCATAGGCGAGCATTGAGGGTTCATAGACCTGCGTTTTGTTGTCCCAGATCTTTTCTCCGGTAGCGGACAGGCATATCGTCTGCTTTTCGGGATATCCGCCAGAGGCATAGGCGCGGTCGCCGAGCACGACCATCGTTCCACAGGTCGTCTCGGAAATGCAGCGGGTTGACCAAATCTCCTGGCCGGTTGCCGGATCGTAACTAGCGACCTGATCGCAACCGCTGATCAGCATTTGATCTCGGCCGCCAATGTGAGCGACCAATGGCGTTGAGTGGGAATTTTGTGCGGGTCTGGCGATGCGCCATGCAATTTCGCCGGTTTCGCTGTCCAGGGCTGCAATGTATCCGCCACCCCAGTTGTCGACGGCAACAATGACAAAGGACTTGTACAGGATCGGAGAGGGGGCGTAGCCGAACTTGGATGCGAACGCTCCCAGTTCACGCCGCCATACCTCGTTTCCTTCCAGATCCACGGCGGTGGCCGTCACGGCGCCGGAGTTGAAGAATGCAATGTAGGCGCGCTGGCCGTCACAGGCGACGGTCCCGTTGGCGTTGGTTCCTTTCGAGTGAATCTCGCGTTGCGATGGAAAGTCCCCTTCGTGGATCACCAGCTGCCACTGCTGCTCACCGGTCTTGCGATCGTAGGCCAGCATGACTTGCTTCTGCTGACTATCGATCGCCGAGGCCAACAAGACCAGATCTCCGACGACGACTGGCGAACCATGGCCTCGCCCAGGTACGTCCACTCTCCAAACGATCCCTTCCGACTCACTCCAGTGCGTCGGCAAATCTTGGTCGGGTGCCAGCCCGTCGCCCGTGGGGCCGCGCCATCCAGGCCACCCGTCCATTGGACCGGCAACGTCTTTGAGCTCCACACCGCTCGTGGCTACGGAAACCTCACGGACCGGGGTTCGGGTCACGCGAGATCCGCATCCAACCAACGCAAAGAAGACCGGCAAAACAGCTGCCAAAGCACGCCAGCGGATCATGATCGTTCCTGTTGATAGAGTGCACTCGGCGCCGAGCACGGCCATGGATGAAAACCTATTTGGAAGCGACTCGATCGAGCAATCGTCCTGGGCTACCCATCATATGGTAGCCGCCATCGACGTGCAGGATCTCCCCGGAGATACCGTCGCTCATGGGACTGAGCAGAAACGCTCCCGTTCGTCCGACTTCGTCGTGAGTCACGTTCCGCCCCATGGGCGCCATGTATTCATACAGTTGGAGCATGTCGTCGACGCCCGCCGCGCGGCCGGCCAAGGTACGAAGTGGGCCGGCACTGAGTGCGTTGACGCGAATGCCCTTGGGACCAAAATCAAAGGCCAGATAGCGGACGGTGGCTTCTAGTGCCGCTTTGCAAATGCCCATCACGTTGTAACCCGGCACACATTTCTCGCCGCCGAAATACGTCATGGTTGCCACCGAACCGTTGTCATTCAAGATGTCCTTCGCCGCGTTGCACACCGCCAGCAAGCTATAAACGCTCACGTCCATCGCCAGCTTGAAGCCCGCGCGACTGGTTTCGATGGTATCGCGGGACAAATCATCCCGATCGGCAAACGCGATGGAGTGGAGGATGAAGTCGATTTTGCCAAACTCCTGCTGAGTGGTCTGCATCACTTCGTGAATGTTTTCATCGTTTTGCACATCCAGAGGAACTAGAAACTTGGCGCCGTCGTAACTCTCTGTGAGCTTGCCGACCCGCCTACGGTTTTTTTGCCGATGGTCATCCGGCCGGTCAGGCAGGTGGGTGAATCCGCACTCGCCCCCCTGTTCCAAGATTTGCTGAGCGATTGCCCAAGCGATGGAGTTTTCGTTGGCGACACCGAGAACGAGGCCTTTCTTTCCGGCGAACAAAGTCATCAAGGTAACCTTCCTAAGTGAGAAGTGAATTGAGCAGCCGGCGCGGGGACGTCATGTCCCTGCGACTTATGGAACCCGTTTGCAGTGCCCGAAACCCGACGTCGGGGACTCGTGCTTACGACACCTTTAGAATATCGAAACCCTCTCGTCGCTCGCGCGCGAAGAACTGGGCCGCTTCGGCGTCGCCGACGATTCGTTCCGATTTGGGATCCCACTGGATCACACGGTTCAATCGCGCCGCGATGGCCGACAAGTGACAGGTTGCCATGGCCTGGACGTGTGTGAACACGTCGGAGACTGGTTGACCGCCATCACGAATGCATCGATAGAAATTATTCTTATGCCCTTCAAACGGCTTGCCTTTGTACAGCTGAGCCAATTCTTCTTCGCCAAATTTGCCCTCGTCCCAATGCTCCTCGATGGGCTTTCCGGTGATTTTCTGACGGTTCACGAAGATGCGTCCCTTCGTACCTTCAAAGAGTATGCCGTTGTCACCTCGGCTGGTCACGTTCATCACGATGCCATTGTCAAACTTGCACTTGACGGCATAGTCATGAGCCGTGTTGTAGCTGTCGTCTTCAGTCGCGTAGCCATGTTCGAATGGCACGGGGTGTTTGGCATCGGTCCCATCGATCTCGACCGGTCCCATGCCCTCCTGGTCCTGTCCGATTGCCCAGGTGGCGATATCGACGTGGTGCGCGCCCCAATCGGTGAACTTGCCGCCTGAGTATTCGTACCACCAGCGAAATTGGTAGTGGCAACGCTCTTTGATGTAGTCGACCTTAGGAGCTTGCCCGAGCCACATGTCCCAGTCGAGTTGTTCTGGTGGTGTGGTTTTCTTGAATGGGCCGCCCACGACACCACCGTTGATGCCGACAGTGATATTCTTGATGTCGCCCAGCAACCCTTGCTGGACCATGTTGATGGCCCGCAAGAAAAGCCCCTTGCTACTTCGCTGTTGGGTACCGACCAAAAAGACGCGATCATCGTATTTCTTACATGCGGCCCGAATGAGCTGATTCTCTTCCAGCGTCAGTGTCAGCGGCTTTTGGCAAAACACGTGCTTGCCGGCTTCGAGTGCCTCGATGGCTATCTTCACATGCCAGTGATCGGGTGTCACGACGCTGACGACGTCAATGTCATCACGCTCCAGGACTTTGCGATAATCCTTGTAGACATCGGCCTTGCCCTTACCGATCTTCTCATCCGCGTTGGCTTGGGCCGCGTGCTCCGAATCGACATCGCAGATGGCCAGAATGTCTCCAAAGTTGGCGTGGCCGCGCGCGTCTCCTTTGCCCATACTGCCCACGCCGATGCATCCGATGCGCGGTCGATCATTGGCTGACTGGTTGGCAAAGGCCTTCGAGCTCCAGGCAATATAGGGGATGGCGCAGCCTGCCGCAGCGGTTGTCGTTTTCAAAAAACTGCGGCGAGTTGAATTCTTACCACTCATATTCGGCGGTCTCCTGGAAATAGGGAATAGATAAGTAATTCTTCAGGTAGGCAGTGCCGTTATGGGCACTCACGGGGCCTATCTGCTTTCGGTCGTCTGCCGCTCGCGGATGTAATCAGCCAGCTCCTGGACGGTGTCTACGCTCACGATATCGTCCTGCACGGCAATTCCAAAGTCTTTCTCAATCTCAACGGTCAATTCGGCCATGCCAACCGAGTCCACCCCGATGTAGGCGAGGCCGTCAGATAGTTCTGGACGATTTCCGAATTTCTCCTCGAGCTGAGTCAGTAGCTTCTCTTCGATCGACTTCACGCGACTTCTTCCCTGTCGTTTTCTTTCTAAGGTGTTATCCCGCTCGTTGGACCGTATCTCATGCCGCAACCTCAGGCATCCGCTGCACGCAGCAACCTCATCCGCTGCAGTCGATTGGAACGGCGCGAGAGATTTTACGCCAAATTGGCCGGTCTGCGGTAGTCGGCTTACCCCCCGAGTACCCACATATCAGCTGAATATCTCAGGAAGACGGGCCTTTTCGCCGCCGCCCCCCTGCGAGTTTCCTCGGGCGCTAGCGGATCTGGATCTTTGTCGGCTCCGAAAACTGCCGTCGCGCCGTCTTCTGACGTAGGCGGTGCCGTGTGGCTGGCGAGTTGCCGGGCCGAACGGTCCAAACTATAGATCGAGCGAATCGAGCTGATCAATCAGGTTGTCCAGGTCATCCGGCTTGGCATCTTCTCTGGAACTCTTGGCGAGTCGCTCTCCAATTCCAGTTGAGTTGCCTACCGCCTCGCGGCCCGCGAGAATTAGCTGCTCGTCGCGCTCTCGCGCTGCGACCTCCAGAGCATCTTCATTTTCTTCGGGGGCACCGAACAATTTGGACAGGTCAATCTTCAGTCCACCGCTGTCGACGGGTGCCCCGGCGATCGCGGGCGTCTTGTGTTGAGGAAAAATGATCGCGTTTTGTGGGCAGACACGACTACATGCGGGACATCCTTTACGGCAGTTGTCCGCCTGTTCGACCACGATCGTCTCCAGCGAATCCACTCCATAGACACCGAACAGACAGAAGTCGATGCACTCCATGCAGTTGGTGCAGCGACTGAAGTCAATCACCGGGTACCAGCGTCGGCTCGGATGTTCGTCGATCGAAACCACACTGGATGTCCCAAACAGAGTTGACAACCCGGAGGAGTCACCCGTCGTCTGACTGCCTACGAAGGTATCGTTGGTTGGATTCTCAAATCTTTCCAATTGCTCCAGCGTCAATAGCGAACGGTTCAGTTCATCTGCTTGCAGCAGGTCGCCATCGTCTTCGGTGGAAGAGTCCAGGATGCGCTGCACTTCGGCCTGGTAGTCCTCCGGCGTGTTGCTGACGCGAAAATCAATGCAGTAGATGAGGCGGTCTGGGCGTGGCTGGCTATCGATGACGCGCTCGTCTTCTGTCACTTCCTGCGCTGCCTGCTCCTCTTCCTCTTCGTCTGTCTCATGCCTTAGCTGAACTTCCCCGACTTGCCCACGAACTCCGTTGCGATCCAGGATCCAGTGGGCGGCACGATCATAAAGCCAAGCCAGCACCACCAAGTCGCCTGACAGGCTGTGGAGCGCCGCGTACGTCTGGCCGTCTTTGGCCAGATCATACAGGTGAGGCACGCGCAGGACATTGACTCCGCTGATCTTTTCGGTCAGCGCCGCGACGGCTTCCTCCAACTCGCGCTTCTGCGGATTGCGACTCTGGCCGGCTGAGATAACTACCGTCAAATTGCCTTTAGGCATTGGCTTGTCCCTTGATCGTTCGCTGCGCGACCTCCCAGGCCGTCGTCAGATGCTCGATGTACTGGTCAGGCTGGAGCAAAGCGCTTCTATCATCGGCACCGGCGGTGTCGAGCTCAAACAACCAGCCGCTGCCGTACCTGTCCAAATTGATTGCCGTGGGGTCTTGAATCAGCGCTTCATTTAGTGCGGTCACCTTGCCGGCCAGCGGGCAGTACAGGCTGCTTTCCGCCTTCTTACTTTCGATAGAACCGATTTCTTGTCGCGAGGCAAGCACCATCGGAGGCTCGATCACCAAGTCAAGAAAATAGACATCTTGTAGCAAGCGGACTGCATACGAACTGAAACCAAGTCTCAGGCTTCCATCGTCTTGCTCGCTGGCCCACATGTGATTCTTGGCATACCACCTATCCGTTGGAAAGCGGGCTTCGTATTCGCCCATCATGAACACCAACTCGGCGATCATGTGTAACGCACTCCCCGATGTTCGTCTTCGAAGAACGGTGGCAGCAAGCCGTCGACTCGGAGCAGGCCATCGGTGGTTAGCTCCACGCGATTGCCACTGCGGATCACATAACCCTCGCTTTCGTATTCGCTCCAGACTTCCTGGTAGGTTTCCCAAACATCGACGCCAAACTTGTCGATAAAATAGTCCAGCTCCAGATAGCCCCGTTTGAGCAGCAGAATCAGCTCGCGGATCATCGTCTGCCGAGCAGTGGGTTGATAAGCGCGGCCCAGAGGCAGTTTGCCCTCGCTGAGGGAGCCGATGTACTGATGCCATTCGGGTAGATTCTGATAGTGGACACCGGAGATGTGCCCAAACGATGCAATTCCCGTTGCCAGCAGATCGGAGCCCTTCCACAAATTGTCTCGATAACTGAAGCTGACTTTGTTGGGATCCTTGATCATCGTATATGCCGAACTTTGCACATAGCCGGCCTCGGCAAACGCTTCGAAGGCATATTGTTGCCAGCTGCGTTTGGTGGGCCAATCGGCAACAGGCGACTGTTGAGCGTCTTTGAGGATGCCTTCGGAGTAGACCGTGTTGAACGGCAATTCCATCTGGTAAATCGTGATACTCTCGGGGGACATTTCCAGCGTTTTAGCCACGTTGTCTTTCC
>JANQJJ010000069.1 GCA_028281725.1 Pirellulaceae bacterium | reverse complement strand
ATGTAGAGGTAGGTCTGCAGCCGGGTATAACCCAGCGCCTCCGCCGCCTCCTTGGTGGACTCCGGCACCCAACCAGACCGAATCGCAAGCCAGCTTGCCGAGCTTCCTGTACATTCCCACCGAGCAAGAAAACGCATCGGGAGCGTTTGATATTCCGCATTGCCCGACCTATCCCACGGTCAACGGCGTGTATGCACGAGTCGTCTCCGCCGAGCAGCCCGAGCGCGTCATTGCGGCAGCCAAAAGCTGGCTTTGCCACGGCGGTGTGGATCGACATGCGCCGATTCTACCGTGGAACGGTCCCGAGGATATGGCGAAGTTCTCTCCGGTGGGAGCATCGAAGTTGCTGTTGCGTCAACTGGTCGACGCTTGGCACGCCGCTCACCCGGAGTCTCCTTTGGAAGAGCAGTTGGTGACGCTGACCGTCCCAGCATCCTTTGACATGGCGGCGCGCGAGTTGACCCGCGAGGCTGCGGTGTCTGCGGGGTTGCCAGCGGATTTGATTTTGTTGGAAGAGCCGCAGGCGGCCGTCTATCACTGGCTGGACAAGACGGGCGATCCATGGCGGCAGGTTACCCGAGAAGGGGACCAACTGCTGGTATGCGATGTCGGTGGCGGGACGACAGATCTAACGCTGCTTCGCGTCGAGCAAGAAGACGGAGAACTGGTGCTCAGACGCGTGGCGGTTGGCAATCATTTACTCGTCGGCGGTGACAACATGGATCTTGCTCTGGCGCATTTTGTGTCCGGCAAGTTTGCTCAGAAGGGAACCCAACTGAATCCTTGGCAGTCCATATCGCTTTGGCACGCTTGCCGCCGGGCGAAAGAATCGTTGCTCTCGCCGGGCGCGGTCGAGACGGAAACCATCTCGGTA
This sequence comes from Pirellulaceae bacterium, assembly GCA_028281725.1. Taxonomy (GTDB): domain Bacteria; phylum Planctomycetota; class Planctomycetia; order Pirellulales; family Pirellulaceae; genus Aureliella. Next base: position 6,939 of record JANQJJ010000069.1, on the reverse strand, counting down.
CTCGGACGCGGGTCGAAGTTGATCGGCGGTACCGTCTCCGCCGAAATCAACAAACAGGAAGCCCAGGCGTTGTTGGTCGATGGTTTCCTGCCTCTATGCAATGCTGATGAGCGACCGCAGCGAAGTCCGAATTCCGGTTTTCAGGAACTCGGGCTGCCCTATGAATCTGACTCGGCGATTACCCGCCACATTGCCGAATTCCTGGCCACGAATCAGGTCGACCCTGAGCGGCCGCTTCATCTTCTGCTCAACGGAGGTGTCTTCAAGAGTCCGGCACTTCGGCAGCGACTTGGCGATGCACTGAGCCACATGCGATCTGGCAACGAATCGCCTTCGGTGTTGGGCGGCCCAGAGGATCTGGATCATGCTGTCGCGCGCGGCGCGGCCTACTATGGTTGGGCAAAGCAACGCGGCGGTTTGCGTATTCGTGGCGGTACCGCGCGCAGCTACTACGTTGGTATCGAAACCGCGGGACTGGCAATACCCGGTATGCCCAGACCGCTGCAAGCCGTATGCGTCGTTCCCTTCGGAATGGAGGAAGGCAGCGAGTTGGAGGTACCTGGTCGAGAGGTGGGGCTGGTTGTTGGTCGAGCGGCCAAGTTTCGTTTCTTTGCGGCCGCTGATCGCAAGGAAGATGAGGTGGGAATGACGCTCTCGGGCTGGGATGAAGACGAACTGGTTGAAACGGCCCCCATGGAGTTGACGTTGGACCCGAGGGATGCGCCGGACACGGAGTTTGTACCGGTGCAGTTTTCCAGTCGCGTGTCGGAATTAGGGGTATTCGAACTGTGGTGCAAGAGCACGCGTGACGATCAACAGTGGAAGCTCGAGTTCGACGTACGCGATGACTCGGAGGCCGACCGGACATGAGCGAGCAGGAGCAACCTGACGCGTTTGACCAGCAGCAGAGTCGTTTTATTGTCGGTATTGATCTTGGCACCACGAATTGCGCCGTCTCCTATATCGACACGTCCGAGGATCAGCCTCGTATTCGCGGTCTGCCGATTGAACAGTGGGTAGATTTTGGCACGGCCGAGCCTCGGGATCTCCTGCCTTCATTTCTCTACGAGCCGCTGGCCGAAGAAGCCGCGGTACTCCAGGCGGCTGGAGGCGGGGCCGCCGAGCAGGTAGTGGGCGCACTTGCTCGTGATCGTGGTCTGCAGCTTCCTGGACGGCAGATCGCATCGGCGAAGAGCTGGTTGTGTCATACCGGAGTGGACCGACGCGCTCCGATCCTGCCCTGGCAAGGTGATGACGGCGTCCAGCGGCTCTCGCCGGTCGAGGCCAGCTCACGCTATCTAGCACAAATTGGCGCCTCATGGAAAAAAAAGTTTGGAGCCCACCCACTGGCGGAACAAGACATCGTGTTGACGCTGCCGGCTTCGTTTGATCAGGTCGCCCGCCAACTGACCATTGAGGCGGCTGCCCAGGCGGGCCTTCCTCGTGTGCTGCCGATCGAAGAGCCTCAAGCCGCTTTCTACGCCTGGCTTGCTAGACACCGCCAGAGTTGGGAAGCCAAGGTCTGTCCAGGGCAAACAATTCTGGTTTGCGATATTGGAGGCGGTACGACCGACTTCACCTTGATTCGCATTCGCGAGTCGAAACGGTCGCAGCCGCAGCCCGACGGTCCGACCGCCGAGACGCTCGACCCAACCCATCAGAGCCATCTGTCGCTGCACCGTGTGGCCGTTGGCCAGCACTTAGTGCTCGGAGGCGACAACATCGATTTGGCCTTGGCCAAACTATGCGAACAGAAGTTGACAGGCGGCAAGTCGTTACCACCGCGAAGCTGGGATGCTCTGCGGCAAGCCTGCCGGGTCGCCAAAGAGACTTTGCTAGGGCCGTCTGCCCCGGAGGCCTACACCGTTCACCTGCCTGGTAGTGGATCTCGATTGATCGGTGGTGGAAAGCAGGTGGCCATTACGGCCGAAGAGATTGGGCAATGTGTCCTCGACGGTTTCTTTCCACACTGTTCGCTTCATGATCGTCCCCAGGGAGAACCGGCGGGGTTTCAAGAGTTTGGCCTTCCGTTCGCGAGCGACGCGGCCATCACACGGCATCTGGCGGCGTTCCTGTGGGAGCATCGGCGGGATGGTCGGAGCGAGGAAGAGATGGCGGCGGTCGGAGATACGCGAGCCGCCATGCCAGACTGGATTCTGTTCAACGGTGGCGTCATGGCCAGCAGCCAGTTGTGCGATCGTGTCGTGACGGCTGTCAGTCATTGGTTCGCAGGCCAAGACGATGTTTCGGAAGATTGGCGGCCGGGCGTTCTCGATGGGGAACGGCTCGAGTTGGCAGTAGCCATGGGAGCTGCTTATTTTGGTCAGGTTCGCCGAGGGGAGGGGGTAAAGATCGAAGCCAAATTGGCCTGTTCGTACTACCTCCAGACGTCAAGCGATCCACCTCAGGCGGTTTGTATCGTACCCGGTTCAGCCAGCCCTGGCGAGCAATTCAGTTTGCGGGGACTGCCGATGGATTTGGCGATCGGTACTCCCGTTCAGTTTCCGATCGTCTACTCGAGCACGCGGTTGGCCCAGCAAGTTGGCGATCACGTGGAGTTGGACGACGAACACTTCGCTGCTCTCCCTCCGATTCGCACCGTGCTTGAGCTTTCGGGCAGACGTCGCAGAGAGACGCTGCCGGTATTCATCGAGGTGGAGTTGAGTCAGATTGGCACGCTCCAGATGTACTGCCATTCCAGCACCACCGACCATCGTTGGAAACTTGAGTTTGATGTGCGCGGCAGCACGCAAACCGACTACCAGGGTTCGGAACTGAGTGCCAATCACTCCGGCATCCTCGACGATCGAATCGAACGCCTTGCCAGGAGTGCGCTAGCGGACGTCTTTTCCGCACGGGGGACCCTGAAGCCTTCCAAGCTGATGCACACGTTGGCAGACTCATTGGAGATTCGCCGTAGCGATTGGCCGCCCCACTTGCTGAGAACCCTTTGGGAAGGCCTGATGGAATGGGAGGCAGGGCGGCGCAAGAGTGCTGCGCATGAAGCGCGCTGGCTCAACCTGCTAGGTTATTCTCTCCGACCCGGCTATGGATTGGCGGCGGACGATTGGCGAGTCGCTCAGTCGTGGCGGGCCCTGCATGGAAAGCTCGCCTTTTCAGCGGTTAGTTCTCGCAACGAAGCACTGATTTTGTGGCGACGCATCGCGGGCGGGTTTACGGCAGGGCAACAGTTGACGGTTTATCAGCAAATCGCCGGTCCGCTCCGGGGGGTGCTGGATCCGGCACGACGGGCCAAGGGCGGCAGTGGGACGACCGCGACCGAGTTAATCGAACTGTTGAGACTCGTCGGTTCTCTGGAGTTGCTGCCTGGGTCGGAGAAATCGCAACTCGGAGACTGGTTGTTGGATTTGCTCGGCAAAAAAAAGTGGGCGCCATGCCAGTCGGCGGTGCTGTGGGCGCTTGGGCGGCTGGGCTCTCGGGTACCCACGTACGGCCCGCTGAACTGCGTGATCGATTCGGAGCGAGCCTCGAGCTGGGTGGAGCAACTAGTTCGGACGAGGACGGAAGATGCCAACTATCCGCTGGCGATCATGCTCTGTTCACGCCGTGTAGGCGATCGCTATCGAGACATCGACTCCGACGTGCGCGGCCAGTCGCTCGAAGCACTCCGTCGTGTCGACGCGCCGCAGCACTACCAGGCACTCGTTCGAGATGGCGGGCAACTCGATGGGGAAGAGGCCAATCAGATTCTTGGTGAAGCTCTGCCGCTGGGCCTTCGACTTCGAGGGTAGGTGGCGATTTCTCCGGGCCTGGCGGTATCCTCATAGGCTCAATCAAAATCCTTCGACTGTCTCGATTTTTTCTTCTCGGACTGCCGACGTTTGGCGTCGAGTCGACGGCGGCGAGAGGCTCGGGTGGGTTGGCTCGCGATGCGCCGTTTGGGTGGTTTTAACGAAGCCCGCAGAAGTTCTCTCAGCTTCCGGCGGCAGGATTCGATGTTTTGTGCCTGATCACGATGCTCTTGCGACTGAATGACGACTTGGCCCTCAGTCGTGAGGAAACGTTTGGCATGGATCTTGAATCGATTCCAAACCGGGACGGGCAAGGTGTCGCCACCGGGCGTCCATCTTAACGTTGCTTTGCTGTTGACCTTGTTGACGTTCTGACCGCCAGGACCGCCACTGCGAGCGAAGGACCACTGAAGCTCGTCTTCAGGGATTTCCAGCTTCTCTGATACTTGTATTCCGCTCACAGCCAATCAACTCCCCATGGATGACGCCCGACGATTCCGTTAAGAATACCCAGGATTGGGAAAGCTTGAACCAGGTTCGCATGATTGCCGCCCGATTTCGAAAAATCAGGTGAGATCCTGAGAAATCGCGTTGGGAGGTCCCAAACGCGCGCGTTTCAAGTTAACCTGTTGGCCTACTTCGGTTCAGGTCGGCATGGTGGAAAGGCACTTATTTCGATGGCGGAATCATCCAAAGTAACGGCAGATCGTGAGCAACTCGTCGCCGCTCAAGCGCGAGGCGGCATGGCGACGTTGGGAGTCTTCGTGAAGTTGTCTGGCCCGGGCTGGCTGCAAAGTGCCATCACACTCGGTGGAGGATCTTTGGCAGGCAGCCTGTTTCTGGGTGTCCTGGGTGGTACCAAGCTGCTGTGGCTGCAGCTGGTGGCAATCGCGATGGGCGTGGTGATGCTCAGCGCGATTAGCTATGTCACGCTATCGACGGGTGAAAAGCCGTTTCGGGCCATCAACAAACATATCAATCCGGTGCTGGGCTGGGGGTGGCTGATCGCGACCATCATGGCCAACATGATTTGGTGTATGCCCCAGTTCAGCCTCTGTTTCGCCGCTCTGCAAAAGAATCTCATTGGGGATGCCGTCCAGGACAGCGGTACCGGCAAGCTCGCGGTCTCGGCGGTCATTTTGGTGGCCACGTCGTGCGTCGTCCTGATGAATCGCAAGCAGGGCCTGAGTGCCAAAGTCTTTGACATCTTTCTCAAGGCACTCGTCGGCATGATCGTGATCTGCTTCTTCGGCGTCGTCATCTACTTGGGCAGCACTGGTGGGCTGGATTGGGGAAATGTCTTCTCGGGCTTTGTTCCTGATCTGGGGCAGGCGATCAGGCCCACCGGGGATGTGGCGGAGCTGGTGAGTTCGCTTCCGGCGGCTCTGCAGGAATTCTGGTCTGCTCGAGTCGTCAAAGAGCAGCGGGCGGTCATGATTGGCGCGGCAGCAACGGCCGTCGGCGTCAACATGACTTTTCTATTGCCGTACTCGATGTTGAATCGGGGGTGGAACAAGCCGTTTCGTGGGCTAGCTCGCTTCGATCTTTGCACCGGCATGGCGATCCCTTACATCGTGGTAACCAGCTGCGTTGTCATCGCGTCGGCAGCCAGCTTTCATGCCAAGGTGGACGACGCCTTCCTCAGTGATGACCTGGACACGTTCGTAACCAGCCCACTTTTTATGGGATCCCATAAAACGCTCTTGGCGCGAATCCAACTGGAAACCGAAGGCGAGCCGGCTGAGGTTTCTCCCGCGGAGGTGGAGCAGCGGGTTGCCAAGCTGAGGGAAGTCCTAAGCGAGAAGGACTACGACAATATCTCTCAGGGTAAGTCGGAGGCGGAACTGGTCCGTCAACTGCAAGCCACCGCCGGCCTGCCGGAGGTTGAAAAGCGCATCGTCTCTTCACTGGTCCAACGCAACGCGTTTCAGCTTTCCCAGTCGCTTGCTCCCCTGCTCGGCGAAAGCAGTGCCAACTATGTGTTTGGTCTGGGGGTCTTCGCCATGGGATTTTCATCGATCATTATCCTGATGTTGATCAACGGCTACGCCTTTTGTGAGATGCTGGGGACCGAACAGGGCGGTCCGGCGTTTACGATCGGCTGCCTGGTTTCAGGAGTATCGGGCGCAGCGTGGCCACTGATCTGGGATGGGCCTGCGAAGCTCTGGCTGGCGATTCTGGCGTCCAGCTTCGGCATGATGCTATTGCCTGTCGCTTACGTAACGTTCTTCATGATGATGAACAGCAAATCCTTGATGGGTGCCGAGAAACCTACCGGTGGCAGGATGCTGCTTTGGAACGTGTTGATGGGCATCTCCGTGCTGGGCGCTCTTGCCGCAGCCACGGTGGCGGTTATCGACAAGGCCAGGGATGCCACCGCTGGCTGGCTGGTCAGCGTAGTCGGCGTGACCTACGTGCTCCTAGTCATCGTCGGTTTCGTCATGAAATCGAAATCCAAGGACGCCCAGTAGAATCGCCGGACGATGTCCAGGTTTTTACTTCAAAACCATGGCGACTGCGAATTGCCAACGCTCTCTATGATGCTGCATCGCGCGGTCGCCCGAATCCAAACCGCTTTTTGGGGTTGCGCCTCAGTCATCATCAATGGTCTGGCTAGATCATCCCCTCGCCGCGGTTGAAATTCCAATTCTGGATGATCGAGGATATAATTGTGACACGTCTCGGTGAACACTTCCGTCTGGTTCCGAGGCTCCGCCTCGTCACCGAGTGTTTGCCGGTTCTGCCGGTCATCGCTGCGAGCCCGTGAGAGCAAAAATAGGTGGAGCCCGGACGAGGCAGAGGCTCGAAGACCCTGCGCTGCCAGGCGGGAGCCCGGGAACGAGTCGTGGGCGCTGGTGGTGTTCACCGAGAAGTGTCGAAATTGCTTCTTAAGACCCAAGAGTTGGCATTGGACCAAAACAGATGAGCGACCAACAGATTCCCAGTGAGATTCTGCAACTGCCTGTGGCTGAGCGGATTGAACTGGTGCACAGGATCTGGGATAGCATTGCAGAATCTGGTGAGGCAATTCAACCATCCGAGGATCAGCAACAGCTTTTTGAACAGCGCATGGATGAGCTTGAGCGATTTCCCGAACGCCTCACTGAAGCAAATGATGCGATACGTGAACTTATGGATGAGTAATGCCCAAACGTGTTGTCTTAATTGACTCTGCCAAAGACGACAT
>JANQJJ010000068.1 GCA_028281725.1 Pirellulaceae bacterium | reverse complement strand
GTGCCCAAATCAGCATGACAAACGGAAGCACCTTCGACCAGAGCATCGCGCGACGCACCGAGCTGGGAGCCGTATCGGTCTGAGTTAACTGAATCGGTTCAACCAAACGCGGATTCATACCCGCCGATTCGAGCTGGCCCGCGACCCATGCCTCTCGCCACCGATCTAAAATCTGCTCCAATCGCCGCTGCGCGATTTGGGAATGGTCTCTGGCCAGATTGGCCACCAACTGCAGGCCGTCAACCGCGCTGCCGGACTGAGCCTTTTCCGTAACGACCGAATTGGGCTCGGCCGCGTCGACTGGCGCATCGACCAGGGCGTCGTCGCGACTGGCTGACGGCGCTGCGTCGCCGGCGCGCTCGAGCGCCGTTTTCTGTGTGGAAGCCAGACGGGATGCCAGTCGTTTTTCGAACTCGGGTTCCACCAACAACACCGCGTCGACTTCATCGAGCATAATCGCCGCGCGGGCTCTCTCCTCGATATCCTGCACGTCTCCGTCGGGCCACGTCTCGGTTTCGAATTCCACCAGTCGCGACATATCCTTCAAACCGGTCCGGCTAATCAGAGCCTGTTTTTCGTCGAGCAGCGGCAAGTCCTGTGGCCAATGCTCGGCACCGATCACGCGAATTCGAACGGCATGCTCCTGATTGAACTGAGCAATCTGCATCATCAGCATGCCAATGAGCGGATAGAGCAGAATTGGCAGGATTGTAATCGTAAACAGCGTGCGGCGATCGCGCAGCTGATCACTCATTTCGCGCCGAAAGATTAATTGAACGTGTTTCCAATTCATGGCATTTCCCACCAGCTCACGCAGTAGCAATCAACTTTGGGTTTCGGGCAAATTGGGTGGAAAACTCAGGCTGCCGGTCTCTTCGTTGCGCAACCGCTCTTCATCGGACTCCTGCAGAAGCCGAAAAAACAGCTCCTCAAAGTCTCTTTCCTGGAACTGCTCGGCGAGCTCCGGAAGCGTGCCCGATGCCAAGATGCGTCCGTGGTAAAGAATCGCAACTCGATCACAGAGCCGTTCCACTTCTCGCATGATGTGTGTCGAGAAAATGATACATTTACCGTTCTCCCGTAGCTCGCCGATGATGTCCAGCAAGGCACGTGCGACCATAACATCCAGCCCGAGTGACGCTTCATCGAAAACCAGTACCGGGGGATCATGGACGATCGCTCGGGCAATGGAAACCTTCTGCTTCATGCCCGTCGACATCCGGGCGCCGGCTACGTCGCGAATTTCGTTCATCTGAAGCTGGTCAAAGACATGGTTCATCCGCTCTTCCAGTGGCTCCGCGTCGATGCCGTAGAGTTTGCCAAAATACTCGACCATCTCCCAAGACGTCATGCGGTCGTAAATCGCGGTATTGCTTGACACGAAGCCAATGCTATGCCGGACTTCATAGGGGTGAGTCGAGACATCGAACCCGTTGACTCGCGCGGAACCGCTTGTCGGGCGAAGTACCGTACTCAAGATTCGAAGCGCGGTCGTCTTTCCGGCACCGTTAGGACCCAGCAATCCAAAGATCTCGCCCGGAGCCACCTGAAAGCTAACGCGATCCAGGGCGACGAACTGCCCGATGTGCAGATCTGGATAAGATTTCGTAAGCTTGTCGGCTTCGACCATTTTCCATCCCTAAAATAGCCTCTCCGCTGTGGGAGGCCATCACTAGACTTGTTGTATCGCGCGAGTGCAAGGCCAATCCGCAAAGGTCCTTGGGACTTAGTTTAGGATGAAGTGTAGGTTGCTGGTCAGCCCCCGGGCGCTGTGCGAATTCCGGCGCCCCGACGCCGTTAGCTGGTTTTCGGTGTCGGAGCGGTTGATGCTTGTTCAGAAAACGGAGCGGAGCCCTGGAGAGCCGCTGCGATCGCGGATTGTGCCGCTTCTCGTGACCCGCCATCGTCAGGTTGGGACCACGTCGCTTTCTGCTTTGGTGTCCCCGGTTCATCCCCTGCTGAGGGCGACGACTGGCCGCCGGAAGTTGTTTTGTGAGTCGGAGCGGATGCCGAAGGGGGGCTCGCCTTATCCGCAGACGTTGCTGCCGGCTGGGCCTGATCTCGCGTCGCACTCTTTTCCGTGGCGGATTGGCTTGGTGGAGCAGCCGCCGATAGGTCGGAGTCTTCCCCGTGCTGCCATCGCCGAATGGCGCTGGTGATCGTCTGGCCGCCATTTAAAATGGAGCGTTTGATCGCCTGCTGCAATTCCATGCCGGCGCCGCTGGCCGGGGCCGGCTCGGCGGAGGCAGCGGCCGATGCCTGGGCTGAACTGGGAGACTGATCAGATATCCTCCGCCCGGTTCCACCGGAGTAATCGTTTCGTCGCCGACCATAGTTACCGGCGCCGTCGAGAGGAGTCAGTAAGAAGACGACTCCCAATCCGAAGAACAGTCCGCTTAGGGTCGCTCCGGCCAGAATCGTGCTGCGTCCCGGGCCAATCGGGCTCTCGCCAATAATGGGTGCGTCCAATCTGGTGACCAGGCTGGATGTGATCGCAGCATCGCGCGAAGCCTGGGCTTGGGCCAACTCTCGCTCGGTGTCTTGGAGTTCTGCGTTGCGGGCGCGCACTTCGCTAACCGTGTTGCCATAGTCGGCGCGGATGCGAGCGAGTGTCTCTAGCCGTGCTTCAAGCTGGGTCTGTTGTCGCTTGAGCCGCTTGACTCGATTGGCTGCTATCTCTTCGTCTTTCGTCAGAGACCGGACCGACAGTCCCAGTTCCTCTCGGAGTTGTTCTCGAATTCGGGCCTCGGTTTGCTCGGCTGCAACGACCAACTGGTGTGACGGCGTGAAACGGCCCTTCAGTTGTGAACTGACGATCCGCGCGTCGGCCAGCCCCTCACGCAGCTTCTTCAGCCCGGGTTGGCTATTCACCAGCTTGCCGGGAGTCAGCAACAGTTGTTCTGGATTTTCGAACGCCTCGGCGGCCAGATTGAGGTCCGTAGCCACTTGCTGATGTTGCAACTCGGCCTGCCGTAGTTCTGTCTTGATGGAATCCAGGATTTGTCGGTTGGTGCTGCCACCGATATTGTTGTCAGTCAACCCACGCAGGTCACTTAGGTCGGCTCCCGCCTCGGCTTCCATCGCCTGCAGTCGTTCTGTCGCCTTCTCCAGGTTCAACTGTGCGACGGCGCGGGCGGTCGTCAGTTCGGCAATCACTCCATCGGCGCGCGCCTTTCGGACTTGTTGCAAGCGTTTCTCGAGTTGTTCACAAACTGCCTTGTTTAACTCGAGCGCTCGAGCGCGTGACGGCTGTTTGACGTCCAGGTAGATGACTTCGGTAGTGCCTAGCTCGGCGCCTCGCGGTGCGCGGACTTCAATTCCGTTTTTGGCCAGCTCTTCGACTTCTGCGGAGGTCGGCGGTCTCTCCCCGGAAAGCCAGGTGAACCAGCCTCGCTCTCGTCCGACGGTAGCCAACGCCCCCCGCAGGACTTGCGCGTTGCGCGCCATCTCCAGCACCGTTTCCTGAGCGGCCTTCATCTCAGTTTGGCTTTGAAAACGGCCAAGTCGCATGACGGCTCCGGTGGCTTCGTCACGAACGATTAGCCCTTGGGAGGCAACCCAAGTATCGCCCTTTAGGAACAGCACATAGAACAGTCCCAAGACTGCAAACGCCGCCGTTGTGGAGACCCACGTCCAACGCCATTGCCAATAGGTACTCGCCAACTGAAGAAGCTGCCGGTTCGTAATTTCAGGAGCGTTCATGACGTTTCCGTGTGAGCAAGACTCTGTTCGCGGGGCGTTTCACGGGATCCTATCGCGACCGGCGCATGCACGAGCTAGGTGTTGATGGATCGGTGGTGATGACGAACCGTAGCCCACAGATTGACCGCCCGAGCGCCCGCTACCGGGCCTCCGGTGCCGAAAATGCGACTCAGCTTTACAGGTCGGGCAGACAATACCGTTTGTCCGGCTCGTAACGGTCAGGGTGAAAACGGGCCGGGACCCTGTGCTAAACTGGTGGCCGTCCCCGTGCGCTTGCCGGGGCAATGGCCCCGCGTTTTTTTGTCGAGGAGACGGGTGTGAACTGGATGGCAATAGGTCGGTTGACCGTGGCTTGCGCGGCGTTTCTCGCGACGGCGAATGCTGCCGGCCGGGCTGCCGACAAGCCCAACATCATCCTCATCATGTGCGACGACCTGGGATGGGGAGACGTTGGCTTTAACGGCGGGACAACGATCAAGACACCCCACCTGGACGAGATGGCAGCGAACAGCCTGGTGTTTCGTCGTTTCTACGCGCAGTCGCCTGTCTGCAGTCCCACCCGAGGCTCCTGTCTCACCGGCAGGCATCCGTACCGGTACGGCATTCCGTTTGCCAATACCGGACACATGAAGCCCGAGGAACTGACCCTGGCGGAACTGCTGCGCAAGGTCGGCTATCGGACAGGGCACTTTGGGAAATGGCACTTGGGCACGCTGACCAAACGCGTCCGAGATGCCAACCGAGGAGGCCGCCCCGGAAATGAACAGCACTTTTCTCCTCCTTCACTCAACGGATTCGACGTCTGCTTTTCGACTGAATCCAAAGTGCCGACTTACGACCCCATGCTCAAGCCGAAGGGTAAGGCAACCTCCGCCTGGGATGCCATTGAGGACAAGACGCTCGCTGAGGAATACGGGACCTACTACTGGAATGAGAAAGGGGAAATTGTTCGCGACAATCTCTCCGGCGATGATTCGCGAATCATCATGGATCGAGTCATCCCCTTCGTCGAGCAGGCGACGACCGCGCAGAGGCCGTTCTTTTCCGTTGTCTGGTTTCATACACCTCATCTTCCCGTGGTTGCAGGCCCCGAAAACTTGGAGATGTACAAGGAACATAGCGACGTCCGCGCGCGGAACTATTACGGCTGTGTGACGGCGATGGACGAACAAGTGGGCAGGCTCCGTAGCAAATTGCGAAGATTGGGTGTCGCGGACAATACCATGGTCTGCTTTTGCTCTGACAACGGGCCGGAAGGCAAGCCTAGTGCTCCTGGTTCGGCCGGACCCTTTCGAGGACGCAAACGCTCTCTCTACGAAGGTGGAATTCGCGTACCCGGGTTGATCGAGTGGCCCGCGCGGATTGCCGCCGGTACGAAATCCGACTTTCCGGCCGTAACCAGTGACTATCTACCGACCATATTGGAGGTGCTCGGCATTGAGAGACTCGATCAGCGGCCCATCGACGGAGTGTCCCTGGTGCCCAGTTTCTCAGATCCGTCGCTCGCGCGTGCCAGGCCGATTGGCTTTCAAACTCGAGGCCAAGTGGCGCTCAGTGACAACCGTTTCAAACTCGTTGGCAGCGACCAGCTTAATGCTTGGGAACTATACGACTTGACTAGCGACCCTGGTGAGACGAACAATCTTGCCGCCGAATATCCCGACGTCGTTCAGTCGATGATCGCTCGGCTGACGGCCTGGCAAGCTTCCTGCCAGGCGAGTAACGCAGGTGAGGACTATCGTTAGGCGAATGTAACAATTCGTCGCTACGGGACCGAAGCCAGCAGGGGCAGCTGTTCCTGTGTGGAAACCACTACCCCCCCCGGCTTTTCGATTGTGATGGCAAACGCAACCGGATCGACAACGCGCAGCTTCGCCTCGATCGGTACGATGACTTCTGAATCGGAAACAATGTCGAACACGCCTCCATCAACCGGCTCATCGTCGCGCTGCGGATCAATGATCCACAGTTGATACTGCTCGGCTGTTGGATCGTTAACAGGCATTCCCGAAAAACGCATGAACCCCTTTTGCTCGGTAGTGCTCCAAACGACGTCTCCAACAACTTTTGTGCTGAAGGGCGTCTTTCCGTCAGCCCAGTCGACTTGAACTAGATCAGCCGATTCTTCGATCAGAGCCTGACGCGCCTCGACGTATGACACTTTCCGTGGTTGCCTGTTACCAGAGAACCACAAGCCTGCGGCCAGCAGCAGCGACGCTGCACAACTGAGCCAGGCGAACAACTCACGCGACGTCCACCGAACAGACGCGTAACCGAGCTTGTGCTGCCCTTCCAGACCGGCCGAGTCCCGGCTCTGTTCCGACTGCTTTGCGGTTTCGCCGGACTTCGCTGCCGGCAAGTAGGCCGGTGCGCCGGAACGAATCTTCTCAGATAGCCAATCAGGCATTTGAGCGGCGTTTCGGTCGTGGAAGACCAATTCGACAGCGGCTGCGGCGCGTTCCAGCTCAGCCAGAGTTTCGTCGTGTTGTCCGGCTATCCTCGATTCCAGCTGAAGCTGCTCAGAGTCGGGCAAATCGCCGAGCACTTTACCGGCGATCAATTCGAGCAAATCCTCATCGTCATGTTCTGTAGTGTGGATCATGTTGCACTTCCGGCTGCCTGCTGGGCTGAGTTGCGTTTCATGCAATCACGGAGTTGGATCAGGCCGCGTCGAGCAAAGGACTTGACCGTCCCGAGAGGTATACTCAGTTTCTTGGAGATGCCTCCGTGAGACACTCCGTGGTGAATTGACAGCTTGAGAATCTTCTGTTGCTCATGAGAAAGCTTGTCCAGGCAGCGAGCCGCCTTGGCGGCTTCATCTACGAGGTCCGGTCGGCTTGGCTCGGAGATTCCCGTTGTTTCCAATGCTTCAGCATTCATGCTCACAGTCTCCGGCTGAGAATTCATACGGCGATGGCGGTCGATCAACCTGCGGCGAGCTATGACGGTGATGAATGTTGCTTCACTGGCAACGACCGGATCAAAACGCTCCGCCTTCTGCCAAATCTCAACAAAAATCTCTTGACATGCGTCTTCCGCATCCGTGCTCGAGTGGCTCATACGCGTCGCGAGAGACCAAACCAATCCGCCATACTGCGCCAAGCACTCCTCTACCGCAGCTTGGTCACCCGCTCCAATTCTTTCGAGAATGGATCGCTTCAATTGTCGACTTCCTGACTCAGGCAATGAGTCAGCCTTCGCTCCCGTTACAACTGACATGCTCTACATCTTTCCCTTGGGCCAGCGGGCTGGTTCTTCTGGCGACCGCCTGACCGACCTTCACCGACTCGGGACGTTTGACAAGCTGGCGACGCCTCGGTCTCATGCCAACCGCTTGCAAAAGCTCTCGTCTCTAGGTGCCCGCCGGCAACGAATTGCACCGTTGCGGGCACCTTGAGGCCGAGTCCCGACGACTAAGGATTAGCCGACAGTTGCGCGTACATTTGATCAATACCGCGTCGTAAAGTCCAAGCTCGAGTCGTAGCACAGTGCTCATGGCTCGCCGCCTTGATGACGCTGGTCATGTGCACCTTCAATGAGTCCTCGATCGACGACGACACCAATTCGCTCATCGTGTTGTGGTAGACCTGAGCACACGCCGCGTGGTGTCCTGCGTTAAACAGTTCGGCACCTTGAGCGACCGCACTTTCCAGAGTGCGACGCGCGTCTGCCCCTTTGGCTGGAGGCATGAGAACGGCGTCAATGACGTGGATCACTCCGTTGGAAGCGTCCAGATCGGTCGTCACCAACTTCGACGAGTTAATCATCGCGCCGGCGTCACCTACCTTGACGCTGATGGGAGCCCCTTGCAACGTCTTCGCTGACTTCGCCTTGACCGCATCTTCGGAATACACTCGACCTGCCACAACGTGGTACTTTAGGATGTCGACAAGTTGCTGCTTGTTTTCTGGTTTTAGCAGAGATTCGACGGTGCCGGCTGGCAGCTTCGCGAATGCGTCATCTGTCGGTGCAAAGACCGTAAATGGGCCTTCACCGCCGAGCACTTCTGCCAAGCCCGCAGCCTTGGCGGCCTCGAGTAGCGTCTTAAATGAGCCCGCAGCGGCTGCGGTTTCAGGAATCGTCTTGTCCGCAGGCAGGATCACCGAATCGATAATGTGGATCACCCCGTTGGAGCACTGAATGTCCGTGGTAACGACTTTCGCAGAATCCACCGAAACCGTGGAGCCGTCAACCTGAATGTCGACACGCTGCCCGTTGACTGTCTTCGCACCGGCCAACTCCACCACCTGCTTTGCAAATACCTTGCCTGGAACGACGTGGTAAGTGAGAATTCCCGTCAACATGCCCTTGTTCTCGGGTTTGAGCAGTGTATCTATGGTGCCTGCTGGCAACTTGGCAAACGCTTCATCCGTCGGTGCAAACACCGTGAATGGGCCGTCTCCCTTCAGAGCGTCTACGAGGTCTGCAGCCCCTAAAGCGGCAGCTAGCATCTTGAACTTACCTGCGGCGACCGCCGTGTCGACGATGTCTTTTTCGGCGGCAAATGAATTGGTTGCAATCAAACCCAGCAAAGCCGCCGACCAGATACTTTTCATCAACTTTTTCATCTTTTCCAACTTTCTCACACGAGTTCTATTTCGTTCTGAAATCTCCCTATGACCGGCCGGTCTCTCTGTTATTCGCTCGGGGGGCGCAGGCGGATGCAAAAAAGTCAGAAAATACCTCGGATCTTGGAAGCACATTCCAGCGAGCGTTCTCAGGCCGTTAGGTTGGGAGTCGGCGTGCCTGGAAGGAAATCGCGGCTCCATGGCCGCATTAGACGCGCCCCGCCGGCGCGTACCTGCAGGGCTGCGGAGGGCAACAGGATGTCATGACGAGATAGGCAACTGGTGAAAAGCCAACAGTACCGCCGGCACGGCGGGTGCGATGTGAGTTAGTACCCGCTCATCGCAGGCGCTGCCGACGGCCGCTTAGAGCGTCCAGCCGTCACGCGGGGTGCGTGACAAGAATCGATTGGCAGATTCATTGTTGGTGATTTGCAAGCTCTTGCTGTCCCATTCAATCCGCCCGCCGGCCCGAAAGGCGACGTTACCCAGATGGTTGGACTCAGTCAGCGGTCCGGCGTAACTAAACGGACTACCCGTCGGGGCCCCTGTGCGGCAAGCGGCCAGCCATTCCTCATGTTGCCCTGGAGAATTAGCGATGAACGGTTCCGGTGGCGTGAAGTCCTTGAAGTCTGCCTCGGGCAACAGCAGGTGTTTGCGATAGTCGGCCAGCAGCATGCCTCGCGCACCGACAAACAAGACGCCACTGTTCCATTGAGGAATCTCACCATCATGCCAGCGCTGCGGTTTGTGAGCTCCTTGATACCAAGTCAATTGGCAGGCGGGCATGTCGCCGCGCGGACCATAGTGGTAAACCGCTTGCATCGACGCTGGCGCAATCTCCGAGTGGGGCGGGTCCCCCTGCGCTTCGACGCTGATCGGCGCATCGAGGTTCAGCGCCCAATACGGTAAATCGTTCCAGTGGCTTCCCAAATCGGACATGGTGCCGTTGCCAAAATCCCACCAACGATACCACTTGGGTCCCGGAAAATACACTTCGTGAAATGGGCGATACGGCGCTGGGCCAATCCAGAGATCCCAATCGAGATACGCCGGTGGTACCATCGACTCCCGAGGACGTTCTGTAACGAAAACAATATCCTTGTGTGCCTTGGCATCTGCTTCGCTTTGCAATCCCCAAGCTCGTCCGACCCATACGTGAGCCTCCTGGACGTCACCGATGGCTCCACTTTGAATCAACTCCACCACCCGCCGATAGTTATTGCTCGCGTGTATCTGCGTACCCATCTGCGTGGCCACTCCCGCTTCGGCGGCTGCCTGGGTGATTTGCCGAGCCTCCCGGACGTTGTGCGTCAAAGGCTTTTCGCAGTAGACATGTTTACGCATTTTCAGCGCGGGCATGGTCGCATAAGCATGGGTATGCTCGGAGGTACTAACGACGACGCCGTCGATATCGTCAGCCTGTTCGTACAGCTTGCGAAAGTCGACATAAGTTCGCGCGTCATTGTACTGTTTGTGCGCGGCATCCAAGTTTCTACCGTTGACGTCACACAGTGCGACGACCTCCACGTCCGGGTCTCGGGCAATGGTATTGAGATTGGCCCGACCCCGGCCACCGACACCAATGAAAGCAAGCCGCAGTTTCTTATTGGCCTGGGACCGTCCTACGCGCTGCAGCGCGGTGGTGGCCGCCACGGAACCCAGGGCTGAGACGGTCAGAAATGAACGGCGATTGGGTTGATTCATCGATTCAGACTTTCTTCGGGTGGGCTCTTCAGACATGTGGGGATTGGTGGCGGGCACCATGAGCATAAGAGTTCCCTGAGCATCCTGCAACTTTCAGCGAGGTGGCGATATCCAGTCAAGCATCCTGCACCAGACGATCAGGGCGCAGACGAGTGACGCCAGCAAGCTGTACGGAGTTTTACGTTGTGGCATGGTACACCTTACCCCGCGCACTCGATTCAGAACCTCAGATTGTCTTGCCCAGAGTTGAACGCCCCCGTGCAGAATCCGGCAGTCTCCGGCCATCGAAGATATACGTTGCAGGTCAGCGAGCCTGGCTTGATTCGCGGGGAACGACAAACTTCAGCGCCTGGCTGAGCGACTGGGAATCGGGACGGTACTGGAGAAATCGACACAGCCTGTCGATCACCGCGCGAGGCTCACGAACCAGTTCCTCATACGACAACCTCAGGCACGGAGCGTCCACGGTGGACAGGAAATGGTCCCGCGCCGCGACGAGCTGCTCGCTGACCAAGAGACAGGCCTCCAGAGGCCAGCCCCAGTCACGCCGCACCAGCGAGTTCACTACGGCGTCCCGCTCCCGTTCGACCGAGATCAGCAGCGGCCGATTCCAAGCCTCCATCAACTCCGGCCCCATCAGACACAAGGCCGGATGCTTGCCACCGATCAGCGAACAAGTTGCCCGAGACGCTCGGCAATGTCCCGCAGCCCAGATTTTCAATAGGCGCACCCGCGCGTCGCGATCGACTTGCTCGGTCATCCACGGCTCGCGGTACATCTTCCGGCACATACCCGCCAATTCCTGAGCTTCGAAATTGCCGCCTGTGTTAGTTCCGTCTGGCCGTTCAAACACGCTGCCCATTCGGATGCCCAGCTTGTGCAGGATGCCGGCCACCACACTCGTGCCGCCACTGTAGGGTCCTAGTACGGCTACCATTGGCATGTCGACCACGGGGTTGGCAATCTCCTCCGCACCTCGGAATCGCCGGAGTCCCAGCTTGCGACGACTGACATCACTCTCGCCGTCACCCTGCGCCACCAACCACTGCTTCGGTACGTAGATTCCGGCAGCAAGCGTCTTCTGGAATTCGCCCAAATGGTGATCGATATGGTGCTTTGCTTTCCAATTGTCGGTGTCTACGAGGTACTGGTGGACGCGCTCGAGCATCTCCCGGCCGCGCAGCGCATAGGCGTGCGTACGATTAACGTTGTAAGGACGATACACCCACTCGTTAACCTGCCTCGGCGTGCCCTCGTGCAGCTCGATGTGTTGGCCACCGAAGTACATGAACTGCCAATCGTCGGGCAGATGCTGCAGAAACTGCCGAACATCGTCCGAAAAATTCTCCTCAAAGCTGGCATCATCTTCCAGGATCAGCACGCTGCCGACTTGCTCATCCAGGCAGTCCTCGATGATCTGTACGTGAGATAGGTAGCACCCCCAAGCCCCCGTGCCTTCGGTCCACCACGCGGGAATTTCAACCCTTGTCCCATCCACCGCCGGAAACCTGAGGGGTGGACAAAATGGCCAACCGGGGGGCAGCGTTGCCAGAAACTTTTGCCATCTTTCCGGGCGACGATCGAGGCTGATCACAACCACACGATCAAAAAAAGCACGCAAGTCATGCAGATGCATAGCATTTCCTCAGGAGGATTGCAACTGTTTTCTCATTTTCAAGATATTTTGAAAACACAGCCGTAGGCCACTTGAAATCGCTCAAAAAATTTGTTCAGTTAAAAAATGCATGACCCGTACGCATTGCCCATCTTACCTCGAGTTTCGCGCTCGACAACACGCCTGAGGAGTCTACCATGCAGCGTCGCGCTCCAAGAATCTTTTCGGGTATTCAAAAAGCCCTATCCAAACAGCAGAAGAACCGACGCTTTCGTACAACGCTGTTGGAAACGCTCGAGACGCGACAGCTGCTGGCGGCGGACGTCGCCGGGGTTTACGGTCCTGTGACCACCGGGATCGATGCCTCCCGGGCACAATCGAACTCAGCATCGGGAGACCAGCTCGCGGATTCTATAGCGCCCGCAGAGACTCAGTTTGTGCATCGCACCTTGCGTCTACATTCCGACCAGGCGCGTTCAATCTCCCTGGACTACGGTTCGCGTCTTCGCCAAGTAACGACAGACCAGCGTCCCAGCACGGAAGCCACGCTCTACGAATACGCCATCCAATCGATCGATCTCAACCAGGAGTTGGCGGACGTTCTCGGCAAAAACGAGATTGCCACGTTACGCGTTTCGACATCGGGCCGGCAGATCTTTTCCGTCCTGCCAAAGATTGAAGAGGCCGGCCGTTTGACCTTTGGCGTCTCCGGAAAGCCGGGGCTCTCGGCTGCCGAGACCATCTGGCTCACGTCCCCAGACGGCTCGCAGGCGCCCCTGTTCGCGCTCGACGTGTTTGTCGAGAACGAGGGACGCAGTGAGGCGATCGATCCAGCCGAAACCAGCCACTCGTCCGGCGACGACACATCGATCGACCTGTTGGGCGAAGGGGAGGGTTCCAGCGGCAGTTCCGCCGGCGGTGGCTCCAACAGCAGTTCAGCGTCTGGGGGCAGTTCTGGGTCGTCCGGGCATCCAGGGAGCAGCGGAAGCTGTTACTTGACCTATGAAAATGGTGTGTCGATCTGGAACGCAACGAGTTCGGGGGATGGTTGGTGGGCAATCAATTCGAACTGTTTCGAAGGCCCTGCGACGTTTGAGAATGCATCTGAAATCTACCGTGAAGACAACCATTTGTCGTATTTTCTGGCGGAGGGAACACTACCAGGTACCTATAGTACACAGTTTTTCATGCCGATTACGGGCGAGGATATCTCTGTCGACATTGTGAATCCATACTCAGAATATTTTGAATTCGGCGTCGCCGCAGGCCCCCTTCAGAATAACGAGTTCATGCCTGCCTTTGTGATCGTCAAACAGACCATTGACGTTCCTATAACGTCTGCATCTCTGAACGTAGAGTGGAGGGAATACGACGAGGGCAACAGAAGATTTGGTGACTCGAATTTAGTCCTTCCTGGCAAAAAGCTAAAGAAGGAGTTTTCCTACGAACTGTCGGTCTACGGTGCGCAGCCGGTTGACCTGCCGTCGGCAGGCGAAACACTTGTTGCCACAGTGGACCAGCCTGTGTCCGAGTTTCTGGACGGGTATGGGGACAGTCAAATGCCGTCGGCAGTCGCGATCTACTACGACCCTGCGGCCTACGTAGAGCGGCGAGGATTCGTCAGCGAAGAAATCTTTGTTGACTGGAACCTAGATTGGGGCACGTTTGGTATCGATCTCCGTGCGTCACGATACCTGTCAGCGGAACATAGTGGTCCTCCTTATGGCGAACGCGTACACGTAAACCAGTCGATTACCTGGGATGCTGGTACGCCTGCCGGTATCGTGGCCGATTCAGCTTTTCAGTACTTCGCAGACGACTACGCCCACACGGACCAATACGATCCGAGTTGGGATCAGATCATTCGCTTTTGGGCTGATGATACCGTTCCGAGTGGAACCTACTATGGCACCATGAAACTGTTGGTGGCGACCAATCCGTTTGACACATCACGGACAGGATTCCATACAAGTTCGATGGCGGAACCTGTCGCAAGCGTCATGGTGGAAACCAATAACCGAGGCAAGGATCGGCTGCATACCTCAGTGCACAATAGTGTCCCTCAGGATACGGTACTGAGATATCGTGGCGAAGCAGTAAACTTACCCGGCAACAAACACCCCGCATACGAGCCTTACAAAAACCACTGGGACACAGGCTACCCGGTGTATCAATATCACCGTTTCATAGAACAACCATTTGCCGTTGAGATCAACAACCCCAATGCTGGTTCCTCTCCCAATAGACCGCCGCAGATTCTGTCTTCCCCTCCTGCTAAAGCTTACGCGAACTCCTACCAGGAATATCGCATAGTTGCAGCCGACCCGGAAGGTCAGAACATCACCTACGGGCTCGTAAGCGGTCCGCCGAATGTAACGGTTGATCCCTACAGCGGTTCACTTGTGTGGCTCGTTCCACCTGATGCGTCCGGTACCTACGCCTTCACAGTATCGGCGACCGATTCGCAGGGTGCGGTAGACTTCCAAACCTTCAACATGGATGTTCGCGGCCCAAACCACATGCCAGTAATCACGTCGACACCCAGTGTGGATGTGGAGGTTGGTGATCTATACGAATACGATATCACGGCCCATGATCCGGATGGTGATCCAATCCAGATTTCGTACAACGCACTACTGGATTCAACCGCGTCGTTTGAAGACCATGGCGATGGCACAGCTACCCTGGCGTTTACTGCTAGCGACTTTGACGCCGACGATAGAATCTCCGTCACGATAGCTGCGAAGGATCCGGTCGCTGCCTCCACCACGCAGCAGTTCGAAATCCTCGTCCATTCAAATTCAGCCCCAGAAGACGTGACCAACGTTCCTCCAGTCATTACCAGCAGACCCAAGGTACGCATCGAGCGGGCGGGCGATGGCCTGTCATCACTTGGCGATGTGTCGGTCGTTTCCCCACTCGGCCAAGCCGGCAACGATGCGTTGTGGCTCGACCTGGATGATGGTGTTACCTCCACAGCCACAGTCGACTTCTCTCTACAATCCGCACCGCCTCTGGTCGACGTGATGCTGCTGCTAGACGACACGGCTTCGTTCCAGGACGTGTGGCCCTCCATTCAAGGCAGCTTCGCGCAGCTGGCAGACGATGTCGAAGCAGACTTTCCGACAACCAACTTTGGTTTCGGAGTCTCGCGTTTCGAAGATTATGCCATCCCCGAAAGTACTTATGCCAGCTTGTATCAGCAACGTCCGTTCATCCTGAATCAGCCGATTCTTTCGACCGATACGCCGCGGTTTGACGACATCCTGCGGTCCGCGCTGGCGCGTGATGCGCTGGGGGACGGGGGAGACGCTACGGAGGCCTATGCCGAAGCCCTCTTCCAACTCGCGGTCGGGCAAGGCTACAGTTTTACCGGGGCCAGCGACCCCAGCGGCGACGGGTATAGCGGCAGCCTACGCGCTCAGTGGTCTCAACTCGATTCGGGAGACGTCCCCTCAACACGCTCGGGCACCGCCGGTGAGCAATACGCGTTCGACGCAGATGTCGAAGCTGGTTTTCGCGTGCTGCGCATTTCCGACCAGCCATCCCTGCCTGTCGGTATCACGCTCGGTGGCGTGTTTGAAGCCAACCGCGAGGCACGAGTTTTCCGACACCAAGCTCAAGCCGGCCAGCTACTGCAATTGGACTTTCAAGCACTTTCCATGCAGCTGTCTGGTTTTACCGACGTGGATGCGATTTTTGAGACGGCTCTCAAGGTCTATTCCCCCGCAGGACTGCCGATTGCCCCAGTGGCGCAGCCCTCTGCGACGAAGCACGTCTACCAGTTGCCGGAAACCGGACAATACGCGATCGTGCTGGACAAAGACCCGCTCCCCTGGTTCCGACCCAACGGCGATCCCTATGACGAAGTACGTCTGGAGCGGAACGATACGCGCAACTCCAGCTTCTTTCCGACGGAGTATTCGCTGGAAGCACAGATTCTGGCATCCGGCGCCGGCCTGAATATCAACGCCTTCGACCCCAGTGGAGCTGTGCAGATCGCCATCGGCCAGACGACAGACAGTCCAT
The DNA here is from genome assembly GCA_028281725.1 of Pirellulaceae bacterium. Lineage (GTDB taxonomy): Bacteria > Planctomycetota > Planctomycetia > Pirellulales > Pirellulaceae > Aureliella. Next base: position 16,335 of record JANQJJ010000068.1, on the reverse strand, counting down.
CCGCCAATCCCCAGCTCTTCGAGTTCGACTTGACCCATGCAGAGCATCTGCTGCTTGCCAGCGGAGACCTCTGGGAGTTACTCGGGCCCGATGGAACCGTGATTCAGCGTTCCGCCGCCGACGGACGTGTTGTGGACGTGCTGACCGCGTCGCCACAGGATGTCCGATACGTGAATTGGGCGGCTGGCCAAGAACGGTCCGACAGCGATCTGCAGGCGACGTACCAGGTTGGCAATGGGATTCTCCCCAGCGGCAAGTACTATTTGCGTTTTGCTGCCGGCACGACTTCCAAGTGGACTCTCCGAAGTATCGATGATTCGACCCGGTCGGTGGGCTTGAACAGTTCGACGTCTTTTGACGTCGACCAAGCGGCGGCAGTCCAGTTGGCCTCCTTCTGGGGCCGCCAAGGACATGTCGTCGACTTGACACTGACCAGTGGTGGACTGACGACGCCGATGGAAGTGTTTCTTTACACTCCGTCCGGGCGCCTGCTGGCGGCCAACTCGGCCGTCCATTCGGTGGGCCTCGATCAGGTCCCGCTCAGCGAACAGGGCAGATATACGGTCGCTTTCTATGCCAGCTCTCTTCCGTCCACTGACACCATTCAACTGGATTTGCAGACCGAGCAAGGCGTGCGTCCGGAGCTGCGCGTCGATACGATCGAGCCCAATACCTATCAAAGATTTACTTCCAGTATTACCGAAAGCCGAAGGGTCTTCTTCGATAGCCGCGCTGGTGAGCAGTTTTACTTCGACGGACTGGACGCCGATGGCCGGGTTCGCGTCGATGCGCAGTACGCCAGCGGACACTCGGCTTTCTCGCTCGCCAACAGTGAGCTCAACCGCATGCTCCCAACGTCCGCTTTCGACGAACAGTACGTGCTGGAGTTTCATCTCGAGGATCTGGTCCAGAGCGTTGCCACGAACCGACTCGGCGGCGGGGGCTTTCGACCTGGAGCCTTGCCCATCGTGGTGCTGGCGACAGACAGCGGACCAAAATTTCAGCATGAACTGAAATACCTGCCCACCGATCCACTCTACGTGTCTCCCCTAGATCCGAACTGGGATCCTTATGATCAGGTGGTAACGGAAGTCACGGGTGTTGACGGCACGCTTCACGACCTGCGTGAGATGGTGGGCGACGCGTTCAAGTACGCTCATGACTGCTATGACGAGACCTTCGACTACACGTCGGTGACGATCGATACGCCCTATGAGAATTTTACCTACGATGCCCAACAACTCTGCCCGGCAGCCGGCGCCGCGACGATCCAAGAGACGATCGACGCGCTGGTCGATCTGGGAGCACTGGTGGTGGGCATCGGAGCGGACGCCGATGTCAATAATCCGGCCAGCCTCACGCTACGTGCTCCCAGAGCTCCCCTGGAACAACTGGCGCTGCTGACAGGTGCCGTGAACGCGAGCAGCGCGTCGCTTACCAGTAACAACATCCCGGGCTCGCCGATCGCCCCGCAAGACCCACTTTACATCTACGCCCCCGATACGCTGGACGCTGCTGCGCTCAAACAATCGATACGTGATGCCGTTGGGGCGGCATTGACCAGTGTGGCTTTCGATGTGCAGGTCCGTCTTGGCAGCTCGGCAGCCGGTATCGCGACGATCGTGGCTGGTGAGCAGTTTACCTACACGCCGGGCGACCCTCGATCACAAGTCCAGATCGACTTTACTGGTGACGGTGGCGCGCATCACTTCTACCTGGAGTTTCTGCGTAAGGATACCGAGGTGGTGTTCGGCCGTATCCCGATTGGGATTAACCACTCCTATTCGTACGACGTGCAGGCGACCGATGCCGATGGGGACGTGCTCTACTATTCGCTGGTCGGCGAAACGCACGGCGCCAGCATCAACCCGAGTACGGGCGAGATTTCATGGCTTCCGCCAGCGCCCGATCCGGCGAGTCCGCAGACCGAATACGCCTTCACCGTCCAAGTCAGTGATGGACGCGGAGGTGTCGATCAACAAGTCTGGGTGGTCGAAGTGGCCGATCCCAACGCCGGGAATGTTCCGCCTGAAATTGTCGCCATCGAGGAGCAGACGGCTACTGTGGGACGCGTGTTGGAGATTGCCCCCCAGGCGACCGATGCCAATGGCGACGCCCTCCGATACCAACTGATTGCCGAGCAAGGCGTCAGTGTCGTTCCCGACGGCATGGTGATCCATCCGACCTCGGGCCTCATTCGCTGGCTGCCGGACCAGACGCATGTCAACCAGAGCTTCACCATCCAAGCCTCGGTCAATGACGGGCGTGGCGGCGAGGCGACCGAAACCTTCGAGATCTTTGTCAAACCAGACACCGACTATGGCAATCGCCGTCCCAGCCTATCGAGTCGTCCCAACGATCTGGCGGTCGTGAACGAGCAATACACTTATGAGTTGAAAGCCAGCGATCCCGATGGAGACTTGCTAACGTTCTCGCTGCCGGCCGCTCCCGATGGGATGGTCATCGACCCGCTCACCAGAACTCTGGCTTGGTCGCCCAGCGAGTCCGATATCGGAGAACACCCGGTCCTGGTCGTCGTCTCCGACGGGCATGGCGGCACGACCTATCAGAATTTCGTGCTACGCGTCTCGTCATCCAACTTGCCGCCGGTGTTCGAAAGCCAGCCAGGTCTGCAGACCTTGGTCAGCGCGCTCTGGACGTATTCTCCGCTGCTTCGGGATCCCAACGGAGACGACGTGAAACTGCGTCTTACCCAGGCGCCTGCCGGTATGCGGTTGGTTCAAGGGCAGTTGCAATGGACTCCGACCAGCACCGGTACCTACGACGTGGAAATACTCGCCGAAGACCAGCGCGGTGGTGAGGCGCGACAGAAGTTCACTTTGCAGGTGGTGACCGAGGTCATTCCTCCACCCGTCTTGAGCGGCACTCCGCAGGGGCCGGCAGTCATCGGACAGGAGTGGACGTACACGTTGACGGCCACGCCCGACGGATCCCGTCCGATGAACTTCCAACTGCTCGACGCACCCGCCGGCATGACCATCGCACCCAACGCCGTCGACCCGAACAAAGCCGACGTGCGCTGGGTTCCCTCTTCGTTGGCGGGCAACTATCGCGTGCAGATCTGGGTCAGCTATGTTTCCGACTCCACTATCGGTGCCAGCCAACGCTTTGAACTGCCCGTCACGCTGGCCAATACGCCTCCCGTCATTCGCTCGATACCGTATGACGCTCGTGTCGGTAACACCTGGACCTACGCGTTCGATGCCGTCGACCCCGACGGAGACCCACTCGAATACGAACTCTTGGTGTCACAGCCCGGCATGACGATCGATGAAAATGGCTTGGTGACTTGGACACCGACTTACACCGACTACACGCTCGGTCGCTATGCCAAATTCCAGGCACCGAGCCGCATTGTCGACCCGATCGTCACCATCGTTGCTCGCGATGGTTTCGGCGGCGAAGTCACCGACGAAGTCTCCGCCGTTGTTCAGCCCCCGATCTACGACGGGCTCGCTGAAAACGACCCGCTACGGAACGTGCCCTTCGTTCGCAACAATCCAACCGGCCCTATCTATGTCGACGAGCCCTGGACGCACCAGCTGCTCGGCACCGACCCCAACGGTGACTCGTCGCAGTTGATCTATCGCTTCATCGAGCTCCAGAAGGATGGCGTCGCGCTGTTGCAAGACAATGGAACCGTGACCGTCACGGCAGACGGATTGGTCACGATCGTCATGCCTAGCAGCGACAATGCGGTGCTCGATGTGCCCTCTTACGACTATGTCTTTGAAATCGAGGATGAAGAGGGATTGATCCGCCAGTATGAAATGCGAATGCGGTTCCGCGTACGCAACACGTGGCCCGAATTCAGCAACGCTCCCAGCGGTCCAATCTTTGCCGGCGGTCAGAATTGGCAGTTCGATTCCGATGCCCTCGATCCCGACCCCAATACGAATCTCAGTTTTGGCGTCACCACCGACTCGGTCGGTACCATCGCCGCGACCACCGGCGTGGTATCAATCAGCCAGCTACCAGCGGCCCATTCGGTCCTGCCGCTGACCCTCCGCGTCTCTGATGGTTCTCAGTTGGCTGACGGGACGCAGGTCTGGAGAACCCAAGCGAACACACTGATCGTATCCGAGGCTGCCGACGGTCAGCGGCCTGAATTCCATTCCAATCCGCCCGTTGCAGTCAGAGTGGGTGAGCCGTACAGCTATCAAGTTTCTGCCAACGATCCCAATAGCGATCCGATCGCGTACCGTCTGGCCAGCGGACCAGCCGGTATGTCGATTGATGAGACTGGATGGGTTACCTGGACGCCCGACGCGCTCGGTAATCACGCGGTCGTGATCGAACTGTCCGACGGCACCCATACCACCGAGCAGCGCTATACGGTCTCGGCGATCAAGCCCTACCTGCTCAATGAACCTCCGGAAATCACGTCGGTGCCGGTCTCGATTGCCGAGCGTGATGTGGCGTATGAATATCAGGTGACCGCCACCGATGCCAACGGCGATGTACTCGAGTACGCGCTCGTCGATTCGCCGGCCTGGATGACCATCAACACATCGACCGGGAAAGTAACGGGTACGCCGACGTCAGCCGGACAAAACACCATTGTCGTCCAAGTGCGTGAGGTGAAGGCCGACGACTCGGCTGAGCTACTGAGCACCCAGAAATTCGCGCTCACCACGCTATACAATGCTCGCCCGCGTATCACCAGTGTGCCCACAGAGCCGCGGTTGGCGACGATTGGCCAAACCGACTACACCTATCAAGTCACCGCTGACGACCCGAACGACGAGGATGATTCCGGCCTCAAGTACTCAGTCAGAAACAGTCCTGCCGGTGTCACCATCGATGCGGCGACCGGCCTTCTAACGTTCTCCACCTCCGATCTCGCGTTACGTGGCCGGCATGCGGTCTCGGTGCGCGTTACCGATCCATCGGGCGCTTACGACGAACAGCAATTTACCGTTCAAGCCTTGGATTCCGCTCGCAACGATGCTCCAGAATTCGTCAGCAAAGTCCGCACGAGCTTGGTAGCCCAGTGGCCCTATGTACTGGAGCTAGAGGCGACCGACCAGGATGGCGACGAGGTCACGTTCACGCTCGGTACCAACGGTCCATCGGAGAACGCGCCGACAGGGGCGGTCATCGAAGACGGCCTGCTTATCTGGACGCCTCCGGCTGGTTACCTGAACATCGCCGGCGGTGTCACGATTCACCTGGTCGCAACGTCGGCCCGCGACGGCCTGTCCACCACTCAGACAACCGTGGTCGACATCACCGGCACGCCCGTCAACTCCGCTCCGGACATCACCTCCGCCCCACTGCTGGCCGCGACGTCGCTCTATCGTTACGCCTATGCGGCCACGGCAACCGATGCAGATAACGACGCCCTATTCTGGCAGCTTGAAAACGGCCCAAGCGGCATGGTCATCGACTCGCGCACGGGACTGTTGACCTGGGGACCATCGCTCGCCGATGTAGGCGATCACGCGGTAAAACTCTCCGTGTCAGACGGTTACGGCGGCAGCCAAGTCCAAGAGTTTACCTTGACGGTTCGTGGTTCCAATCTCGCGCCGACATTCACCAGCTCCTTCCCGCAGCACATCCCCGTCGGGCAATACTCCACCACGGCAACCGCAACCGATCTGGAACAGAATACGCCCCTGCTATTCCGCTTCCTCGCGACCGATGGCTCGGGATCGCAGACGACCTCCTGGGGCATGTCGATTGACTTCCTGACCGCCGACGTCACCTGGAACAATCAGGAACCACACAACACCGTTCGGCAAGGCACACTCCAAGTCCGCGATTCGCGCGGTGCCACGTCGGAGCAGCCCTTCACATTCGTCACTTATGACCCGGCGATCAACTCGCCGCCACAATTCGACAATTCTCTGCCCGCTTACTGGGTCATCGGCGGTACAACGCAGCACGATATGGATGCGTCGGACGTCGATCTCGACACGCTCAGCTTTTCGCTGGTCAATCCTCCCGACGGAATGCAAATTGACTCCAGCACCGGAGTGATTAGCTGGGAGCTAAGTAAGCAACAACCTGGAATCTACCCAGTCACCGTCCAGGTATACGATGGCCAGTTCCTGACGAACACCCGCCATCAGGTCGACGTTCGCTATAACGACTCACCGACGATTGCCGATATCGAAGATGTCGCAGCCGTCGGTGGCCAAACGATTCGTCTGCGTGCCATCGGAAACGATCCCAACAGCGACGATTTGACCTATTCCGCCTTCGTCTCCGGGGGCCCACCTCCAACCGGTTTCGAGATCGATCCCCAGACGGGAGACATCTCTTGGACCACGCCGCCAGCCGCCGCCACAACCACCATCACGGTCCGCGCGTTCGATCCCTATGGCAGCTACGCCGAGGACAACTTTACGGTCACCACCACAGCGGACATCGAGCCGCCCGGCGTTCAAGTCAGCTTCTCACCTGCAACAGCGCAGCTCAATTCGGACGTACTGATCACCGTGAGCGCTCAGGATGATGTGGCCGTCGACTGGACTTCCCTCAGTCTGGTACTCAAAGAATCGAGACCGCCCAACTCCGGTACCTGGACCGCCGATGGTACGGTTATCCAGCTGGACGACGCCGGGCAGGCAACCGTCAGCAGCAGCTTGCTCACCGCGATTGGCTCCTACCGATTCGAAGCCACCGCTACCGACTCCACCGGCAACGTGGGAACTTCAGTCGGAAATAAGTCCGTTTTGCAAGTAGTCGATGGCGCACCGATCATCACCCTCAAATCCCCGACCTACAACCAAGAGATCTATGAACTGATCAGCGTCTTTGGCACCATCGACGATCCACAGGATCAGCTGGTCTCGTACACGGTCGAAGTATTCCATCAGCAGCGTCCTAATCAACCGATCACAATCAAGGAGGTCGCCAGCGGCGCACAAGAAATCACCGATGGCACCATCGCGGTCTTCGATCCAACGTTGCTCGACAATGGTCTGTACACGCTGGTTGTCACCGCGACCGACTCGGGCGAAAACACCACCAAACAATCGGTGCCCATCTTCCTGGAAGGCAACTACAAACCGGGCGTGCTGTCGCTGTCCTTTACCGATTTGGAATTGAGCACGGCCGACATTCCCCTGACGATCTCGCGCAGCTACTCCAGCGCCCGCGCGGATGTTTCCGGCGACTTTGGATATGGCTGGAGTCTCGACCTGGGCATTCCAGAGATTGAGATTGCTTATCCGCCCGAAGCCTATCAAACCAGCAGCGGTCGCCCGATGCTCGTTCGCGGCACGCGCATCAACATAACGCTACCCGATGGCACCCGGGAAGGGTTTACGTTTGATCCCGTTCCCGAACACACCAACACGATTGGTCTAGTCCTCAGTTGGCTACCTTACTTTGCACCCGACAAAGGCAATACTTCATTCCTGGACGTCAAACGACATCCGCTGCATGCGCAGAAGCGGTCTGATGGAACCGATGAGTTCGTTGATTTCGTCACCCGCCAGTCCTATGATCCAGCACTAGCGACCTTTGGAGGGTACTGGAAAGTCATCACCCAAGGAGGTCCAGAAATCTTCGTCGACGCCTCACGCGAAGATAGCGGTTGGCTCGAAGATCGCAATGGCAACAAAACGACCATCGATCCCAGCGGTATCCGACACTGGTCCGGCCGTTCCATCCGCCTGACACGTGACGCCGAAGGCCGCATTACCCAAGTCATGGACCCACTTGGCAACGCAATCACTTATACCTACAACGCGTCCGGCGAACTCGAGAGTGTTACTGATCGGGCGGGAGCTAAAACCAGATATGGGTATGACTCTGCCACCGGGCACGAACACTTTTTGACGACGATCCATGATCTCGTCACCGCGACCGATCCGGTCGGTCGGCAGCAGTTGGTTGCGACCTACCACCCCGATAACTCCAACAACGTCAACGAGAGGAACCGCCTGGCATCACTGACCGATGCCGAGGGGTGGTCGACCAGTTACGGATTTGCCCTAGCCGAGCGCTCTCAGACAATCGACCCTGGAGCCGACGGTGCCGCGGTGGCCGACACGACGGTGATCGTGGATCGACGAGGCAATCCGGTCTACACGCAGGATCCCGCCGGCGTGACGTCACGTAACAAGTACGATTCGCTGGGCAAGCTGATCGAGCAGCGGCAGATCATCGGCTCGACAGATGACGGCTCGGGCGTCCGCGATGATCTCGTGTCGAACTACCAGTACAACCAGTATGGACAGCCAATCACAGTGACCGACGCTCGCGGACTATCGACCAGCTACAACTACAACGACTTGCATCTGGTTTCATCAGTCGCTACCCCGGATGGACAATCGACCCGCTACTACTATGACCGCCAGGGCAACTTGACCTCTGCGGTCAGCCCCATCGGCGAAAAGACCGAGCTCTCTTACGGGTACCGGGGACAGCTCGATCAAGTCCGCGACCAAGAGGGACAACTCCTGGTCGACCAAGCCTACGACAATCGCGGCCAGCTGATCGCCACGACCGATACGGAAGGTCGCATTACACAGTTCGAGTACGATTCCAACGGCAATCAAACCGCCCGCATTACCCGACAAACCGATGGCAATGGTGTCGAGATCACGATCCGTGAGGAGACCGACTACGATGCCATGGATCGCGTTGTCCAGCGGCGGTTAGTCCACCTCACGCCCGACGGGCAGGGTGGTTTCACTGCAGATACCAAGTGGACGACCACGACTACCTATGATCCACTGACCGGACAAGTTACCTCAGAGACCGACCAACGCGGACTAGAAGCTCGCTACCGATACGATCGACGAGGCAATCAGATCGAAAGTCTGCGTCAAGTCACTTTGGGCGACCTCACGAAATGGGCAGCTCAGCGAACCGTCTTCGATGACCAGGGGCGCGTCATCTGGTCGACCGACGCCTATGAGGCAACCTCCAATGGCCAGCCTCTGCCGGGCCATGAAATCGGCGCCAAACAAACGCTCTACGACGCTGCGGGCCGATCGGTCGGTACCCGCCGCTGGATCGGTGCCACTGTTTCCATCACTGGCGCCGACATCTATCAACTAGCGATCGCTGTCGATGACTCGACTGCGCGCGTCGCTTCCTCAACCGAGACTGAGTACGACTCGGCCGGCCGCGTCTGGCGCTCGCGAGACGCCCATGGTCTCTGGACGGAGAATTTTTATGGCTTTGGTGGCGAAGTCGTGCAAACTCGCTCCGAGGCAATCGACGAGAACGGCAACACCGTCCACCTCGTCTCGCGCACGCTGCTCGATGACCTCGGACGCCCCCTGTTTAGCGGCGATACCATGCTGGATGAGCCGGGCTCCGATGGAAAAACCTTCGGCACCAAGAATTACTACGACGCGTTCGGCCGCACCATCGCGGTCGAGCGTCGCTCTGATATGCGCCTAGTACTACTCGATCGCTTCGGCGCCGAAGTCACCGACTACTCCACCGCCCAAGGACCGTTCTCCGTTCGCGTCGACGATCAAGGGACGCTCGTCGGCCGAACCGAATCCATCTACGACGCTGAGGGCCGCTTGATTCGCAGCATCGCGGCTACCGGTGCGGAAACCCGATACGAATACGACGATCGCGGCCGACAAATTCGGCAGATCAGCACCGCCATCGACACTGTTGACAGTAAAGACGCGTTACGGCACGTTACCGAGACCGAATACGATGACCAGGGTCGCGCTTTCCGCACTTGGACGAACATTCGTGGACGCGACCTCGATGACCAAGTGCTGCTCGACAAACGCTCCGCGCTTGCAACAACGCACGAATACGACGAACTGGGCCGAACCATCAAGACGACGTACGCAGACGGCTCGACGGCCGAGTTCACCTACGATGACTTCGGCAACGTGCTGACGGAAACCGATTCGGCCGGCAATATCAAACAGTTGACTTATGATGACCACGGACGGCTCAGCGCCGTCCAGTTGCCCGCCATCGATGATCCTCTCGATAGTGACGGCGACGCGATCACGACCGCCGACATACCACGTTTCGAGTATACTTACGACTGGGCGGGTAACCAGACGCTGATTAAGGACTCGCTCGGTCGCGACACCACCTTGACGTTCGACGCGGCCGGAAGACAGCTCACTCGCACACTTCCCGAGGGAAATGTCGAGTCCTGGACCTACAACGACCGAGGCCAACAAATCAAACACGTTTCGTTCGAAGGCGTTGTTACTGAGTTCCTATACGACAACGGAACCACGCATCTCTTCTCGCCAGATGCTGATGATGCTCCTACAGCGTTAGATACTGCTCACGCAAACTACGCTACCGGCACCGGGCGCCTGATGGAAAAGCGCTTCTACTCCTCTGCGGCTGTCTACGCAGGTGGCACTGGCACGCCGGACGAAGTTTGGCAGACTACTTACGATGCCTTGGGCCGCCAGATATCCGTCGTTCGCTCGACCAACACGGCTGGTACTCTTACGCCAACCCGCACCGAAACGACTATTTACGACACGCAGGGCCGTGTCGTTCAAGCCTCATCCCCAGAAGGCGTTGTCAACTACGCCTACGACCCCGTGACCGGCCAGCCGACTCGCATGTGGACTACCAAGGCGGCAGGACTCGATCAAGCAAACCTCGACGATGCCATCGAAGACACGCGTTACAGCTACAACGCCTTGGGTTGGCTAACCAGCCTCACCGTGGTCGAGAAAAATGACACCCCTCTCGCGTTGGGTTCCGAAGAACAGACCGACTACGGTTACGATCTACAAGGCCGTCAACTCCGCGTGGATTTACCAAGTGGCGTCATTCAAACCACCCAAGTCAACCAGCTCGGAGCCATCACCCAAGTCCGTCATTACGGCCCAGATGCAACTCCCCACGATCTCGGCGACAATCCTCTTCGTAGCCAGTTCGATTACGAGCTTACGAATGGCCAACGCACCAAGCTCACCGAGACCTTCTACTTCGACCACGACAATAACTCCTCCACACCCGACGTTGCCAAAACCACGACGTACGACTGGGTCTACGACGCCAACAATCGCTTGCTCAGCGAAACCATCGATCACCACAACGACGATCTCGACCGCACCGAGTCCTTTACCATGGATCTCTTCGGCAATCGTCTCTCCCGCACGGTCGATTACGCCGCTACCTCCACCCTCACCGACCAAGCCTTCGCCTACCTCTACGACGATAATGATCGACTCATCACCGAGACGCTGGACAATGGCAACGACAGCACCATCGATCAGACCACCACCTACGACTGGGGTCAAGACTCCACCGTCACCCCAGCCCTCCTAGGCGGCACGCAGCAACTTGGCAAGACGGTCAAGGACTCGTCAAACAACACGATTTCCACTCAAACCTTCTCCTACAACCTCCAAGGCCGCCTGGCCGAGGTCGTCAAGGAAACCTACACCAGCGGCTCTGTTTCTGCTCGCACTCGAGTCCAGTACGAATATGATTCCTCCGGCATCCGCATCCGCGCCACCGAAGCCGACGACGCCAACCTTAACGGCACCTTCGAGGCTTCCGAAGAAGGCAACACCACCGAGTACTTGATTGACCACCGCAATCACACCGGCTACGCCCAAACGATTGTCGAAACCACCGAGGACTCAAGTGGTCAGCCCGTCAAACGTATCGCCTACACGTTTGGCACTGACGAGATCACCCAAACCGTCACCGACTACGTAGGCGGCGTCGCTCAAACACCCGTCGTCCACACCTTCGGCCACGACGCCCACGGCTCCGTACGCGTCCTCCTCGATGCAGCCGGAGCCCTTGCCCAAGCCTACACCTACGCTGCCTACGGCGAACTCCTCGCCATCCACAACACAACCGGTACCGCTGTTGGCACGCCCGCCGCTCCTGGACTTGAGGCTCAAGCTCTCACCACCCTGCTCTACTCCGGCGAGTCCTTCGACTCCCGCATCGGCCAGCAGTACCTCCGCGCCCGATGGTACGACACCGCCGCCGGTCGCTTTTCAAGGCTCGATCCGTACTTCGGCAATCTCAACGATCCATTGAGCTTCAACAAGTACCTGTATGGACACTCAAATGGGATCATGAACACCGATCCCACAGGGTTGCTTAGCTTGAGCGGCCTCAACGCGAGGATAGGTAGCTTCACTTCGATGGTCGCTAATTCTTCAATTCGCGCGGCGAATTTTGCCCGCTATAGAGCACTCGATGTCGCATTTCAGGGTTTCCTGAATCTGGACAAGATCGCGCTGTTTACAGGACGAGCGTTCTTTGGCGTACTCAAGTACGTCACGATCCCTAGCGGCATTTGGGTTGGACTTGAGCGAGCGTTCTATGATAAAGCCAACCCAATTAGCGAAGGTGTCTTCAACACAAGTCTTTTTGCCCTAACAGGGCTGTTTTCTGCCAACGGCTTTGCGCAACTAGGTGTTGCTGGCCAGCCTACGACAACTAGTTCTTGGGCAAACTATCGTAGGACAGCTTGGTTCTCACGACGTTATCTCTCTACTCCAGCACGCACCGGCGAGATATCAACAGGCAAAGCTCAGAGTATTCGCGAAGGTACCACTCAGATTGGCGTAGGAGAGCTTTCAACCAACCAAGGAAAGAAAAGCTTCCTGTCATTCAGCTCCGGTGGTCCGGCAAACTCCAATAAATTCTTTATTCCTTACAGGTCACCTTCAGAGAGAAAGCTAATCGTCGGTCCCACCGTCGATGGCCGCACCCGAGAAGGAGATGCCGAGAACAAGATTCTTGAGGAGGCATTTCGTAGTACTAATGAAAGCAGCACGGGCACGTTACGAATTCTAGTGTCAGGAAATGTAAACTCAGTTTGTCGCGGGTGCCAAGAGACCGCGTTAGAGTTTAGCCGAAGACGCAGCATCGACGTTGAGATCATGATGGAGTCTACAAGCCAGGTCATGGTTTTTTCAAGAGGCAATGTCACCACTGTGCCGGCAGCTGGAGGGTTTTAGGGTGAGTGGTATAGATTCAGAGAGCTTTGGACAGCAATTTCAGGCACGAGTAATAGAGAGAGGTTGTGCCACGTCCGAGCAAGACTTCGTTGGATGTACAGATACTGAACTACGACAAATCGAAGCCGCACACGAGGTGTGCCTCCCGCATGTTTATCGTAGCTGGGCTCGAATAAATGGCAGGAAGGCGGGTGAGTTTGCGATGCAAGGCGGAATGTACCCAGATGTACTCAGAGCGAAAACACATGGTTGCATTACTCTTCAGCGTTCCCGAATCGACAAACCGTTAGAATTGAAAGATATCTTTATTTTCGACGCGTTTGAAGAAGAGCTCCGCTTTATCGACTTACAGAGCGGTGGTGACCCCAAAGTATTCATGTTTCATCTAGACTGGGCGACGCCAGTATTGCTAGGACCATTCACTGAAACGCTACTGTCATGGGTAGATGAACTCGCCGACTCATTTCCATAGAGTGCCATCTATCGATCCCCCGTAGGGCAACTCTAGAGATCTGAAAACGACTGTGGGTTTGAGTTTCGTTACCAGTGGTCAGGATCGCGGTCGTAAATTCTTGTCGGCTTGGGGTCCTGTAGTGGCGAGTAGTTGAGTTGTTTAGTGAGTGAAGATGACCGAGACGCAACCATCAGCGAACGCCAGTATTCGGGAACGGGCGACCGCGAATAGATCTGTTTCTGAGTAGTCTATCCACGCGGTCGCAATGGAGTTGAGAGCTGGTGTTCCGAAAGGAAGTATTTCATCGAGCGGTCATGGATGCCGCGAGTATCGATCCGCCGCGTGACAGGACGTCCCCGCAGCGTTGGGCAGGATGCCCATAAGCCAGGGCCGCGTTTCGCGGTAAGCGGCGGCGTTCGAGGCGCCAGGATTCGGCACGAAGGGTGGACCTACAATCGTGGATGTTCTAATGGAGCCGAGATGGTACGAACATTTGATATCTCGAAGTCGTCGTTTACCGCCCGGGCCGCAATCCGCGTCGCCGAGGACCAGGGCTGGATGCCCGATGAAGACCGATGAGCCTGGATGGCGCAATCCCGCTTCTGACCGATTCCCGGCAACCAGTGCAGCCGCAAGCGGTGGCAGAGTGCGGGCGGAAGCGACCGGGCAACCAAACAAAGATCGTTAGCATACCCCCCGACAGAATCCCCGTCACACTTCCCAACCCACCTCATCCAGCGCCCCTAGCACGCCGCCATCCGTCAGTTTGATCCCAGAACCACGCGGACAGCGCGCCAACGTTCTAAGGTTGAGCATCCGTGACGCTTTCTGCTGGCCATCCCGAAGTCCTGGCCCCGCTATCGCTACGCCCCCCGCCAGAGTCCAGTCGGTTTCATCACCTCAAGCAATCTCGCACAACTTCTCAACAGCTAACCGCTGCTGCCGATGCAACCGCTGCGAGTTTTGGTGAGCCCAAACGCTTCGGTGTGATTTGTTATTTCAGTATGAGTAAGCTTGACCGAGGGTGGATGGCAGTGAGAATAATTGATTGTCTCCATCACCAGCCGTTCAGAAACAGCTCATGCCGCAGGCATGAACCTCCGCATACTATGCGTGTCAATCCTAGAATCACACTCACATAGACTTGCTCGACACGATGACATTACCGACATCCTATCTAACATCTACTAAAAGATTGCCGGATATTCTCGCGGCGATCCATACGGCACAGGCACCAGAATCGTTCTCAACACGGTTTCTCGAAAACCTTGGATTTAAAACCAAGGTTGATCGCTTAGTCATTGGTGTTCTGAAATCCCTTGCTTTCCTTGATGACAACGGGAAGCCGACAGATCGCTACTACGAATATCTCGATCAGTCTCGTTCAGAAGTCGTCCTGGCTATCGCGATTCGCGACGCGTATTCCGACCTGTTTGCTTTAAACAGGAACGCTCACAAGTTTACGAAACAAGAATTCGTTGGAAAAGCGAAGACATTGACCCAGGGGCAGCTCAGCGACCGGGTTCTCAGTTTCATGTACTCGACCTTTGCTGGACTTGTCGAACTTGCTGACTTCGAAACTGAACAACCCAAACCAGATTCGAAGGTAGAGCCACCGCCACATCAGCATAAGAAGGATACTCCGAGACGTTTGACAGCGAATGAATCTCCTCGGCTCAGCCTCGATGGTCTCGTGTACAACATTCAAATCGTTCTACCAGAGACACGCGATCCCGCAGTATATGACGCCCTCTTTCGCAGCTTGCGGGAGCACCTGTCATGAGCAATGCGAACGCGCGCATTCACGAATTTGTATTTCGAGGCGTCCTTGCAGACGAATCACTCGATCGCGCCGGGCGTAAGAATGGAATCAACTACACTGGCCCGACTGATGAGCAAATTGCTGACACCCTTTCACTAAACGCGTTGCCAAACGATTTGGTTGCCAAGGCGAAGGCGATGTCTGCGGTCTATACGGCCGTTGCCGCGTTCGAGAATTCGGTCCGCGAGTTAATCTCAGGTGTCCTGCTGGAATCAGTTGGGGATACCTGGTGGGGCAATGCTGTCTCACAGAAGGTCCGCGATAGAGCGGAGAAGCGGAAAGACGATGAAGATAAGATTCGTTGGCATACAAACCGGGGTCAGCATCCGATTTATTACACAACAATGGCGGACCTTGTTAACATAATGCGTAACAACTGGGAGGCGTTTGAACCTTACGCGCAATCAATCGATTGGGTCGCGAGTATCTTTGATGGTGTTGAACGCTCTAGGAATGTAATCATGCACAGCGGCACGCTAGAACCCGGCGATATCGAACGTTTGGGCATCTTCATCCGCGACTGGATTAAGCAGGTCGGCGTCTAACACGCAAACCTGTTCTTTTCCGAGGAGATGACGACCTCAACGTTTACGAATCAGTTCCTAGGTAGGAGGTCATTGCTGTTCGAAACCAACACTTGCATTTCGCGCCCAGTTCAGCATAATGCAGCTAATCTGTCTGGCCGTCGCTTTGGCTTGATAACCTCGGCGACTTGGCAATTCGGGTTCCTCCCGAATTGCGACGTGGCCAATTGGTTACTTTCTGACAAGATTTTGGAATGCACAAGCCTCTCGATACGTCGATGGTGCGCGAAGTTATGATCTGGCAGCAGTGCCAGGGAGCGATGCCCCATCGGGCCGGAGTAACCACCGGCTTATCAAGCGTGTCGGGAGGCTTTTGCGTTGGTGGCTGGTGGTCAGTCGCCAAGGAGGTTTCCCGCCATGGAAACGTTGGTTCTTTCTGCTGCCATGTCTTGGCGGTGCAGTTTGCGGGCTCGCTTGACGAGTGCATATGATTTGCTCCTTCGACAATCGGAGGTGCAATCATGAAGACGCAAATTCGAAACGTCGGTGCCAGTGGTCTCGATACGTGGACGGATCCTCAAGCGGTGAGTGTTCCGTTTGTGATCCACGAAGCAGGCG
>JANQJJ010000064.1 GCA_028281725.1 Pirellulaceae bacterium | reverse complement strand
CTATCGTTTTGACGATCTCTTGCCTGGCGAGTACGCCGTTCGGCAGGTGCAGCCGGCTGGGTACTTCCACGGCGGTCAACGAGCCGGCAGTGGTGGCGGAGATGATTCGGCAGCCGACTTGATTCGGGCGATCCAGTTGGCAGCTGGCCAGGAGCTGGTGCAATACGACTTCTGCGACGTACCGCCCGCCTCGATTGCCGGAGTCGTGTTTGCGGACCTCGATCAAGACTGCGTTCTCGATGCCGGTGAGACGAGGCTTTCCGGCGTGAGGATCGCTTTGCTCGACGCGAGCGGAACCATCGTCGCGACAACGACGACCGATGCGAACGGGAACTACCAATTCACCGGCTTGCGTGCGGGACTATATACAGTTCAAGAGACGCAACCGGAGGGCTATTTTCACGGTGGACAGCGGGCCGGCTCGGGAGGAGGTGATGACTCAGTTGACGACGTCATCTCGGCTATCAACCTAGCCGCCGGAGCCCAGTTGGTGAATTACGATTTCTGCGAACTACCACCTGGATCGATCTCTGGAGTTGTGTTTGCCGATTTGGATGACGATTGCTTCCAAGATGCCGGCGAACCCTCGATCGCCGACGTGCGTCTGGAGTTGCTCGATGCCAATGGAAACCTGGTCGCGACAGCGCAGACGGATTCCGAAGGCAGGTATTCGTTTAAGAATTTGCGTCCCGGTGAATACAGTGTTCGCCAGACGCAGCCCGACGGCTACTTTCATGGTGGACAGCGGGCTGGTTCCGGCGGAGGCGATGACTCGCAGGCGGACCTCATCTCAGCCATCAACATGGCCCCCGGCAGTGATCTAGTCGACTATGATTTCTGCGAGTTACTACCTGGATCGATCTCGGGCGTGGTCTTCGCCGACCTAGACTTCGACTGCTTCCAAGATGCTGGTGAGACTGCGATCTCGGGTGTGAGGATCGAACTGCTTAACGCGGCCGGAGACGTGATCGCCGCGACCGAGACGGACGCCCAAGGCGGCTACTCGTTTGTCAACTTGAGGCCGGGCGAATACAGCGTTCGTGAGATTCAGCCGGACGGCTACTTTCATGGTGGGCAAGTCGCGCCGAGCAGCGGCGGCGACGACTCGGTCGATGATGTTATCAGCGGTATCACGCTACTGTCCGGACAGGTCGTCATCGAAGCGAACTTCTGCGAAGTTCCCCCGGCGGAGATCTCCGGGTATGTCTTTCAGGATGGTCCCGTCATCCAGAATACAACCGGAGAGGTTCCGGTGGACATTCGTTCGATTCGCGACGGACAGCGGACTCCGGACGACACGCCCATTGGTGGTGTCGTTCTGCAGCTGCGTTCCTTGACAGGTTTGCATCTGGACTCCTCTCTAGCGCTGCCTGGAACCTACTCCGGCGATGTGATCGAGGTGCAGACGGACGCCAACGGCTTCTTCATTTTCGCCGGCCTGCGACCGGGGACTTACCACGTCTACCAGCAGCATCCCGATGGTTTTGTAGACAGCCTCGATACGCCCGGCACCACGACCGGCTTTGCGGTCAATCCTGGAGAAACGGTGCCTAGTGCCGTGCTGAATCTGCTGCAGTTGGCCGATCCAGCGACTGACCCGAGATCGGACGCGATTCTCGCGATTTCGGTCGGCGCCGGACAGAGATCAGAGGAAAACAACTTTAGTGAGGTGATCGCCGAGCCAGTCCAGCCGCCCCCACCACCTCCTCCCCCGCCGCCACCTCCCCTTCGGCCGCAAACGGTGTCTGTTGGTCCTCCCATCTTTGGTGGTTTGGCACCGCTCACCTCTCAGCCGCTCGTCTGGACACCACTGCCGCTGTTGATTGGCGTGGGAGGCAATGCCCCGCCAACCTGGCACCTGAGCGTGATCAACGCAGGTTTTCCACGTGGCATTCGCGGTGGAGAGCCAATGAGCGAGGCGGCTGTCGCCGACAACGCAGATCGACTGAACATCCGTGACTGGACCGTTCGCGGCATGCAACAGAGCACGTGGCGGATTGTCACTACCAGTACTCGAGTCGAACTGTCTTCGCAACGCATCGTATTTGATCTGCCGGGAGCCCAGCCGCTCTCCGGTGACTTCAACGGAGATGGATACGATGAGCTGGCGCTGTTCCTCGATGGCGAGTGGTTCTTGGATCTGAACGGAAATGGTCGCTGGGATGAGTCCGACATTTGGTTGAAACTGGGCGCCCGTGGCGACCAACCTGTTGTTGGCGACTGGGATGGTGATGGGAAGGACGACGTCGGTATCTTTGGAATCCGCTGGCGAGGTGATGAACGGGCACTGCGCGCGGAGACGGGGCTACCGGATCCGGAAAACACGCACCGCGTCAAACCCAAAAATCTACCTCCGGCGGCGAATCAGGCACCCGATCATCCGAGGCTCTTGCAACGCAGCCGCGAGGGACAAGCACGCGCCGACTTGATTGATCATGTGTTCCGGTTCGGCGGCGGCGAGGACGTCGCGATCAGCGGCGACTTCAACGGTGATGGCATTGCCTCCATTGGCGTCTTTCGCGATGGCAGCTGGACGTTGGATATCAATGGCGACGGCAAATTGACTGAGCAGCACGACCGCCAGGTCGAATTTGGTCAGCCAGGCGACTTGCCCCTGGTGGGCGACTTCGATGGTGATGGAATCGAAGAACTGGCGATCCTTCGCGGCAACCAAGTTTTGGTTGACTCCAACGGCAACGGCCACATCGACGCGACCGACCAGGTATTCATGCTGGACGATTCCGAAGGCACGGTCATCGTCGGCGACTTCGATGGTGACGGACGCGATGAGCCGGCCCGTCACGAGCCAGCTGAGCAACGTCGGACGCTGCAAGCCCGACGCGCCGGATAACGGTAAAGAAACGCTCCGTCACTTCGACATGGAGACTAACTGATGCCCTGGGACAGGTTGTCGGTTGGGCTCTCTTGCGGTGACATCGTGGGTCATCACCATACTCTTGCCGACAAAGTAGGTCGCGTTGTCGGCAACTTCCAGATTGAATGTCGGCGTCATCGCCATTTCACTCACCTTGGTAACTACCGTGGGCTCTTCGGCCGCATGCAAAATGTCCCCGCTTTGTAGCTCACTGGCCTTCTTCCATCCTTTGCCGGAGACCCAGAACAGGTGACCCCCGGTGCATCGCAGCTGCTCACTACCGACAGAGACAGCGAAGGTCTTTTCCGGTGGACGAGTCGTGGATCGCAGCACCGGCTTCCAACCCAGTTCCCCCGTCAGGACATTCCTACTCAGCACCGTGTCGCCGACAACGACCTGTTCGATGGAGCGTAGGCCACGGCGCGTCATCACTTGGGTTCCCGCGACAAAGCACTCATGAGCTTGCTGTGCCCCCTGCAATTCGTACTGGGGAACTCGTGAGACGAGCCGGGTACGCCGATACCGCTCGGGCTTGTAAGCTTGATACTCCGTTTCGCTGTAGTCATCCCACCACTCCCACATCTCCTTGGCATCGCTGGAGAACTCACGGTTGGCTACGCTGGAAATGACCTCGCCGATCCGAGCGTTGCGTTGCTCTCGGGCAGCGTTCTCTCGAACTCTATCTACTTCGCGTAGGGCGACCTCATTCTGTGCCATCCCTTGGACGGCGCGGTTTGCTGCTTGTTCTCCAATGATGACCGTCTGTCTCGCCTGGGCGGGCGTGACATCCGCTGTGAGCGCGACCCTTTGCCGTTCAAAGGCACGATCCAAGACGACGAAATCGCGTTTGTCAAAGGTCTCCTGAGAGAACGCCTGCCGGTAACCGGTCAACGTGCCACGACGATCGAACGTCGGCACGATCATCGTATTGACGGGAGTGGTCATCATGCGCAGCATGTCCGGCACAAAATCGTGGCATGGTCGCTGCACGAGATATGAAATGCCATGTTCTCGCACTTCTGCAGCTGGGTGGAACAGGCTGTAGCGGGCCAGCACCTTGGATGACTCGACGACATCCACGTTCGCCAGCCACTCGATGACAACTTTCGAAGGGCCAAGCGCCGTCGTAGCTAGCGCGGATTCGACCGCAGGGATCGCCAGCGGATCGTCGATAGAAAACAGCTCTTCGCGTGCAGAAGCCCTTGCCTGCGTATCGCCGGACATCAACCGGCGAGCGATGCTGCGTAGCTGCCGGCCGTATTGGGATACCGATTCAACGGCCGTTTGGGTACGGCTGGCCATTCTCGCCATTTCGTCCGGGCTAATCCACTCGCCTCCCACGGATCGGAAGCCAAGGGCCGCACGAGCAGCCGCGTTGTCCGGCTCGAACACCAACACGCGGTTGAGATGAGAGCGACACTGATCGGCCAGTCCTTGCTCGCTACACCACTTGGCAATGGCCCAGTGGCTGGCGAGGTTGTCCGGCAGACTTCCGCGGCGCTGCTCGTATTGTTCCAACAGTTCGTCGCCATCGGAGGCTTCAACGCTGGAGGCGATATCGGCCCATTTGCCATCCGCCTGGCGCAACCAACCGCGCTGCCATTTGGCTGGCGCGAAGTCATCCAGCATCTGCTCTGCCTCGACCAATAGTCGTTGGCGAATCAGAAAGTTACCTTCCGCTTCGGCTTGCAGTGCGTCTGCGACTATGGCGGCGGCCTGCTCGGCTGCCGGCTCAGCCGCATCGGGCTCGGCTGCCCTGATCGTAGAAGCCAATGCGAAAACGCCCAAAAAGCTCAACGCTCCAATTCGGCTACTCATTACTTGCCTCCGGTGATGACTGCCCCATAGAGTTGTTCCAAGACATCCCCAAACGGACATCCTTCAACGTTCCGTCTGCTGATAAGAAAGGATGCGCTTGCGCAATCGGTGAAAAGTGTGGAGATGGGTCGGCACGCGACGACCGTCTCCGATTCATTGGATCATTTTCCGTTACAAATTGCAACGAAATCGTGCGAGTGGATGGTGGTCCGGTCGGCAGCGAGTTGACCCGGCCGCGCCTGGGCGGTCAAGGACGCTATTTTTACTAGTTTGCCTAATCGCATCGAAAGCAGGGATCGACTAGAATTTTGAGCTTAGCCCTGACGTTCGGGTTCGCCTGTTTCGCTGCCCTCCCTTTCCCCCTTGGTAGTCTTTAGATGCCCAGCAAGCTGACTTTCCCGGCACGCCGGTTCGCCTCCCATTTTCAATTGCTCCGTTCCTTTCTAGCTTGTGGAATCGTTGGGTTGGCGTTGCCCTGGGGCGAGCTCAGGGCCCAGTCGGAGGACTATCCGATTCCTCCTGAGGCGCAGAAGCAAGAGGGGGTTCCCGAGGGAAAGATTGAGGGGCCTTTCGAGCTGACCAGCAAGATTTTCCCTGGGACCCAGCGCCAGTTTTGGATCTATGTTCCGGCCCAGTATGATCCAGAAAAGCCCGCCTGTTCCATGGTGGTGCAAGACGGGCTAAACCGCGCCAAGGGCTGGCGACTTCCGCAGGTTTATGACAACCTGATCCACTCCGGTGACATGCCCGTTACCGTCGGCATCTTTGTGACCCCCGGTATCGTTCCATCACTGAAAGAGAACTCGCAGCCACGCTTTAATCGCAGTTTTGAATACGACTCTCTGGGAGATCGATACGCCCGGTTTTTGCTCGAAGAGTTGCTCCCCGAGGTCAGCAAGAACTACAACTTGAGTACCGATCCAAGCGACCGAGCGCTGGCCGGCGCCAGCTCAGGTGGCATCTGCGCATTCAATGCGGCCTGGGAAAGACCCGATGCCTTTCGCCGCGTGTTTTGCACGATTGGTACCTACGTGGGACTACGTGGCGGAAACCAGTTCCCGATGTTGGTGCGGAAGATGGAGCCCAAGCCGCTGCGTGTCTTCCTGCAAGATGGTAGCCAGGACCTGAACATCTATGCCGGAGACTGGTGGATGGCCAATCAAGATATGCTCTCTTCGCTACAGTGGGCCGGCTATGACGTGAACCATGCTTGGGGCGAAGGGGGGCACAATGGCAAGCACGGTGCCGCCATTTTCCCGCAGGCGATGCGCTGGTTGTGGCGCGATTACCCAGAGCCGATCGCCGTCTCTCCCAAGGCAACGTCCGGACGTCGAACGGATATTCTGTTGCCGGGCTCGGGCTGGGAACAAGTCAGTTCAGGACACGAACTGGCCGAGGCACCCGCGTGCAGCGCGAGCGGCGAGTTGTTCTTCAGTGATTCTCGCGCGGGACGAATCTACCGAGTCGGAGAGGATGGTAAGACTCGGATTTTCGCGGAGCAGACAGGGCGTATCACCGGTATGGCTTTTGGACCGAATGAAAATCTGTATGCCTGCAAGGATTCCAAGCAGATTGTCCGGTATGACTCTGCCGGCAAAGAGCAGGTAGTGATTGCCGACACCAAGTGTCACACGATCGCCACTTTGCCCGGCGGATTCTACTACAGCGATCCATCGACGCCGGCGATCTGGTGGAGCACCTACGCCGGAGAGAGCACTCAAGCTCTGCAACTGGCCGAGCCGGCCACGGGGCTGGCAACCACCGCAGACCATGCGTTCATGCATATCGTTTCCAGCGTCAATCAGACGACCCTCCACTGCCGTCTGGCTAAAACAGGCGAGCTGGAGCATCGTCAGCAATATGGCTTCCTGCACGTCCCCTACCTGGCTCGCAGCAGCGGAGCAACCGCGATTGCCGTGGACATCGAGGGCCGCGCGCTGGTGGCCAGCGCGGTCGGAGTGCAAGTGCTCGATCAGCTCGGGCGAGTCCACTTGATTCTTGCTGCTCCCTCAGCGGAGCCCATCAACGGCCTGGTTTTTGGAGGCACGATGCGGGAGACGCTTTACGTCACAGCAGGCGAAAACGTTTATCGTCGCGTGCTCAAGACCAAGGGAGTCAGTCCTGCCCAAGCCCCCATCGAGCCGCCGAAGCCGCGGCTATAAGGTCCGAGTAATTCACGACCTGGCGGGGCCGTTCCGGATGAGTTACTCGCGGGTGAAGACAAGCGTGCGCTGAACGCTTTTCGCGCCGAAGAACTTGGGAGTAATGTAGCCGTTGGAACCCAATGGAACGTTCACGGTAACCGAAACGGAGTCGGTAGTGGAGGTAATCGTCTGCGGCGAGACGGTCACCGTGTAGGAATTCGCACCCGCGATATCCAGTACGCTACTGGCAACTGCTTGGACGTCGCTGGCAGAGGCGCCAGGGACAATCCCCCGCCGAGCCGCCTGAACGCAAGCCGAGTCGACCGACTGCATCAGCATGTTGACGCGGGCGAGTTCGACCCCGGCGAAGACGACCATGAAAAAGACCGGCGCGCAAAAGGCGAACTCGACGGTTGCAGCGCCCTTGCGCTCTGGGTTGCGTCTTTTGTTGAGTGCCATGGTGGTGCTTTCCCTAGGGGCTTGGGGATTCGTTACTCTACAAGTCGGGTTGCTGCGGCCGCAAACTCGCGGAAGATGTCATTCAAGGTAGCGCCATCAGCAGCGTGTTCATGCCGCCCGCCACCTGCGGTAGCCACAGCCTGCATGTGGCTTTGATTCGCGGCGGTGCTAAACGTGATCGTATAAACGCGGATGCCGGCGGCGGAGGCTGCCGCGGCCGCAGCTACGGCATCACCTCCGGTCGGGTTGCCGTCGGTCAGTACGATCATGACTTTCTCCGAGTGTTGCCGCGCGCCTACTCCGCTGAGCAGTTCAGTATGCGCCAGAGCAATACCATTGGCGATCAGCGTATTGCCATTCCACACCTCTGAAGAACGATTGGCCACTTCATCGGTGACGGCGCTGAGATCGCTCGTCAGCCCCAAATCGAGAGTCGCAATGGGTTCGCTCCCGCAGACCGAGTACCCAAAATCGTTGGATATGTTGCTGCCATACGTGACAATAGAGACGAGTTCATCCACGGTGTTGCTCTGAAGAACACCAACAAATTCTTGCACCCCCGCTTCGAGCGCGAGCCATCGCGATCCCGACTCGGGAGGCTCACACCAGCGATCATCGCGAGAACTGAGATAGGTTTGGCTGGTTACGACCTGGAGCTTCATACTCGATGAGCGGTCGAGTACCAAGCAAATGTCCACATTGACGAAGGCTGCCGTCGAACTGCTGGAGGGTTCATAGGCACTCCGGCCAATGAACTGGCTGAAGAACAGTCCCACGCTGCCGTCCGGCGACGCCGAGTCTCTGGTAGCGTTGACGCGAACCGCATTCAGAGGAGTGCCGGTGGGATCAAACACATAGACGCCGTTGTTGTCGACCGTAGCTCTGCCGAATGCGAAGTCACTGTCGCGCAGAGTCAACTGTCTGCCGGCGACCGTAAACTCGCTGGCCATTCGCTCGCCTTCGGCTATCGCCGCCGCCTGATCTTCAAAACGTGCGAAGTGATCGGTAGCAGCCCGGACCGCGTTGTCGGTCGCCAGTTGCATTTCCGTTCGAACCAACTGCATGTAGGACATGTCGATGCAGAACCCGAGCAGGATGATCAACACCGGCAGTAGGAATACGAATAGCGTTAGGATAGCAGCCTTGCGCTGCTGCTTACGAGCACTCATGATGTCACCTTTAGGAGCAAAGTTCTTGGAGTTGAGCACGGAGTGTCCTAGGGACGCCTTTTTTTCAGCCTGCGGATTCGACAGGCAAGTTCTATTTCACAGCTTTGGCATTCACGGTGATCGTATTTTTAGGTGACGGCAGGAAGCCGCTCATCCGCAGATTGCCGGCGACCGTTGCCGCTATCGAGATCCGAGTAAAGTCTCCACGAACCGCCGAGTCGAACGCGGTGCCATTCTCGCCCTGGATGGTTATCGTGGAGCCAGAAACACCCGACGCGGTCAGCGATTGTTGTATTTGAGAGCGAACGGACGCTTCGGTCGCATCGACCTGGCTCGCTTCAAGCGTTCCCGAATAGGCGGCTGCGGTCAGCGAATTGCGCAGGAAGATCAAATCGCACGTCTCGATCGTCGCACCAATGAGAAAGACCAGTAGCGGCAAGCAGATGGCCAGCTCGATGAGTGCTCCTCCACGGCGCGATCTGGGAATCGTAGAGCGACGCTTTCGGAGTCGTGCAGACATGGAATCGACTTCCTAAACCAGCAAACTGAGGTACTGCCAAGCAGCTCATTTGCTTAACATCGACACCCATTAGCGGGTGCAATTGGCATCGCAAACTTGGCTGCTTCAACTCAAGTCTAGGTCACGTTCGCCACTCAGGACGGATAAAAATAGGGCTATATTTTGCGCTTCTTGGATACAACCAATCAGAAAACCGATAGACAACTTGACAGGTCAAATTGAATGACCTAGTTTCACAGCGATAGCTTGCTCGCCTCCCTCTTGGAGGCGTCAAGTTGCTGCAGAAATGGGTTGGCCTCACCTGCCGACGTGGGACTCGGGCGTATCCCGTTGGATTGGGTGAGGTCGCCCACCTCTACAGGGCTGAAAGACAGAGCAGCCGATTTCCCGTTCGTCAGGGTGGTTCTAAACCCCGCTCTAGACCAGACGACATTTAACGTTCCGGTGGCAGCCTGGCTGGCCCGCACGCGAGTCGGTCGGAAGTAAAAGAAAACGCGATTCCATACACCGCCTCAAGTGCTCCTAGCGTGGCGATGGCTTCCGTGCCAGATGCACGGAATCGCGCAGTGGATCCGCTGGCTTGGTGGCCGATCAGGCGGCAACTTTCGTGATGGATTCGGTGGCTAGTTGAGGTTGCTGGATCGCTTCAATGAACTCTTCGAAGATGCGCACATCCAGTGCGCTGGCAGCACTACACTCGGGGTGGAACTGCGTCCCGATGGCGAACCAATCGATCATTTCACTTTCGATCGCTTCGATCACCCCATCCTGGCATCGCGCGGTGACGCGGAACCCTTGCGCGACTTGATCAATCGCCATGTGGTGGCGGCTGGTTACCCGAATCTCGCCTTCGCCATAGACGCGTCCGATGAGCGAATTGGGTTCAATTACTAGTGAGTGTCGGTGGTTGGGATCCTGGGGATCTCGGTGCGGAAGCGAGCCGGGCAGGTCTTCCGGGATGTGCAGAAACAAGTTGCCTCCCGCAGCGATATTCAGCAGCTGCATTCCGGCTCCAATTCCGAGCACGGGCAGGCGGCGCTCGACTATTTCATGCGCCAGGCGCCGATCAAACCCTTCGCGGCGGGCGTCCATCGGCTTGTTTGAGGGATGCAACATAAAACCATCGTTGCGAGGATCTAAGTCTCCGCCACCGATCATCACGCAGCCATCGAGGTGCTCGAGCAACTGCCCAAGGCCCTCTTCATCCATGGCGGGCGCCAAAATTACCGGGATGCCTCCGGCATTGGAGATTGCGTCGTAGTATCCTGCCGCCACATAAGAAAATGCCGGTTGATTGTGTGCGGTCGAACGAAAGTCGGCGTTGATACCAATAATTGGCCTGTTCATCTGAAAGTCCTTGTCAGATTCGGTTGGATCTTGCCCAGAGTGGCTACGGTCGATTGCGCAGGATGTGGCGAAAAAGGGGAGGTATCGTGTCGAACCAAGGATCGATTCGACAGGTCGATTCGAACAGGAGCTGCAGACGAGATACGTCACGTCGGAATTGCATTCCCTGCAATGTCTTGAAAGTTCGTTCGGAGTAGCGGCATCATCATCCCGATGATTCAACGCCCTAACTACTTCCAGAACGTCTTTGCGGCATTTCAAAGCGTCTTTCGCTGGTTCCCTGCGAAAATTGTCCGAAGACGGTAAACTCTGAGATCTCAAACGTCCATACTGGCCACCTAGCCAGTTGACGAGGGAAGAAGTTATCAACTGTTTCGCAGCGTGCAAGCAAGTAGCTAGATTTGGTAGCTGCCTTGATTGCTTACACAACCTGCTGTGCTAGCAATAGGCGGCTTCCAGCCAGTGAAGGCCTATTGCTCATTCGCGGGTATCACTTCTATCAGGTTAATCTCAGTGAATTTTGAACGTGTTGCCATTGAATCGGTCGGTTTCACACTCCCGCCAGACGTTGTGAGCTCTTCAGATATCGAGAACAGCCTATCGCCGGTCTATGAGCGGCTTCGGTTACCCGCAGGTCGGCTGGAACTGATGAGCGGCATCCACCAGCGCCGCTTCTGGCCGAGCGGTACGCCCATCAGCGTCCCCAGCTCCCGAAGCGCCCGGTTAGCGCTCGAGGCATCGAATATCGACTCCGCTGACATCGGCTGTCTGATTCATGCCAGCGTCTGTCGCGACTACCTGGAACCGGCAACCGCCTGTCGCGTTCATGCCGAGTTGGGACTCAGTGCCAGCTGTTGGGTCTACGACCTCTCGAACGCTTGCCTGGGATTGCTCAACGGCATGGTTCAGATTGCAACGCTGATCGAAACGGGTGCGATACGAGCGGGGATCGTGGTTGGCACCGAGAGTGCCCGCAACCTGGTCGAGTCGACAGTCGCCTCGCTTGTTTCCGATAAAACTTTGACGAGGCAAACCATCAAACCCTCATTTGCTTCTCTGACGATTGGTTCGGGCAGCTGTGCCATACTGCTTGCCGACAGACGACTGAGCCAGACAGACAATCGCTTGCTCTCCTGCGCCGCCCGGGCCGAGTGCCAACATCACACGCTGTGTCAAAGCGAGACCGACCAGGCTGGCAGTCAGATGCAGCCCCTGATGCAGACGGACTCGGAGCAACTCCTGCATGCGGGCGTTTCCGTCGGCGTGCGTACGTTCGATCAGCTGCTTGCCACTGGCACGACTCGCGACCAGTTCGATGCCAGCGTTTGCCACCAAGTCGGTTCGACTCATCGCAAGATGATGCTCGAGGCTCTGCAGATGCCCGAACAACACGACTTCACGACCTACAGTTGGCTTGGCAACACCGGCTCGGTCGCGCTGCCGACCACCCTGGCTATGGGGCTCTGTTCCGGAGCGATCAAGCCGGCGAGCAACGTCGCCTTGCTCGGCATTGGTTCGGGCATCAACTCGGTGATGATGGCGACTCGCTGGCAGCACCCGATCGTGGCAGGGGAGCTGGATGAGAACGCGCGATCCAACCTGCAGCTTTCCCAGCCGGCAGCGACTTAGATTAGCCGGTGATTCGGCGTTACCTTACGAAAGGGAACGTAAACGAAATGATCTCATGATGCTGGTCGATGCCGATCGCCCGGGAACCCTTTATCTTCATGACGAATGTCGCGCCATTTAGTCTCAACGTTAGTTGTCTTGTTTGCAGTAAGACCTGGTCCCAAGTCTTTGGCTCGATTCGGCACGCCCGATTGGGTTCGTGTTTGGGCGATGCATGACGAATTATCGCGAGGTATTCGGGAGTGTACACCTCGTTGAATAGCTTGCGATCAAGTTCACGGATTAGCCGCCCAGCAGTTTCAGTAGTACAAAGTCGCCGAATCTCTTCGCGATCCTTTTGCTCTATCGCGGCCATAAGCCTGGATGCCGTTCGATCTGGGACGTGCGACCAACACACCAAGAACGCCGCACATCCGTTGAGCACAAGTAGGGAGAAAACGGAAAAACGTATTCTGAATCGCAGTACCATTGAAATCCTTTTGTGAGCTTAGAGAACTCGTTCTCATCGGAACTCGTAAATGACCCGTTATCAGACGTTGGTGTATACCGCGTGGTGGTAGTGCTTGATTCCCTGGACGAATCCCCGCCAATTAATCCCCTCCACATACAAGCTTTCATGCTGCCCACTACCTACGTCTTGTGTAGGCTCACAGCGCGAACCATTCGCTCGGGAGTGTGTCGTACCAGCAAGTCAAATTCCGCGCCTTCGAGCGCATTCTCTTTGTTGGGACATTGGCCATGCGTATTGCCTGGTCCATCTTCGAACTATCTTGCAAATGGGTTGCTTGCTGCGTAGGAGACCGCGCTGCAATATAGTAGCTGCGCTTCGCGTTGACTGATTCCCGAGTCGCGCGAAAGCGTTGTCCCGTCTTCCCTTACTAGCCGTTTGTACATCCATTGTACGGCTATCTCTGGATGCGTTGCCGGCCTGTCGGCTGCGCGCTCCGCTTCACGATATCTGAAACGCTCGCGCTTTGAAACCGCATGCGCAGTTACTATACGAGAGAATACCATGCTCAAACGTTTAAGAAATATCGGAATCTCTGCACATATTGACGCTGGCAAGACAACCGTTGCCGAACGGATCCTTTTCTATTGCGGCCGTATTCACACGATTCGCGAAGTTCGCGCTGGTGACGATGGTCCGACCATGGATAGTCATCCGATTGAAAGGGATCGCGGAATTACGATTGCGTCTGCCGCGACTCGCGTTGCTTGGAATGATCATTGGATCAACCTCATCGACACGCCTGGTCACGTCGACTTTACGATTGAAGTCGAGCGAAGCCTGCGCGTATTGGATGGTGCTGTGCTGGTGGTTTGCGCTGCCGGAGGCGTGCAGAGCCAAACCATTACCGTCGATCGCCAAATGAGGCGCTACTCAGTTCCTCGAATCGCGTTTGTCAACAAGATGGATCTAGTCGGCGCTGCACCACAGCGCGTCGTCGATGAATTGCGATCAAAGCTGAAGATCGATGCGTTGCCATTGCAGTTACCCATCGGCCAAGGAATTGATTTCTTGGGAGTGATCGATTTGGTGACTATGCAGTCAGTGCACTTCGACGGCGACCATGGTCAGATCGTGCGACGTGAAGGCATCCCTGACTCCTATTTCGAGCAAGCGAAACAGGCTCGAGCGTACATGCTTGAAGCTCTTAGCCTGATCGACGAACAGGTGCTGGAAGCAGTCTTGACTGAACAAGATCCGTCCACGGATCTGTTGCGTTCGGCTATCCGACGGGCGACCATTGGGCACTCGTTGACTCCCGTTTTGTTTGGCAGTGCCTATAAGAACAAAGGGATTCAAGAAGTCTTGGACGCAGTTGTGCATTACTTGCCTTCGCCTGACGAGCGCGACGTATATGCACGCGACCTGGCCAGCGAAGACGACGAAGATGCTGAGCTGATCGCCCTGAAAGCGGATCCGACAGCCCCGACCGTGGCGATGGCTTTCAAGACGATCGTCGGTGACTTTGGACAGTTGACGTACTTGCGGGTCTATCAGGGTTGTATTGAAAAGAGCGGAGTTTATCGAAGTGTTCACTCAGATCGAAAGGTTCGCTTTGGCCGACTCGCTCGACTTCATGCGAACAAACTGAAGGACATGGACCGTGCGGAAGCCGGCGATATCGTGGCCGCAGTTGGTGTCGATTGCGTGACCGGCGATACGTTCCTGGGTGAAGGCGCGAACTGCGCTCTGCTCGGCATACATGTCGCCGATCCCGTCATGAGCCTGACCATTGAACCGGACAAGAGTGATGACTTCGACCGGCTAGTGAAAGCACTGGAACGATTCCGACGCGAAGATCCGACTTTCCGTGTCGGCACGGATCCTACAACGGGTGAAACTCTGATCTCGGGAATGGGGCGATTGCATCTCGATGTGATCGTGCAGAAGATTCGCGACGAGTTCCGCTGTCCCTGCCGGATTGGTGCGCCACAAGTCGCCTACAAACAGCGGCCGACAAAGCGTGTTGAGTTTGACTACAAACGCAACAAGCAGACGGGCGGCCCAGGGCAATATGGTCATGTTGTGGGTTACATGGAGCCGCTGGCCAATGACTGTGATGAAGCTCTGGTCTTCCGAACCGAAATCTCCGGCGGGCGCATTCCGTCCGAGTACATCCCTTCGGTTGAGAAAGGCTTCCGCGAGTCCTTGAGTCAAGGTCCACTCGGAGAATTCGAAGTGGTTGGCCTTTCCATCGTCTTGAACGATGGCAGCTACCACGACAAGGATTCTTCAGACTTGGCCTTCATGCTCTGTGCGCGTGACGCGCTACGGCTGGAGATACTTCCTCGAGCGGACATGGTCTTACTCGAGCCGATAATGAAGCTAGAAGTCGAAACGGCCGATGAGTCTCAAGGTGCCGTGACTGGTCACCTGGCTCGCATCCGCGGTGCTGTTTCCGACGTCCAGCGTCGTGATTCGGTATGCGTCATACAGGCTCTAGTGCCGTTGGCAGAGTTATTCAACTTCGCTGACGAACTTCGGTCGCTGACGAAGGGTAATGGAACTTTCACCATGGAGTTTGCGGACTACGCGGACTGTCCGAAGGACGTCCAGAATCGAGTGATCGGATGACGGCGAGCGGAGTCGAAGCAATTTGCCTCGACTCCGTTTTCTTTTGGCCTACACTGTCAAGCATGAAGACGCCGAGCCGGACAACGAGAAGCACGATGCTTCTTTGGTGGAGACGACGCCGCGCTTGCCTCGACTTCCTTTCCGACTCTAGCCTCAAAGCGAAAAACCTACCGCACGGAGGCGAACAATCAACGCGCAGGATGCGTTCAGAAACTTGCCAATTCAGGCTGACCAAATTCCGATTCCCGCTGAACCAAAACTGCTGAACCAAGTCAAAGGTAATTCCGATATCATCACTTGCCATGGGGGATGAACTTGTTGTCGCGCAAACCAGGAATACAATGACACCGGATGACCATACAATTGAATTGGCGTCGTGATTGCCTCCAGAATCGTGGAGGACCGCATAACAGAAATCTAGGATACTCCATCAGTTTACGGCGTACGTACTTCGCAATCTTAGATAGGATACGCGGCATTGCACTGAACTGCGGCTACGCTGCCTACGATACAATTAATCAAACTTGCCGCAATCGGTGAACTCGGTTGGTTATGTCGTCTGTGAGAAAAGATTGATGTCGCTAAAACGATTCTTAGCTTTGTCCTGGGGCAGCTTGCCGAAAGAGGGAGCCGTCGGCATCGAGACCGACTGGCTCCATGTTGCCAGTTTTAGAGTGGTGTCCGGAAATGTTTGGATTGGGGACCCACAATTCTCTTGGGCAGAAGCCAACGGGGGCGATGGTTGCGTGATCGCAGTACCTCCGGGCAGGTACGTTGTCGAAGCGAAAGGGATCGCTTTTGGTAGCCTCCGATTTCTAAGAATTTCGAGATTCGTTTCACGGGTGCGCGTTCGTGCAGAAGCGGCACAACCGCTGAGATCGGACGAGATTGTGGGTGAGGCCGAGACCGATTCGGGTCAGATCGGCATTGCCGATCCGATCGCACTCAAATCGTCCTTCGATGCTGTCTGTGGTAAGGACGTGGACCGCGCGCTGGACATGCTCGAGAAGAGAATCAATGCCCGAATTGGCGTCTTCAAGCCATCGCGTGGCCATGATGGACGTCTGATTTATCTGCCATCCGGCTTCGGTGATGGTGGAGGCCCGGTTGTCCGATTGCTAGATGGTGAGCAGTGTGTTGGTCTGGAGCACGAATTCATTCCTGCAGATCAGCCCCTTTCTTGACGGGAACACGACATACCCATCGCATGCTCACGGAGGCGGGCTTGCGAGCGTTTTGACAATGGATCCCTAACACTCCCGGGCCGGTGATGCTGGCCGCTGGTCGGCACCGCAGGATGTATTTGGACAGATACTTTGATGCCAAGGGCGCCGGTGCGGCGTTAGCGATCCGTCTTGACGGAAGCTCCGGCTACCAAGAATGCGTGGGCCTTGCCGACATTGACGGTGGCGTCCCTATATCTGCCACCACATCTTTCGATTTGGCAAGCGTCACGAAGATGTTTACCAGTGCGGCTGTTCTCATGCTCGTCGACGACAATCGCATCCGCCTCGATGATCCCATTGTTAGGCATCTTTCGATTGACTTGTCTTCCGCTGAAAGACTGATCACGGTTCAAGATTTGCTCTGGCACACATCCGGTATCCCGGACTACCTGCTGTCGTCTGGCCTCGACGAACATGAACTTGACCGAGAGGCCGTTTTGGATTGGCTGGAACGGGCTGATGACCAGTTTCACCCCGGTACAACCCACGAGTACAGCAACACGAACTACTTTCTGCTCGCCGAGATTGTAAGTCACGTTGCTGGAATGCCGTACAAGGAGTTCATCAAGAAGAGGATGTTTGAAGCCTACGGATTGGACGACTCGTTCGTGATCACTGACTACCCCGGTAATAGACTTCGCGCCCATGGCTACGTGAGCGAAGGGTTTGGACGACTTAAGTACGTCCCGTCCGAAAATGATATTACCACTGTTGGTGACGGCGGCATCTTCAGCTCGCTTACCGATCTAATGCGCTGGCAGGAGCTTTTCTTTTCTGGGCAAATCGTGTCGCGATCGTCCGTCGATCATGCAACGACCGCCGGCAGGCTCGACAACGGTGTCAGCTTTGACTACGGATGTGGTATGATCGTCGAGTCACTTGGAGATGACGGGATATGGTGCGGTCACACCGGAAGTTGGCATGGTGCATCGGCGCTTTGTGGTAGGTACATGAACGACGGCCTCACAGTAATCGTACTGTCGAACGACCAACTGGCTCCCGTCGTGCGAATTGCTGAACGGTCGGCTGCTGCTTGGCGAGACCAAACGCAATAATCGCGACGAATAAATCGATGCTCCCGAGCGGCGAAGTCCGGGGAGCAAGCCTACGAAGCAGACTGTGGTTGCAATTTGGGTTCTTGTGCTATTGCCGATTTCCGTGGAGACCGGGCAAGCCGATCCGACGCGGCGAGCCAGCAGTTTTCTAGGATCCGCCTTTGCCAAGTCTGCGCCGCCGAAGCAACATAGACGCCAGACACGCGGTTGCCGTTACTAGTGAGCTGGGCTCAGGAATTGACGTCACTGTAAAACCGCTCAACGCCGTTAGCGAACCGCCGATACTATCAAGCTGAATTCTCAGGTTTTCGCCGTTTCCGATCTGAACGGCGTAGTCCACACTGGTGATTCCCGATGGATTACTACCGGAAGACCATTGAACATTGTTGGCGACCGTCTGCGGCCCGCTACTGCCGATCAAGACATTAACATCGAACCCGTTGACGGCCGAAGCTGGAACGACGACGTGGTGCCAGGTGGTGATGGCGTAGGTTCCTGCACTCAATCCATCCAGATCGATCAAAATATCAGATAGCGGAGCGATTAGCGCATCCTCCGCAAGGTTGCCCAGCGGACCTGTCACGTTACTCGCAAAGTCAACGTAAAGCCCGCCATTGCCGTCAGGAGCTCGGATATCGATATCAATCCCGTTAATGGTCCGCGACAAAGTACTGATCCCGACATTGTATTGATCGCGATCGCCAAGCGGGAATTGATGGGGAGCAGAGAACTCCTGAAAACCACTCTGGACGTCATTGGGCGTGCTGCCGGGAAATGGAGGTGGATCAGCAACACCTACATCCACCGCGAGAATTAGTTCTGCAACACATCTCTCTGGGGCGCAAAGACCCGCAAGCAAGAATATTATTATCAATCGCAACTTCATCTTTCTCGGCTCCTTAAACGACGACGCGCTGCCTATTGTACTTTGATGTTTGGCTCAGAGCGAACGAGAGGAATCTAGAAGAAGTAGAAAACAGCATTGGAGGAAATCTTGGGGCGAGTTCAGAGAGCGAGAACAAGCCGAGGTTGGCATTGTATCGATTCTCCTCCGCACGAGCCAGAGCGTACGTCGAGCGTGGAGCGTATTGCGAGCTGTACGCGTTGAGCGGCTGAGTCTAAGGCCACCACAGTGGTAAGGATGACGAAGCCGCCCCCGCCGAATTGCGGGGAGCACACCACGAACATGGTGACATCGTTGAATCGAAATGCAACAGCCACGTTCGCGCTTGGTTCAGGATGACACTTCGCTCAGCTACCATCCTCCGGTCAGAGTCACCTGGGCCCTTTGCGCACTCGCACAGAGGTTCTTATGGAAATATGACAACGAGAAAATTTCAATCAGACTACCGAGTTGCGACTTCTCTGCGGACTACGATGCAACCAGCAAACCCGTTCTGCAATTCACGCCTGTTCAAGTACCGCCAGAGGCGCCAAAGAAGACCTTGTCAGACGAGAGGATCCGCGTGGCTGCTGCGTTAGCGCAAGCAGAAAAAGCATCGCCGAAGCCGATACAAAAGCCCCGCTCCGGTGTGGCCATAGGAAAGGAGACACCACCAGCCAACCGAAGCGGCAGGTGGGCGGTGGGAAGTCGGTGAACCGAGCATCATGAGGGGTTGTCAGACGTTGGTTCTTTGTTTTCTCGGGGGGTATGTATGCGTTGGGTGTTGAGCCTCCCAAATGTCCGGCTAGGGTATTCCGGCACGTGCGTGAGTCCTCTGCCAACTGCTTATCTCTGCGAGGTATATTATGCGACCCTCTTTCAATCTGTTCGTCGTGGCAGCATTACTTCTAGCTGAAACAGGAACAGCCACTGCTGACATAGTTACTTTCGACGATCGGACCACATTCATCAGTGCTTCTGCTGCATCGCCGATTGGCCCAATTCCACTTGGCGGGGCTACCGACCCTAACTTTGTCATTGGAGATTTCACCTTTACGGCAGAACCTATTAGTACGTTCCACCTGATACTCCCAGACTTCGGGATTCGGATTCCGGGGTTCGATCTGGCGGTCAACTTCAGCGAGAACTTCAACGTAGACTCAGCTGTGCCGCTGTTCTCATTCGGTTTCGACTTTCATGAACCTGAGAATGACCCTGAGGTGAGCGGAGCCTTTATTGAGTCGGAGTTTGAAGTGACACTTCGAAACAGCGGTGCTTTTGTCAACGCCTTCACATTTGAACGACCAAATGACAGCCTGCAGTTCGTGGGTGTGTTGAGCAACCAACCATTCGATCGCGTAGAAATACGCGAGATCGCCGGTGGTATTGAGAATGAATTCTTTGGCAATTTTGTTGCTGGAACGACTGCCGTACCCGAACCATCGACCCTCGGAGCTATATTCGCTACCCTGCTGACTTTGGTGGTCAGAAGAAAGCAACTGCATAAGTCCACCTAGATAGCGAACCGAACGTCACGATTGCTTATCGGACGTTGGCGATTCGAGCGACTTCCCACAAAGAGGAGCAGGCCCCAGAAGCATGCACACGCAGGCTGGCGGCTCGAGTACGGCAGAAGCTGGAAGTTCGATTGCGAAGCTATATCCAGCTATCCTCTACCTACTGCCCATTGAAGAATGGCTGAGAGCGTCGCGATCTCCTTCCGAATGGTAACAGGCTGAATGCGTCCCCTCCTCCCTTGCTCCTTGGACCGGTCGTCGATGTATTTTTGAACGTCGCCAGTGCCGAACGATTTCGCAGAGGTCTGTCGGCCGATCAGTCGCAGCAGATTGTTGCGGTGCGTCTGTAGAGTTTTGAGGCTATTCTGCTCGATGGACTCTTTCA
>JANQJJ010000017.1 GCA_028281725.1 Pirellulaceae bacterium | reverse complement strand
TGCTTCTCGCACCATGGGTGGATTTGGGTAAAGGGGCCAGGAGTCAATTGCCGGAACGGCCCTTCGGGTGCTGTGCACAATTGACTCCTGACCCCTTTACCCGACCCAAAGATTGAGCTTTGACAGACCACTAGAAGCCCAGCTAGGCCGGGCAGCACGGACCGGCGGAGCGCTGGGCGACATGATGCGTCTGATTCTGGTCGGCTTACGCCGGCGGCTCAGCGCGCTGCCTCGTTGAGTTCTTCTTTGCGTGGCGAATGTCGGGGATCGGACGCGAGATAAGCAGACAGTAGAAAACCACCCATGACCAGCCACGACGAGCGGTCCTTTGAAAAATAGTCGTCCACGAGTTGATAGCGGACGGATTGATCACGCGGTGTCTTTAGCTCGTTCTCCGAGAAATCCATCGCGACCAACCGGTGGGCCGTTGTGGCAAAGAATAGCTGGGGAACCAGAATGGAAAAAACGTGGTCAACGGCTCGCTGAAGCTCGATGGATCGCGAGCTGCCGGATGCCTGATAGGCTTCCAATGCGGCCAAGGTCGTCGGAGACCCTGACAAAACGTCCTGAAATAGGGCCGCTTTCCCAAGCTCTGCATTCGGCTCTGAACGAGACGGTTCGGAGGCCGCCGATGGGCCAAGCAACGTGTGTGGCTGGCCAAGTGTTGAACGGCTGTCATGCGCCGATGGGGTTACAAAGCCAACAAACATGCTGGCCGGGGTATGTTGGCGCGATGCACTGGCAGCGGAACGGGTGGACCAAGCAACCGACGGGCGTGCACTGTCCTGGGAGTGCTCCGCAAAATATTGGTCTTGCGACGAGACTCGGACCGCACTGGCCGCTTCGCCCTCCGGTCCACTGCCCGCTGTGCTCTCAGCGGTCCTCTCGGCCAAGTGTTTGATGGGCTGCTCACTCGGACTTTGGATCGATCCGCTACTGGCTGCTACCCGAACGCCAGTATCGGTGAGCTCGGCGATCGATGAAGTGGGTAGAACCGGCAAGAGTATGGTTTTGGGTACTGGTAAAGCGATCGGCACTGGGTCGGTGAGTGGAATATGGGGATGACCAGATAATCCGACTTGATCACTCGGCCCGTCCATCCCGGTATCTTCGAGCGAGCGCGTGCCCGATGGGTCGTCAAACGTTGGTACTGTCAAGTCGGTATTCGAACCGTCGCCAGGTGAAACAGTCAAATGGTACTCGTCGGACGGTTTGGGGTCGCTTGGCACCTCATCCATCTCCGGCTCATCGGGTTTCACCTCGCGGTTCACGGAATCGGAATTCAGCTGGCTATCCAAAACGAAGGCTTGTGGAGCAGGAGCGATGATTACCGGTTCAGCGGAGGAGACGACTGCGAGACTACTGGAGCCGTCGAGCGTGATTCGAGACTCGAGCAGCTCGAATGTTCCGAACTTTCGGTTGCCGGTTTGGGCCGCGCGTTCCAGGCGGTTGCGAGTGCGACGTCGACTCATTTTGACTTATCCAGGGTAGAACTTGGTTGGCGATTCACGGCGTCTTGCTTGGTCGCCGACGGCAGGCCGGCCCGTTGCTGGTGAAGATGACTTAGTAGTTCACGATAACTGGAGTCTCCAGGCGATAGCTCAATGGCTCTTTGCTGGTACTCGATTGCCTCATCGAGTAGTTTGCCGGCGTTTTCGTAGTTGTGGTTGCTTGCTTCCAACAGCGCCGCGTTGCTGAGCGTGCGTCCCAGTCCGCTGACCGTCTGATGGTTGTTCGGATTGTGCTGCAAGAGCCCACGCAGTGTTTTTTGTGCTTCCTTGTAGGCTCGCAGCGCCTGTTCATTCTGCCTGGATGCCACCAGCATCTGCCCTAATTGCTGTTGGGCAACGGCCAAATCGTAACGGAGAGCATTGACCTGCGGCTCCAGGTCGACCAATGCCATTCTCAAGTCGATTACCTGCTCGATCAACTCCGATGCTCGTTCTTGTTGCCCCTCGCGTGCAAGAATCGCTGCTAGGTTTCCGAGTGCGAGCGCTTGATCACTGCGATGCTCCGGAGAAGCGGGACGCCCTGTGGACAACGTTTCATACCGCGCGACGGCACTCCGCAGCAGAGATTCGGCTCGGGGCAAGTCCGATTTCATGACCACGGAAGCCAAGTTGTTTTCACATAGCGCGAGCTGGTCCTGCAGCTCCTGGTCCTGAGGTGCCTCGCCTGCGAGTTCTAGTAGCCCATCGAGGGCTTGTTCGAGCACCGGCATGGCCGCGGGATGGCGCTCAGCAGTCAGCAACAATCCCAGGTTCATCCGCGTGCGGCCAATTCCTCTGCTGGCATCTTTCGGACTGCGCTGCCGAACCTGTTCGTATAGCCGGATTGCCGATTCGTATTCCTGACGAGCTCTCGCGTAGTCACCACGCGCTGCCGCTACTTGGCCAAGATTGTTGCGACATAAAGCAATATCGGTCGAGCGCTCCACGTCACCGGGAGATTGGCGAAGCAGATTCTCGAATCCCGCCAAGGCTTGCTGATATCCGATGGCCGCCCGATCGAAATCACCGAGTCGCTGGTGGACGGCGGCAAGTCGAAAGCGGGTTTGGGCAAGATCGACCAACAAGGTCGGGGATTGCCCTGCTTCGTCCAGAAAGGCTGAGTAGTAGTTTTCGAGTTTACCGAGCAACTCGGCGCGCAGCGAACTGCTGCCCGGCAAGTGCTCCAAACGCCGATCGACCAAGGCGCCGAAGTCGTCGACAACTCGCTGCGTCTCGCGCAGGTAGGCGACCGCTCGCGTCGCCTCCGCTTCGGTTCGATTCCTCTCGCTGCTGAGCAACCAAGTCGTCACACCAATACCCACTTGCACCAATATCAGCAGGGCAATGCCGGCGGCAACGACACTTCGGTGCTGAGCTGCCCAGCGCATGGCACGATCGTGGATGCCAGGGCGTTTGGCGCGTGGGGCTCGTCCCTCTACAAAGTTCTCCAGGTCTTCTGCCAGTTCGGCGGCGCTGTGGTAGCGATCATCGCGGCGACGCTCGATCGCCTTCAACACGACCGTTTCCAGATCCATCGGTATCGCAGGGTTGAGCTTCCGCGGTCGAGTCGGCGTTTCGGTTGCCACGCGCTGGACTATTTCTTGGCGAGTTGCTGCTTGAAACGCCGGCTGCAACGTCAGCAATTCGTACAGCGTAATACCCAGAGAGTAGATATCGCTGCGATAGTCCACTTCGTGCTGCCGGCCACCGGCCTGCTCAGGGCTCATGTAGCGGGCCGTACCCAGCATGTCGCCGCTGACCGTCAGATTCGACGCGTCGACCACGCGGGCCAAACCGAAGTCGGTGATCCATAGCTTCCCTTCCGAGTCGAGCAGCAGATTGGATGGTTTGATGTCGCGGTGGATGACTCCATTCTCATGCGCATAGTGAAGGGCTTGGGCGGCTTGCTGCCCGATTCTTGCAACCGATCGAGCGAAATCGCGATGACGAATGGACTTGATGGTGCAGGAAAAGTGGTTGACCGCTGTCGTTCTGTTCGGCGACACGGCGTCAGTCTCGTGCGCCGGCGCGCCCACGGTAGCAGCTGGGTCGGACTGGTCGCGAAGTTGTGCGATCGCTTCTTCGAGCGATTGGCCTTCGATGAGTTGCATGCTGAAATAATGGACACCTCGCTCACATCCGACACCATAGACCGGGACGATGTTGGGATGATGCAAGCTAGCTGCCGCTTGGGCTTCGTTCTTGAAGCGAGCAACCTGGGTCTGGTTTAGCACGGCGGCGAAGGGCAGCGTCTTCAGGGCAACTGGCCTGCCGAGCGAAATCTGCTCAGCCGCGTAGACAATTCCCATACCGCCACGACCGATCTCGTGCTTGATCCGGTAATCGCCCAATCGAGTCGGGGCGCCGGGCAAGTCATCCTCTGGCCAGTTCGGTACGGTGCGATCGGTACTTGGGGCATTCGCGTCGTTCCCGCCCGCCTCCGGTGCTGCAGCAACGCCAGCTTGATAGAGTTTCTGAACACTTTCCATATAGGTGGACAATACGTGGGCTAGTTGAGGATGACGCCTCAACACCGAGGCCCGGTCGGTCGCCTTACCTGCCTCGAGATCGGTTAGGTAGTTCTCCAAGATCGCAGCGATTTCCTCTTGCTGCGATTTGTCGAGCGAGGCCAAAACATCTTCGTTATGGGCAAGCACTGATTGGAAGTTGGAACGAATCATGACTGGCTCTTTTCCTTCATCAGCCGACGCAATTGCTCAATGGCTCGTAGCCACAGCATGCGCGTTGCTCCGCTAGAACGCCTCAGCCGCGCAGCGATTTGCGCGAATGGGATCCCCTCTAGGTGTCTCAATACGATGACATCGCGATAGTCTGGCGAGAGCCGGGCCAAGGAGTCGGCCAGCAACACCAACTGCTCCTGAAGACTAGCCTGGCTGTCTACGTTCGGCTGTTGGTCGGTTAGCATGGCCTCCAAACGGAGTGCTGAACGATCAAGTGATGCATCGACGCGGATATGAGACACCTCTCGCCGGACGTCTCGTTTGGCAGCCAGAACGTGTCGTTCGACGATCCGAGCCAGATTGTTCGCCAAGATTTTCCGCAACCACATGAAGAACTCACCATCGCTGGTGCCCCTGAATTTGGGAAAGTCGCAATGCGCCTCAAGCATCGTCTCCTGAACCACGTCCGAGGGGTTGACCCGACCGCGAACCTGGGCGTCCAACTGCGAATGTGCCAGCAGTTTCAAGTAATTTTGATAGGACTCGAGCAGTCGCCCCAAACTATCCGTATTTCCTCCCTTGGCATCCAACAATAGTTGTTGCAGGCTGCCCGAAGAAGAGTCGCTGATCGCGTTGGAACTCATGGGAGCTTTTGCAATGCGTGCATCGAATCAATACGTCAAACGGACACTTCAGCCCGAGGCTGGTGTTCACCGAGCAGGGGTCAACAATCGCGCCTTCGGCTGCTCTGATCCTTCATTTTTACCATAAAATCGTCAGAAGATTCCCTCCTTGGCAGGCCGCAAAAAAAGCGAAATGTCACGTAGGAAATCCAAAAAAGCTGACTTTTCCCCAACCTCTAGGAATTCCGAATTGATCCTGGCTGTATTTCCGCACCAGTTGTACGCCAACCATCCGGGCTTGGAGTTCGATCCAGAGCGTATTGTCTTGATTGAAGAGGCTCTTTTCTTTGGAGACACCTACCATCCCGTTAGGTTCCACCAGCAGAAACTCTGGCTGCATCGAGCGACGATGAAGCGTTTTGAAGCAGACCTGCTCGAAAAGGGCCAGCCAGTCGGCTATGTCGAATACGATCCCTCTCCCAAGGCATTGGGCCAAGCACTGCAAAGGGCCTTCGGCCAGACGCGCTCACAGGATAGGACATTGGTCGTAGTCGATCCAACCGATTTCCTTTTGGAAAAGCGTCTGAGGAGGTTGGCAGAAAGCCAAGGGTTTGAATTGCGGCTGCTGCCTTCTCCCTCATTCCTCAACAGTCGGGAAGAGAATTTGGAGTATCGAGCTGGGAAGAAACGCTGGTTCATGGCGGATTTCTACCGGTGGCAGAGGAAACGTCTCGATATCTTGATGGAGGGCGACCAGCCCGCTAAAGGACAATGGAGTTTTGATAAAGACAATCGCAAGAAGGTTCCGAAGAACACGCTCGACTCACTACCGACACTCCTGGCAATCAAACGGGATGAAATCGACCGCGAAGCGAAGGCGTATGTTGGCCGGCGGTTTTCGCAACACCCCGGTTCGCTGGATCGGCTCTACTATCCCACCTCGCATCGCTCCGCCAGGCAATGGTTGAAGCATTTTCTAGTCAATCGGCTTGAACTCTTTGGTGACTACGAAGACGCGATCGTTGACGGCGAGTCCTGGTTGTGGCACAGCGTGTTGACGCCCTCACTGAACATTGGACTACTGACACCACAGGATGTGTTGGAAACCACGCTCGCGCATGCTGAGCAAAACGACGTGCCGCTCAATTCGCTGGAAGGATTCTTGCGGCAACTGATCGGCTGGCGCGAGTTCATGAGAGCAACTTACGAAGATCTTGGCGTTCCCATGCGGACAACGAATCATTGGGCTCATCATCGCGCGATGCCAAGTAGCTTCTATGACGGCACGACTGGTGTGGCTCCGATCGACGATACGATCCATCGAATCATCCAAACCGGCTATTGCCATCATATTGAAAGGCTGATGGTGCTCGGTGGATTCATGTTTCTTTGCGAGATCAATCCGGACGAGATCTATCGGTGGTTTATGGAGATGTTCATCGACAGCTACGACTGGGTGATGGTCCCCAACGTCTACGCGATGAGCCAGCACTCCGACGGTGGGCTGATTACGACGAAGCCCTATTTTTCCGGAGCATCGTACGTGAGAAAGATGAGCCACCATAAGAAAGCGGATTGGTGTGATGTGTGGGATGGCCTCTATTGGCGATGGATTTGGAATCACGTCGATGACCTCGCCAAGAATCCTCGCTGGGCCATGATGTGTAGCATGGCGCGGAAAATGGAGCCGACCAAGCGAGCCCGGCACATGGAAAATGCCGAAGCGTTCCTGAGGGCAATGGAACTAAGCACGGCTTAGAGCGCGCCATGGGTTAAGTGGTGTGTCGCCCTTACTCGACGGAGCGTCCCCTCGTAGAGCGGCCTACCAACCGCTGGTGCCAGATTCTCCTTTGTAAGGCCCAATGATCTCGTCGGTCACCCATCCTCCATAAAAGCCTCCGGGTTGCGGGCGGACCCTTTCTCCGTCGATGGAACATTCCAAAAGAGCCGGGTAAAACGACAAGAATCCGTGAATCGAGGCAAAACGCTCCGATGGATGCTCGTAGCTCCAACCGACGTCCCTGACTTCATGTTGGCCGAGGTGAAGTGACCAGTA
Source organism: Pirellulaceae bacterium (assembly GCA_028281725.1). GTDB lineage: Bacteria > Planctomycetota > Planctomycetia > Pirellulales > Pirellulaceae > Aureliella. Next base: position 8,601 of record JANQJJ010000017.1, on the reverse strand, counting down.
GGTTGCCTGGCCCTTCCACTCGCAGAACGAAGAGCCGGCCGAGCGCTTGAGGAACTGCATATGGATGTCTGCTGGAGGGATATAGACGGTTGGCGGGCTTGCCGTCTCCAAGACTCGGATTCCGCTCGTCGTCTTGGCGATCACCGTGTCACCAAACAGGACCATCACTTCACGCGGATCTTCAACACACTTCGGCGGCCGCGGATAGTCCCAGACTGATTCTTGTCCTGGGCCTGGTTCCATGGCAAACGGCGGACGCTCTCGGCCTGTAAACTGCCACATGGAAGGTACAGCCCTTTCTCTTCTAAGGATCAAGCTGAAGTATGAAACTGGAAGCGACGATTCTTCAGGCCTATTTCGGCCACGCAATTCGCAAGAACCTCCACCAACACTATCTCGTCACGACAAGCCTCTAGCCCGATTGATGCACGCTGGTTCCATCTGTCGCGTCCGAGTGATTGGTTTCCTGTGCGATACGGGGGCATGGAAGATCCATCCTCTGCGAGGATAGGTGGGCCACCAGGGGGCCCAGTCACGCATCAATGCGATGCAACCTTCTCGGCAGCGATGCGTCCGCTTTGAAGAGCACCGTTTAGGGAGGCCGACGCACAATAATCACCACAGACGATCATGTCATCCAGCTGGCGTGTGGGGGAATGCGTGGCGAAGTTCGGGGGCTGCTTGGGCAACGCGTGGGGGATTCGGTAGACCGCCAACTCCGTCCAATCCAGCACCTGGCGCCCGTACCAATTCTGCAGCTGGCTCTGCACGCTGCCTCGATCATACTCCGTGTCACCTACCAAGGAAACGCTGATGAGTGACTTGCCGGCCGGGGCGATTGCGGGCGTGGCGTTGGTCATCACGAAAGTGTGATTGACGATGCCATCGGATTCGCCGTTTAACATCAGGATCGGCTCGACGATTGGCGGGCGATCGGCAGCAAAATATATGCAAGTCGTCATGACGCTACCCCGGTCCTGTATCTGCTGGCCGGTCATTCTATCGGCATTGTGCATAGGGACTGCCAGTACGATTTGCGACGCGTCACGCGGGCCACTTTCGAATTCAATCACGCCGGGCTTGACCGTGCGCACCGGTCGATTGAGTTCGATAGACTGCGGCGGGAGACTGCCCGCCAGTTGATCGGGAATGGCCTGAATGCCGGTGCGAGGATAGCAGATCCTTCCCGCGGCGAGCATCTTCAGGACAAACCCAAAGAAGTTCGCCGAAGTTGCCAATTCGGTCTCCAGGAAGATGCCGGAGAGCCAAGGTCTCAGAAACGATTCCACGAAGCTTTTGGAGAACGCATAATCTTCAGTGAGTAGCTCGAAAGTGGGCTTGTCTTGGCCCTGCCCGACCAGAGAGATCAGCGGAGAGCGCCGCGCAGCCCACAGCATTCGGATCAGCTTCAGACGATCGGACAAGTTTCCGATCGAATTGAACGTTGTACTCAGTGCAAACCGCGGATGTCGAATCGGATCCACCATCGGTATCCACTTCGCGTTTTTTCGGACCAGTGCGCCGGCTTTCAGCGGCACCAAGTCGAGTTCAGCATAGTTGAGGGATGCTTTAGCTTCCGGGTAGGCGCTCTGAAAAACCTGGAACCCTCGGTCAAGTCGAAAGCCGTCAACCTGGTCGGAACGCATGCGTCCGCCAAGTCCATCGCTGGCTTCATACAGACGGAACGGGATCGATCGGCGATGCAAGTGCCAGGCGCAGTGAATGCCGGCGATACCACCGCCAATCACATGTACCACGCCACGTGAAGGTTCGATTGACACGACAACTGATCCCTGATTTTTCGAAAAATGAGCACGAGTGGCTGAGGCACCGCCGAGTGACAAATTCAGGCCTAACGCAAATCGACAACAGGCAACCGGGCTTGAAAATACGCTGAAACGCGTCGCTGGATCCCGCACGCACTACAGAGTTTACTTGACTCCGATCTCCTACAGTCAAACTATAGACCAGCGGAGCACTGTACGGTAAGTGATGGGGCGGCAAATAGTGCTTCGGAATTCCCCGTGCCTCTTGACAGTTTCCAAGAATATAGAAGATTCATACTGCCTTCACTCGACGAGCCTTTGGAACAGTCATGTTTGGACTTTTCTCAGACAAAAAAGCGAAACTCAAGAAAAAGTATCAGCGACTGCTCCAGGAGTCGTACGACCTTTCGCATTCCAATCGCAAGCTGAGTGACCAAAAGGCGGCTGAAGCTGAAGAGATTAAGGCACAGATCGAGAGCCTCGAGGCAAAAGAATGATGACTTGAGATTTCCGTCCCTCTCCCTCTCCAACTCAAGCTGTACCCGTGATGCCTTGAGTCGTCTCTTCTCTGTTGCTACGGGATGATAGCGAGATCGCTAGTGCGCACTTTCAAAGCACGCATGCGGATTCGTCGTATCGTCCTTGCTCTCTCGCTTGTTGCGCCGCTTGCCGCGATCCTGATTTGGGATTTGTCCCCGTATCTGGAATACCACGGAAACATAACTCGGCTGCGGCAAGCAATTCCTATTGGGTCGAATATGGATGATGTCCCTGCGATCCTCGAGCAACAAGGCTTTAGATTTGTGGACAAACATTTTGCGACGGTCGCGGAAGACCGCTACTGGATTGATGTTCGCGTAGCATGGAAAAGCCGACCCTGGACACTCAGGCTGCTCTGCCTCGTAGGCATTGATGTCTATTACCAGTGGGCCGTAATTGAGGCGGATCTAGACGGTCGTATTACGGCGGTGAGGGGGTGAATCGCAGAAACCCATTTGGAAAGGAGCGTTCTACTTTCGCTACATAACATCGCGATCTCCGTATCCCTACGGAAAGTCAAAGATTTCGCTACTTGGGCGAGGTGGGATCGGGGATGAGTTCTTGAAAGTCTATGTTCAGGAAGACTTTCTGCCCGGGGCTGAGTTCCAGAGCCGCGTCCTGCAAGTTCAGGGAATCTGCTGTCGCGTCGCTAGGTAGCGAAAGCCGAAATGGTTCGATCGCTTGGCCTTGATCGTTGAAGTCGAGTTGGCCGTTGAAGTTCGTGTCGATAAAAGCGAGTGCGGAGTACGTTCCGGGCTGCATGTCATCGATGGCCAACGCAACGATGTCCTCGCCGTCCAAGATAAACTCGCGAGACAAATGAGGAGTTCCACGGTCAGCCAGCGTGCCCGCTGCTGAGAAGAGCTGAAAGTATCCTTTGGGCAGTTGCTCCTCGCCGAGATTATCTGGCAAATGCCGAGGGCCGCGGATCGTGACAACAAGCAAGCTGAATTGGGTAGGCAGTGTCGCAGAGACCGTGGTCTGAGGAGTGAATTCGATATTGGGTAGCAACTGAAAGTACCAGATGCCACACATCAGCGTGCCAGCAACGCCTCCAATCACGATCAGCAGAGTGCCACGGTTGTACTTCCAAGCTGTGCTGAGGTGTTCGAACATCGATCGCGGATTTTTGGCGGGAGTCAGGTCAACGTAACTACGGTCGGCCCCATTATAACCGTCATAGGTCAATCGTCAGAAGTGGCGGTCCTGCGAATTGTCCTCTGCGTCCCGGCGCGGACGGTTTGGACAAATCACCGGGCACTCGTCGTTTCCTGCAAGTCGCAAACGACAAACGCGGTGCTATTGGGGCACCGCGTTGGTTGTCGGTTTGAATTGGATTGTCCCATGCGGAACAAGTCGCTTAAGCCGGACTAAAAGAGGACTTGCAATCCCACACTTCCGCCGTGCAGGAAGAGGTCAGCATCATCAAAAACGGTTGTTCCACTAGCTGGGCTGATTTGTCCTGGGCGTTGTTCCGGGACAGTCGCAGTACCGGGCATGTACCAGAATTCGTAGCCGGCGGTCAGACGAATGCTGGGGACGATATGGTAATTGGCGACGACCCCCATCTCAATAATTCCAGCTACATCCACGTCTTCGTCACCGGCGTTGAGTAGAACCGTGCCGCCATTTCTCAGAAACGTAGAGCGTTCGTCCAAGTTGGCATAAACACCCGCCTTGCCTCGGAAACCAACGTTACCTCGGAGGCTGAACGGATAGAGCACGTCGGCTCCGATCTGAGCGCCCAGGAGTTGATTGTCGACACTCTCGATGAGTACACCGGTCCCTGTGCCTACACGATTGGAGAAGAACAGGTAGTCCTCTTCGTAGTCGACGTATCGAAGGCCGATCATCGTGGACAGGACATCCCAGGTCCACCAGCGGCGATTGAGTTCAAAACTGTTGAGTTGCACTCGATAGTCTTGGAAATGTTGGTCGGCCGAGTTGAACGTGTCGATCTGGGCGGCTGTATAGACAGTGGGTACCAGGTTGCTTTGCAGATTCGCGGCTCCTGCGACGTTGGCAGTGCGGCGCCAGTCGAAGGGGCCGGCATAAACGATTTCCCAACCATTGACACAGTCCGAGAGATATCCGGCGGTGTATCGACCGCCTCGTTCAAATTCGAAGTCAGACAAAAACGAGTTATTCGAGAGCGAAAAACGTTCGTCATTTTCCCGTTTCAGCCAAAGCGACTCGTACCCGAAGTACCAGGAAACATCGCAGCCGGGGTTGCATGGATCGGGTCGGCCGTAGCCAATGCTCCGAGCGCGTGGCCTGCCGCCGCTCAGCAGCGAAGCCTGTCGGGTTACGGTTTTATCTGAAGCGGCGGAATACGTCGCATCGACCGTCGGCAAATCGGAAAACTGGAGTGCCTGATTTTGTTCAGAGCTGATTGGCAAGCCCATTGTCGTCGGTATCAGGTCTTGAGCAACAGTTTGGGCAGTAGCATCAGGAAGACCGCACCATGTGAAGGCTAGACCGGCACCGAACGCGGCTAGGCCAGCGCGGCGTGTAACCGCTGAAGTCGCGGAAACGGCGTTGCGTATCAAGTTCAGGAGTTTACGCATGGCAGTCCTCGGAATGGCATCCTTGCGAGTTAGTTCACGTGTTCAAGTTTGTGCTGTGGGTATAGGCCGTTTCAGCCTGACGTTCCTTGCCAGTACTTGACACCAAAAAATATGTTTGACTCGCCGCCTAAGAAAACGAAGGCGGTAGCCAAGGGGTTTACTTTCCCTTCGCTCGAAGTTGGTCCACAACCGGTATGAGGGATACCTTGCGAACCAGCGAAAGGATTTTGTTTGCATCACTTTCCGAGGCGGCAACGCCCTGCACTACCAGCCGTTCTCCAAGTGCTACCACTTCAATGTGACTATTCGGGTAAAGCCGCGTGAGCGCTTGCGACATGTTCACGGCCCACTGATCCAACTCGGCGTGTTGCGTCTCCTCAGCACCAACGGTCACTTCATGAATCTGGGTGGATCGGTCACCTGCCGCGTCCTGCGTTACGACCGCGATTCGTGTCGAACCTTGCTTTAAGCCTAAGAGTAGAACGCTCTTGTCGCTGGTCCTGAGAACCTGACACACGTCGGTATGTTCGACAGAAAACTCCAAAACGGGAGACTTGGTCGCGATTGCCAACGAGTCCTCTGTCGCGACGGTGAGCTTAGCTCCGGCCTTCGCGTCCTGATAGAACGGCAACGCCGGTCGCGGCACGGCCTTCACCACGTGGGAGGCGTGGGAGGCCTGAACCATGTTTTCAAGCCGCGTTCGTTGAGCTGGGACAGGAACGATCGTCCGACGGGGCATGCCGGCCGGTTTCGAGGCTAACTGGGGCGCCACATTCGCTGCCAGGGGAGTGGCCGGTGATCCCTCGATACGTATCTGCATTCGTTTGGGAGCAGTCGAAGCGAGTGGGGGCGCGACGAGTTTGGTTGATGTGGAACTACTTAAGTGCAGCGATCCGCTACGTGAGTTCTGTTCTCGTCCGCTAGAGTTCGCCAGATGGGGCTTGGGAACGTCTTGCCGATTGGCATGTTTCGGTGTGGACAGCGGTGAGTCGGAGAAGGACGATTCAACCGCGGCGGAACCGCTTAAATGGAACGATATGCCGGCAGTCTCCTCGTGCTTGGCACCGGCGTCTACCGAGGTTGGTTCGTCATCATCGTTCAAGCTGAAGTGCGTCTCGGCATCGGGCAACTCTATCTTGGGAGTCTCGCGCAGGCTCTCCTGCCGCGGTGCTTGCTTGACGACAGCTCTCTGAAGCTTGGGCAATTCGCTCGGCATGCCGGACGATTCGGGCTCCGCTTGCGGCTCGATTTTCAGGCTGATTGTTTTTTCGTTACGGACGATTGACGGTTTACGCGTTTGCGCCCGCGGTATGCTGGTTCCAGGAAGCTGTGCGGGTTCTTGGGTCAGACGTAGCGGGCGTACGATCGGTTGCGGTTGTTCGTTTGTTGGCGAAGGCAATCCAAGTGGGATGTCAATGTCGATCAGTGACTCGGTTGTCTCGGCTTCGGTTGGCTTTTCTTGCGTAGCGGCGGCCTGCACCACAGCCACGCCACTACTGGGTGCTGCTTCAGGGGGACAATTCGCCTCGGAGCAGGCGGTCGCATGAGCGGCAAGGCTTGGAGTGGCTGGTGGCTGAGACGGATGATTACCTGACTGGTTCGCAGAGAATCCCAGCAGGTGGAGTAGTCTGGGGCCAGCCCCCGGTGTCTGGGGGACCTGTTCCTCGGCAAAAGGATAGGGAAGCGGCAGACGATGGGCAGACTGAGAAACCACCTGCGGCGGTTCGGGCAAACGAGACGGATCCGATTGAGCAAACGCACTAGCGCCGATGTTGCTAGCGATGGCTAAGGCGAACGCGAGACGTAACGTCCGTTTGCGACCGCAGCCTGGTTTTTTGCCTGAATTCAGCCGGAGCAATTTCATCTCGAACACCCTTAGCAGCGTTTGAAACTCATCGTTCAGGCTAGGTAAGACATGGGATGCTAGCATCACGAAGTCTTAGCGGCACCTGGAACGCGTTACTGCTGGGATATCGGGTAGCGGCGCTGTAAAAGTTGAACGATTCTGCTGGCAGTGATCATCGTATCGACAAATGGCGCCTGGCACGGTCGAAAGACGTGCAAAAAGTCTGTTCGTATAATGGATTACTCTCGGTTGGCAAGCAGTACGGTGTCTCCGTCGTGGAGAACCATCTGCTCCTGCAATTCGGTGACGACGCATTGATCACCGCGACGAATGGCCACAACCGAACCCAAATCGCACAACACCTCTCGCGCGAGCTCAACGGTCGACTCGGCCAGTTCATCACCTCTGGATACTTCCACGGCGCTGAGGTTTTTCCCTAGAGAGTCCGCGGGAGTCGAGCCCCTGGTTGCGGCGTGATCGTTAATAATCTGGGCCATTTTCAAAGCGCCGATAGACGCGGGCATCACGACATGATTGGCGCCACTACGACGGAGTTTGTGATCGGTCGACGGGTTCTCGGCTCTCGCAATGATTTCCAGGTCCGGGTTGAGACCCCGAGCCGTTAGCGTAATGAAGACGTTGATCGCGTCATTCGGAATCACGCTGGCCAGGGAGCGCGCGTATTCAATGCGAGCCTTCTGTAGAATCAACTCGCAGGAAGCGTCGCCCACGACGACGGCAATGCCCAGGTCGCTGGCCTCGGCTAGTCTGGTCTGGTTGTTGTCGATGACTACGAAAGGGATTTTTTGGGCAGCCAATTCGGATGCGAGCATTTTGCCAACACGTCCGAAACCGCAGATGATTGTGTGGTTTTTCATGCGTCTGATTCCTCGACTCATTTTTTGGGCACCAAGTGCCCGCTTGATTTCACCCTCGGCAACCAATTGGATAAATCCACCAACGGAATAGAGTCCGGACAGGCAGCCCACGACGATGAGGACCATGGTCTGCATCTTGAGCAGCGGATCGGTAATCGGCTGAACTTCGCCATACCCGATCCCAAAAACCGTGATGACAACCATGTAGGCTGAGTCGAGTAGTCCCCAGCCGGCCGACATGTATGAAAACAGTGCGACCAGGCACGTGACAACACAGACGCCTACTCCTGTCAGTATTTTTCTTATGGGTTCGGTATCGCGCATTGCGGTTGCTACTGTGGCGGATCAGTCCGAATCGGATGTTCATCCAACGGTAGGCTATGCGTAACGCGGCGAAGATCAATTCCAGCCAGTTTGATATCCGTCTGGTAAAGAGCTTGGCTTCAGAATCGTCACAATTGCCATGGGCGGTGCAATCGCGCTGCGCCACAGCGAGGCTTTTCCTTGCCGCCGGGTCGCACGAAAAAGCCGGGTCGCACGAAAAAACCCGCTACTGGCGAACCAGCAGCGGGCTATTTGAAATTTGGATTGATAAGCTCTCAGTAAGTCTTGCAGTAGCAAGGATTGTGCTCACGGATAAGTTTGAAAGTGTCACCACTAACAAACCAGTTTTCCTTAGAAAGGAGGTGATCCAGCCGCAGGTTCCCCTACGGCTACCTTGTTACGACTTAGTCCCAATTGTCGAGCTGACCTTCGGCGCCTGCCTCCCCGAGGGGTTAGCTTAGCGACTTCGGGCCCTCCCGACTTTCGTGGCTTGACGGGCGGTGTGTACAAGGCTCAGGAACATATTCACCGGGGCATGCTGATCCACGATTACTAGCGATTCCGACTTCATGCAGGCGAGTTGCAGCCTGCAATCCGAACTGAGCCGCGTTTTATGGGATTTGCTTGCTCTCGCGAGTTCGCTTCCCTTTGTGCGCGGCATTGTAGGACGTGTGCAGCCC
>JANQJJ010000546.1 GCA_028281725.1 Pirellulaceae bacterium | reverse complement strand
ATCCGCTCACCGGCTTTCTCCTGGTCAGAAACGTCTTTGAAAAGTAGACGCGGATCGCGCCGCCGATCCGCGCCGCGCCGGTTCGCCCGGATTACGGGTCGAGAGGCTCCTCAGGAGGGTCGTCTCCAGGATCGTCTACCGGGCAACCGCTGTGCTCCAGAGGTTCTCCCGTGGCGAGGACACACTGAATGTAGTCGCTCATACAATTGCTCGAGCCGGTTTCACAGCAGGCCAGAAAATGGTCCGCGCAAGTCGATCTCGCTTGGGGCTCGACGCCAGGGCGTGATGCCGGCTGCGTAGACGTGTACGCCGAGAGTGAAAAAGGGGTGGTGGGAGGTGCTGAGCCGTCTCTCATCAGAGTTCTGCCATTGTAAAGAATGGCCTCCCGCCCATCGACTAACACGCTCTGAGCTCGTCCGCATCCGCCGCCTAAGCTGCTAGCAATACTCGAACCGCCGTCGCGCGGCTGAGACGGGTAGGCGGCGACGGCGTTGCGGCACGGCGGCGCCGCGTTGGCACTATGGGATATGCTCCCTGGGGCACTGCAAGCAGTACTCCGCGAGTAGGACGAGTAGGAGTTACCGGGTGCCGCGGTGTAAGTGGTCCTCTGAAACACCAAGCGCGAACCGCGACGGGGGGAACAGGATTTTCGGCGTTGTCCATACGCTGCTGATTCCAGCGGGATGGAGGCACAGATGATCGTGAGCGCTGCGGCAATATGCCATACGCGGGCCATAGCTTTCTCCTTGCTACTTCGAATGGGTGAAGGGTATGCAAGGAAGTATTGCCACTTGTCCGTAAAAGCCGAATAGCAATTCGAGGGATAATTAATATAAACACAAAGATCCGGCGCGGCGCGTCCGGTTGCGTCCCCCCGTCACTCGACTGTGGACCCGCCCGCGTGCGGCTATGTTTAGCTAGCAATCGAGGGTGTGAACATGCTGGCAGACGAACCTCGTCGTGTCGCATTTTTCATACGGATCAGCCATGATCGACCAGTAAGTGAATCGCATTGTTGCCCGAGGCGCCGCGGGCAGGTGCAATTGAGGTAAACAGCGGGTTGGCGCGTCAAAGTAGGAGAAATCGCAGGCCTCAAGAATTCAGCCCGAGGGCTACCCATGTTCGCAGGTCGTGCGGATCAAAAAGAGCATCTCGCTAGCAATTTGCATGCTCCGTTCATCGTAGGTGGCGTTCTCTTGCGATGTGTCGTCAGACCGCTTGGGATCCACATAGTGCAGAGGGACCCTGAGTTGGGCACCGGGTACGACCGGACATTTTTCATCCGCATCGTCGCAACACATCAAAGCAACCAGATTGTCCGATGGCAGCGAAGGATGACCGAACGCTTTGGAAAACAGCTCGATAGGGTCCTCTGGACTGGTCGTACAGCGACAGTGGTAGAGTGGATTCTCACCCTCGGTAACGGTTTCGATTTGAACACCGCTTCGCACGAGCGACTGCACCGTCCGCGGATTGCAGGAAGTGGCCTCCGTGCCGCATGAATGGGAACGAATCGCGCCGGCAGTATGGAGCTGCGTAGCGACCGCTGCCCAAAACTGGGAGAACTGGCTCCTGCGCGAGTTGTGAGTGCACACGAACAACAGGTGCACGGGCGCCCGGCTTTTCGCTAGCGCCGCGATCTGCCGACCGGCCGATCCGAGCAACTCTTGCCTGGCGATTGGAAGCTGGTTGCTGGACGCGATCGCTTGCTCCACAAACGGCCGGATTTCTGCCAACAGTTCGATTGTCATTCTGCCATCCGGATCTGATTCTCGCGAGTTGGATGTGTAGCTGGCCCCAAAATAGATGGCCCGTCTGAAGTGCCCAGTCTTCAAGTAGGGAGTATCTTAGCTGTTTGGCTGGGTTCCGAAAGCAGTCTGGCGAGGGAAGCTGAGATGCGGCCCTTGGACGCGTGCTGGCACGCCTGCGCCCCATGAGAACGTACGATCTGACCAAGTAGCGTGACACGTGGCCCCGTTCCGGCACGATCGACTACAATTGGAGCGAAGAGGTGGAAATCGGACGGACGATTGGGACTGCATGAAACGCATCACGCTCGAACAGATAGACTTAGGCGACATCATTGGCACCGGAACCGTGGGTACGGTCTATCGAGGGCGGTTGAAGTCCACGGGAGAGAACGTCGCTGTCAAGTTCTTGCAGCCGTCCATCTCCGACGACCAATTGGTGCGTGCACGTTTCCGACGCGAGATGTCTATTCTGTCACGACTCGAGCATCCCCACATCATTCGGTACTACGGCGGCAGCATCCACAATGACCAGCTCTTTTATGCAATGGAAGCGCTCGAAGGGGGAACCATCAAAGACCTTTTAGAGCGGTTCGGCGCGATGTCCTGGCAGGAGGTCGCCTCGATCGGCAGGCAAGTTAGCAGTGCACTGCAGCACGCGCACAATCATGGAATCATTCATCGCGACTTGAAACCCGGAAACCTGTTTCTTGATAGCAGCGGCCAGATCAAATTAGGCGACTTCGGCATCGCGCGAGACACGCATTCGGCGGATTTGACCCACCAAGGCTTGACGGTTGGAACGCATGCCTACATGGCTCCCGAGCAGATCACTGGCGATCAAGATATCAATGGCAAGGCCGATCTCTATTCACTCGGTTGCGTTCTATTTGAGCTACTTTGCGGTCAAAAGCCTTTCGCGGGAACCAATTTCGCCGTGTTGTTTGAGCAACACCTACGTAAACCCGCTCCGCGAGTGACCGAATTCGTCTCCGACTGTCCTCCGGCATTGGCGGACACGATCGCTGAATAGCTAGAGAAGGACCCGGACAAGCGTCCATTTAACGCGCGTACGGTTCAGGGTGTCATGCTGGAGCTGCTGATCGCCGATCCTTCCCACAGCGCTGTCGAAAGTCAATCGAGTTCGGGCTCTGGCGACGTCGCAGCGGCCGCGGTAACGGATGCCGGTATGAGAGTATTGGCTAACAAACTTCGGCCGCAAGTCGGTAGCCAGGTATCGTGGCAAGCTCTGGCGGTCGTCGGCGTCGTAACCCTGATCGTGATCTGTTTTGCCGCGCTGGCGACGAGCGGCTAACTCAGATGGAAGTTCCGCCACCGGCTCGCCAGGCCGCCATCGACGAGATCCTTAGGCAAGGCTGGATCGCCAACCTGAGTTGGTCTCATGAGGTCGACTCGACCAACAACGTCGCCCGGCGTGCGTTGATCGAACGCCAGCACCGGCTGCCGGCGCTGTTTGTGGCGGACCAACAGACCGCCGGACGCGGCAGACGGGATCACCAGTGGTGGTCGCCCGGCGGTTGCCTCATGCTGACCGTGGCGCTGGGCGAGCAAGCGTTGCCGGATGATTCCAACTGCTGGAGTCAGCTAGCTCTGGTATGCGGTGTCGCCCTGAGTGAAACCGTCTCCGAGTTTGTTGGTGAAGGTCAGGCGCAGCTCAAGTGGCCCAACGACATCTATGTCGCCGACCGAAAGGTAGGCGGGATTCTGATTGAATCGGTATCGGAGGCGAGCTCGGCCAGCAAGCCCAACTGGTTGATCGGGATCGGATTGAATGTTGCCGTGGATTGGTCCGGCGCGCCGCAGCAGTTGATCGGCCGAGCCACTTGTTTGAGCACGCAAGTGGGCAGGCCACTGACCACTGAGGTCGTGCTGGTCGAGTCGATGCGACGACTGGGGCGGTGGCTGGAAGCATGGCAGGCGTGCGATAGTTCCTGGCGGGAAGCTTGGAGCAACGGTTGCCTGCTCAGCGGCAAAGTCGTCCGTGTTCGATTGGGGGCAGACGAAGAGATTTCTGGGCGATGCGAAGGAGTCGATGCGACCGGGCGACTGATTCTGCGCGATGAAGGCGGCGTGAAGTTGCTCAGCTCCGGCGAGGTTGTTGGCTGGTACTAGTGGTCAAACTGGCGCCCAAAAAATGGCGCATCCATCTGTGAGTCTCGATGCGGCGAGGGGGGCGTGTAACCAAGGGCGCAGCGGGATCAGCTCTATTGACGTAGCATTGACTTAGTACGGGCTTCCAAACTGCCACGCCAGGTTCAGTCGGTCACGGGCGCTTGGGCTCTACACCAACGCGGATCAACGCGGCCTTACTTCAGAGAGCCTGCAAAGTCCTCCTTAACGGCAAAGTTTACCAAAACGACTGCAGTCTAACGCCCAGGGCGCCGATATCGAAGACGATGTGTTTTCGTCAAGAACACGTGCCAAGGATGGACGTCCGATGCAGAAGTTAATGCCGATATCATACCGGTGGATCGAAAGCCGTCTGCTAGCAGGTATTTCGCTAGCAATCCTTTCCACTCTCAACGCGTCTCTGCTGCATGCTCAAGGCAGACCGCAGGCGCCGGTCGGTACGGAGCTGGCCCAACGATCAAGCATCAACGTCGGATCGTTCGAAATCAAGCTTCCCGCGCTGGAAGACAGCACTTCGGCCCCGGTCGTCTCGGCCCTGGCCGCCTCGCGTGACGGCAGATTCATCGCTGCGGCGGGAGACGATCATGCGATTCGCATTATTGACGCCGCCACCGGCATCACGCAGCGGACAATCGTTGAACATTCGGATTGGATTCAGACTCTGGTCTTCTCCAGCGATTCCCAGACGCTCTACTCGGCAGGCAACGACCAACGGGTGCTCTGTTGGAATCATCAATATCCATTGGCCCCAAGGGAAATCGTCAGGCTCCCCTACGCCATCCGGACACTGTCGCTAGCGACGCAGAAGCAATTGCTGGCTATCGGCGGATTCTCGGACGAAGTGCTGGTATGGGATCTGGCTGCGGGACGATTCAAGTATCGCCTGGATTGCGATTGTGGAGATCAGCGCTGCGTTCGCTTCAGTCCAGATGGTAATCAACTGTTAACTGGTGGTCGCGATGGCGAGATCCGCGTTTGGAGCATGGAATCCGGTGAGTTGACGGCGAGTTACCGCGGCCATAGCAGACGCATTCATACCGCCGCTTTTTCAACCGACGGATTGCGGGTGACCAGCGTTGGCGAAGATCGTCAGTTGGTGCAATACGATTTGCAAGCAAAGAAGGTGGTACTGCGGAGAGAAATGGCCCCCTCCAAGTTGACGTCTATGTGCTTGATCAACGACCATTTGGCTGCGGTTGCGGGTGCCGACAACTCGGTTCGTTTGTACGACGCCCTGGCCGGCCAAATCATCGCCGACTTGAGGGGGCATTTTGGAACGGTAGCCGTGATGTGTCCCTGCGGTGATTTTCTAGCGAGTGGATCGTTCGACACGACGGTACGGATTTGGAATTTGGAACACATCGGTCAGCGGTCCATGAACAACGAAAAACCGGTGGCCCACGCGCCACTGAAACTGGACAGGAATCTGCAGATTCGCTAAGTCCATCGCGTCACGGTTCGGATGTTAATGCGCACGGAGGTGCAAGTTGTTTCTGCGAAAACAAGTCAGCCAGTTTGCTCGCTGGATCGGTCAGAGTTCCCGGTCGGTACGAGGAGGTCAGTCGGCGGTAAAGTCCATGCCAAGGTCGCGTGGCGGCAGGCAACGCCGACGAACAGCTTCGCGATCTCATCTGCTCGAGGCCATGGAGCCCCGGTACTTGATGGCTGCCGATCCCATTCAGATTGGGGGAGTGTACGTCGAAGAGGATCTCGGAAGCGATTTGCATGGCGACCGGTTTGAAGTGACATTTCAAGGTGGCGCCAGCGGGACGCAGTTGACTCGCTTGACGATTGACGGCGACCTGAATACGCCCGGCTTTGGACTGGGAGATCTGTTCTTCGACACGGTCGAATCCGGGTTGGGAGCCGACCACGCATTCGACTTTCAAATCGTGGAACTCGTGACGTCCAATCCGGCCGCTACCGTCCAGGCCACCGTGGAAGACGGGTCTACCAAGTTGGTTCTCGACTTCACCAACTTTGTTGCCGGAGATCGGCTCGTTTTTTTGATCGATGTGGATGAAGTTCAGTTCTACGATCCCAACGAAACCGATATCAACATAATCAATGAGGGCTTCGACCCGATCGCTTCAGGGGTCGAATTCCAGAATACGCTTTTTCGCGCAGAATTCTCGGCGCCGCACTATGAAGACGCCATTGGCGAAGACAGGTTTCTCAATCGATACGATGACTGGATCGATAGAACGGGTCTTCCGTTGCCCAGAGACAATGCCGATGGCAAACGCGACCGATCGGCCGGAGCGGGTATCGAGTTGCAGCAGGTGCCCAAGCCTGTATCGCTGGCGGGGATCGTTTATGTCGATAGCAACGAAGACCTGACGCTCCAGTCCGGCGAGCAACGCTTGGCGGGCGTTGGTCTGGATCTGTACCGTCTTGAAAACGGCATCTACGTTGCGACCGGTCTTTCAACGACCACCGACGGCCTAGGACGCTACAGTTTTGGCACCGAGCTCGGCCTCGCTCCGGGAACTTACCAGGTACGCGAGAGTCAGCCGGCCGGTTACTACAGCGTTGGCGCCACTATCGGAAAGCTCAACTTCAGTCAGAACGTTGGGCAGACCGTCCCTGGGAACCCCGATGTGCTGACCGAGATCGAGCTTCTGCTGGGCGACCAGCACGCAACCGATTTAAACTTCGCTGAGAACCTGCCCTCATCGATCAGTGGGCATGTCTGCGTTGTCTTGACCGGCTTTGATTGTTTCACCAGCGATTCGGAGAAAGCGCCCTTGGAGGGTGTCTTGATCGAGTTGCGAGACGCCAACAACCAGGTGATCGGCACTCAAAGAACCAACGCCGATGGCTACTATGAGTTCACTGGTTTGCGGGCCGGCACCTACTCGATTACCGAAGTCACACCGATCGATCTGCTCGAGGGGAGTGCGAGGGTCGGTTCGGCTGGCGGAAATCTAGCCGATGGGAGCATGATCACGCAGATCGTCATCGGAGGAGGCGTAGCGGCGACGGACTACGATTTCTGCGAACTGACACCGAGCGATCTCAGCGGCTTCACCTACTTTGACCAAAACAACAACGGGCTCCGAGATCAGGGAGAGGCGCCTCTGTCTAATGTCCTAGTCGAGCTGTGGGACGAAGGCGGCAACAGAATTGCCCAGGCGCGCACCGAAGCTCAAGGCTTCTATAAGTTCACGGGTTTGCGGCCGGGACGGTATCGCGTTACCGAACAAACGCCCGCCGATTACATTCCGGGACGTGCGGCCGCAGGCACGATTCGAGGCGTTGCCGTCGGAACGACCGATGCAACGGGCGATGTGATTGCAGAGATCGATCTGCCCGCCGGGTCGAGCGGTATCAACTACGATTTCGGCGAAATACTCGCCGGCAGCATAGCTGGCCAGGTCATCGTGGACACCAATGGAAATTGCATCATCGACGCGACCGGCGAAATGCCACTTCCCGGCGTGACGATCGAGTTGCTCGGCGCTACTGGTTCGGTGTTGAGAACGACGCTAACGGACGCCGATGGAAACTATCGTTTTGACGATCTCTTGCCCGGCGCAACCTGAGGAGAGACTCATGACCAAGTCAAAGGAAGCCGTTGCGACAATGCCGGGTT
>JANQJJ010000055.1 GCA_028281725.1 Pirellulaceae bacterium | reverse complement strand
TGACGATAGATCGGAAGCGATGATTCGTCATTTCGTTGTGACCTTGCGGCACGTACCGGTGCAAGCGTCACCGTGGATGCCAATCAAGACTCTCCGTTTGATCAGGTCGATGCAGCGACGTCCGCGGCCGTGTACGACTGTACAGGCGTCAGCGGCATGCTCGAGAGTTGTCTCCAAGCTGTGCCACGTGGTTCTGAAATCGTCGTTGCGGGAATTTCCCACGGGCAGGAAGCAATCACTCCGTCCATCGCCATTAGCAAAGAAGTCACGATTCGTTTTGTGAGCTTTTACGAACAGGATGAGTTTGCAACCGCGTTGCAGATGCTCGCGTCTGGAGAAATTGATTGGCGATCCTGGATCTCCGGACAGGTCTCCTTGGAAAACGTCGCGCACGCGTTCGAAAGTCTCAACTCCAATGGGCAGCACGTGAAGATGTTAGTTACTCCTTCGTTGAACAATGCCTAATTGTTCACGCCTCCATACTTGGCCATTCGAAAACCCTGATCTTCCGCACCAGAATTCCAGGTCGTTGTTGTTGCTTGTTGTGAAGTGTTGACTGTTGTTGTTCTCGCTGCCCTGCTGATTAATTGGTTCGCAGCCGGAGCCCGGCGCCAAACGTGGTTGCCAGATTAATCCTGACGTCCGACCGACTCGCCACTCGAACTACGTCGAATCTTGAATCGACCTCAGAGGCGAAAACTAGAGTCGAAGCCGTGTGACGGCCAGTTAACGTCTCAAATCCTACAATGCTCTCCCTCATGCCCTTTCCGCTTGAATCTTTCTCTTCGTGCTGAGACAGTCCCGGTTTTGCAAGGTTGATCGGAGCTCTAAGGTTGCAACTTAATGAACTCGCGATCACTGGACTTGGTGGGCGCGCAAGGAGAATGCCTCAATGACACTTCGTCAGCACCTTTGGCTATGGATGGGTTGCTACCTTTTGGTCGGTTGTAGCGACGAAACCGTTCAGGTTTCCGACCCGGTTCGTCCGGCCAAACTCGTCACCGTCGCCAAAGCCTCTCAGGAACGGGAGTTTACGTTTCCTGCTGTCATTCGGGCGACGCAGGCGGCCGAGCTGACTTTCCCAATTGCGGGGCAGGTGATCGTGCTTAATGTGCTTGAGGGCGAAGAGGTCACCCAGGGAACCACAATTGCTCAGCTGGATCAGCGAGATGCAAGAAACAACCTCGCACAGGCGACGGCGGAATATGAGAACGCGCGCTCGGAGTTCCAGCGTGCACAACGCCTCGTCGAACGTGATGCCATTTCTCGTAGCGTGCTCGAGTCGAGAAAAACTCAGCTGGAGGTGGGCAAGACGGCGGTGGATCTGGCTCAAAAAACGCTCGAGGACACGGTGATCGTCGCGCCCTTCGATAGCGCCATTTCACGGGTTTATGTGGATCAATACCAGAACGTGCAGGCCAAGGAACCGATCGTTTCTGTGCAAACGGCGGCGACGGAGGCGTTCGTAGATATCCCTGGGACGATCCTTGCCCGTATGCCGCAGCTCGAGCCTAAGAATACCGTGGTCGTATTGGATGCCGCGCCGGACATCGAGCTCCCGGCGGAGTTTCGAGAGGCGTCCGGAATTGCCGATCCGAACACGCAAACTTACGAGATCGGCTTTACGTTTGAACCACCCGAAGGCCTGCTCATTCTCCCGGGCATGACGGCAAGCGTACATACTGCCTTTCTCTTTCGGGGTTCCACGGACATTCTCGCCGAAGGCGTGGCCGTGCCGTTGAATGCAATCTTGGCTGAGGGTGAGCAGCGCTTTGTTTGGGTCGTCGATGATGCGATGCGGTTGCGTAAAACGGAAGTGACCGTTGGTGCGGATTTGGATGAGACGGTGACGGTGACGTCAGGTTTGGAGGGCGGTGAAACGATTGTCGCCGCCGGCGTGTCGTTCATGCATGAGGGCCTGACCGTACGTAGGTGGGTGGAAGAGTAGAGCGATGAACCTTGCGGAGCTCACCATTCGTTACCCGCTCTATTGCGCGATCGCGGTGCTCCTCTGCGCTGTGGGCGGATGGCTTGCGTACAACAACATGCCCAGGTTCGAGGATCCTGAGTTCACCATTCGGGTTGCGAAGGTGTTTACCCCTTATCCGGGCGCGAGTCCGGAAGAGGTGATGAATGAAGTCACCGAACCGATTGAAACGCAGCTGCAGCAGCTGCCCGAAGTCAAGAAGATTGAATCGGTTTCCTCGGCCGGGATGTCAGAACTCAGCGTAGAGGTTCGTTTCGAGTATTCGCAAACGCGTTCGGATCTTCAGGTGGTGTGGACGAAGATCCGCAACTATGTCAACGACGCTCAGCGTAACCTCCCACCGGGCGCCGGCCAAAGCACCGTGAACGATGACTTTGGGGATGTCTACGGCATTTACTACCTGATAACGGGGGAGGGGTTTAGTCCCGCCGAGCTCGCGGATGTCGCGAAGAGCGTTCGGCGCGAGCTGCTCTTGGTGGATGGCGTGGCCAAGGTTCAGGTGATTGGCGAGCAGAAAGAAGTCATCTACGTAGAAATCGCGCGCCAACGAGCGGCGGCGCTTGGGGTCTCGCTGAGCAACGTCTACAACACGTTGTCCCAGCAGAACACGGTCACACCGGCCGGAGAGTTGCAGCTGGGCGATTCCAAGGTGGTCATTGAACCGACCGGGGCGATCGATTCCGTCGCGGCGATAGAAGGCCTGATCGTTGCGGATGAGAGTAGTGGCAGCGTCGTTCGGCTCGGAGACATCGCCCGTGTTGTGCGTACGTATGAAGATCCCCCGCAACACCTGGTTCGGTACAACGCGCAGCCGGCCATCGGTTTGGGCATCTCGAGCCTGACGGGAGAAAACGTGGTGAAGCTGGGCGCTGCCGTCGATCGCAAGCTGGCAGAGCTTCAAGCCGTGGTTCCGCTCGGGGTAGAGGTGCACGAGTTCTATCACCAGGGAAGCGTCGTCGACGCGTCCATCGATGCGTTTGCCGCAAATGTTGTCGCGGCCCTTGTGATTGTGTTTCTGACTTTGTTGGTGTTTATGGGCCTGCGGTCCGGCATCATCATGGGACTCACCGTGCTGCTCACGATGGCGGCCACGCTGCTGTTTATGTGGGTCGGCGACGTCCCGATGCACCGCATCTCGCTGGGTGCGTTGATCATATCTCTTGGTATGTTGGTCGATAACGGCGTCGTGATTACGGACGGCATTCTCGTGGGCGTGAAGCAAGGTCGAGATAAGCTTGAGGTCGTGCGAGAAGTTGCCAACAAAAACCTTCGGCCTTTATTGGGCGGCACGCTGGTGGGCATCATTGCGTTTGCACCGATTGGCTTCGCGCCCGGCGATACGGCCGAGTTCACGAACTCACTTTTTTGGGTCGTCATGATTGCCCTTGGGCTGAGCTGGGTTTTTGCGTTCACGGTCACGCCGCTGCTGTGTTACCACCTCTTCCCTTCGACCGTCGAAGCGGCCGGTAGCTCGCAGCGTCAGGAAGGTCGTTTTATGTTGTTGTACAAACAGCTGATCCGAACGGTCCTGCACTACAAGTTTGCATCCTTGGCTGTCACCGTCCTGATATTTGCATCTGCGATCTACGTATTCGAGTTTGTCAAAGTCGGCTTTTTCCCTGCTTCCACCTCGCCGCAGATTGTCGTCGATTACTACCTCCCGGAGGGGATAGATATCCAGCGTACGAATTCGGACATGCGACGGATGGAGCGATACGTTAGCGGTCTCGATGGCGTAGCCGCAGTACAGACGCTCGTCGGGCAAGGCGCGCTTCGCTATATGTTGGTCTACGAATCGCAATCGTCGAGTCCAAACTACGGCCAGCTGCTGATCCGAACGGAAGACTATGAGCTGAACGAGGCGTTGATTAAAGAGATCCAAGCCTACGCGGACGCCCAATTTCCGGACGGTCAGACCAAGGTTTGGCGATTCCGCATGGGCCCGGGCGGCGGCTCGAAGATTGAGGCGGCGTTCGTCGGCCCCGATCCCGGCGTCCTCCGTAAGCTTGCCAATCAAGCCAAGACCATTATGGCTGCGGACGGCGGCGCCATTCTGATCAAAGACGATTGGCGTCGCCAGGTGCCCGTGTTGACCCCGGTGTTCTCATCGAACAAGGGGGAGCGCGTTGGCATCACGCGTACAGACGTCGCGAACGCGCTCGAGGAGAACTTCGACGGCGTTTCCAGGGGATATTACCGAGAGGGCGATGAGCTCATTGAAATCGTCTCGCGGGCGCCCGAAAGTGAACGGCTGCAGTCTTGGGCGATCGCGACGATCCCCATCGTCAGTCCTTCGACGGGAGAGTCCGTACCGCTTACCCAGGTCATGGACCGCCCCGGAGCGACGTGGCGCGATGCGAGGATACTGCGTACCGATCGTCTTTTGACGATCAAAGCCCAGTGCGATCCGGGCCACGGCGAAAACACGGCCGACCTGCTCGCGCGCATCCAACCCAAGATAGAGGACATCGAGCTGCCGCTCGGCTACAGGCTCGTGTGGGAAGGTGAGGCCGGAGATTCGTCAGAGGCGCAGAGTAGCCTGGCGAGTACGATCCCTCTGGGACTGCTCGCCATGGTATTGGTGGTGGTGGTCCTGTTTAACGCGCTTCGTCAGCCGATCGTGATCTGGGCCATCGTGCCCCTCGCGATTGTGGGGGTTGCATATGGCCTGGTGGTGACGGGAGTGCCCTTCGAGTTTATGGGCATCCTCGGTCTCTTATCCCTTTCCGGCCTGCTGATTCAAAATTCTCTGGTGCTGGTCGACTCAACGGACGAGCTGATCGCAGAAGGCATGCCTCGTTTCGATGCGTTGGTCGAATCGGCGGCAAGTCGCTTGCGTCCCGTCATGATGGGTGCGTTCACCACAGTGCTCGGCGTGCTCCCGCTGTTCTTCGATGCGTTCTTCAAATCGATGACGGTGGTTATCGCAGGTGGACTGTCTTTCGCGACCATCATTACGCTGTTGGTGACGCCGGTGCTCTACGCGCTTCTGTTCGGTATCCACTCTGATGAGCGCGCCCTGGATGAGACGGAGGCTGCCCAATGAAGCCGCTCATCGTTGCAATCGTTTGTCTGCTGACGGCGGCGTGTGTGCCTTACGCGCAGCAACCGGACCTGCCGTCGATTACACGAACCGCGCTCCCGGATCTGCCGCCGGAATGGCGCGTGGCTCAAGATGCACTGGGTGATGTTGAGGTTGGATGGATCGCGCGGCTTGAAGACACACAGCTTGAAGCGCTCGTTCGGGAGGCACAGGCCAACAATCGAAACCTGCTCGCGGCCAAATCCGCCGTAGAGCGATCGTTTGCACTTGCCCGACAGGCGCGGAGTTCGCTGTTCCCGGCGCTCAACTACTCCGCCGCGGCCGTCGAAGGCGGTCGTCTTGCCGACAGCTCAGCGGATAGCTACTCCGCGGGTTTGAGCCTGAGCTGGGAGCTCGATGTCTGGGGCAGGGTCCGGGCGACACGAAATGCTGCGGTCTATTCGGCCGAGTCCGCTCATGCAGACTACGTCTTTTCTCAGTATTCGCTGGCAGCGGCTGTC
This sequence comes from Pirellulaceae bacterium, assembly GCA_028281725.1. Taxonomy (GTDB): domain Bacteria; phylum Planctomycetota; class Planctomycetia; order Pirellulales; family Pirellulaceae; genus Aureliella. The sequence goes on along the minus strand of JANQJJ010000055.1, from coordinate 3,912 downwards.
GCGAAGAGCTACTTCCTGGTCATCGAGTCTGAATTGCAGGAAGAAGTCTCGCGTAAGTCTTTGGATGCGCTTCGGGAAACGGTGCGCATTGTGCGAAGTCAGAGAGAGCTTGGGGCCGCGGATGCCTATGACGAACATCTGGCAACGGCGAACTTGGCCTCGGGCGAGGCGAATCTGATCCAAGTGCAGGGAGGAAAGCGTCTCGCGCGACGCGCCCTGGAGGTTCTGCTTGGCCGTTACCCGCACGATCGGTTAGCGACTCGATTAGATCTGCCGGAGCTTCCTGCCTTACCGAAGACTGGCTTACCCAGTGAGTTGCTGGAGCGCCGGCCGGATCTAATTGCCGCTGAGCTTGCCATCGCTTCGGCATTTAGCGACCTGGGCGCGGCGAAAGCGGCGCGCCTGCCGACGCTGAGTCTCAGTGGCAGCCTGGACTACGGCGCGCAGCGCGCGAGCGAGTTGCTGGATACGGATAACGGCACGTGGTCTTTGGCGAGCGCGCTGCTTGGGCCCTTGTTCGATGCAGGATTGCGCCGCGCCCAGGTCGAGGCCGCGGACGCGAACCAGCGTCGGGCGATTGCAGACTACGCTCAAACCGCCTTGACGGCCTTTCAGGAAGTGGCGGACAGTCTGGATCAAAACGAAGTGCTCGATCGAAGGGTGGCCGCGTTGACCAATGCAGCCATCGCGCAAAACCGAGCGTTCGATCTCGCTCGACTGCGCTATGAAGAAGGTGAAACGAACTTACTCGATGTCTTAACCGTACAGTCGAATACCCTGGCCGCAGACAGCAATCTGGTTGCGGCTCGTCGCCAGCAGCTCGATGAGTGGATTAATCTGAATCTTGCGCTCGGGGGGAGTTGGGATACGCTATAGCGCTGAGGCGCACTCTATCCTTGAACAGGCGCAGAAAGTACTCCATTTTCGTCCGAAGGCTTTTCAAAAGAAGCAGTTTGTTAACAAAGAGAGCTTTGTGCTGCAACGATTGACCGGGTCAGGCGTTTTACCGAGACTGGTTCTTCCATAGACATTGCTGAATTTATGACAGCTGTAGCCACTCCCGAAGAAGGTGAAGCACCCGATCAGAACATGGGGTTCGGTACGTACGGTTACCGAACCTATGTGCTCTCAGCGCTCACGCTGATTTACATATTAAATTTTGTCGATCGCGGCCTGCTTGCCGTGGTCGGTCCTGATCTCGTGCCCGAGCTGGGTCTGACTGACACCCAATTCGGTCTTCTGACGGGTTTCGGATTTGCTCTTCTCTACACCATTGTGGGCATTCCCCTGGCGCGGTATGCGGATGCGGCCCATCGCGTGTGGATTATGACGGTCTGCGTTGCCTTATGGTCTGTCATGACGGTGCTGTGTGGGCTTGCCACCGAAGTCACTATCGGTTCGGTGACAATCGGTGCGTTCTGGGTTTTGTTAATGTGCCGCGTTGGCGTAGGCATTGGTGAGGCCGGTTGTACACCGCCGGCCAACTCCCTGATTGCAGACTACTACGCGCCGCGTGACAGATCCCAGGCGCTCGGCGTCTACTCCATGGGCGTAACGCTCGGCGGGATGTTTGCCAACCTGATAGGTGGTTGGGTGACGGACGCGTTCGACTGGCGAACGGCGTTTTTTGTTGTTGGCCTCCCCGGCGTGTTGATTGCCCTGGTGTTCAAGTTGACGGTGAAAGAGCCGCCTCGCGGCTATACCGATCCGAAGTTGACGCAAGCAAGTGATCCGGTGCCGCTGCGTGAAGCGATCCGCGAGCTGATGACGAAGCCCGCCTTCTGGCTGATGACGGCGGGAGCCACAATCGCTGCCTTCTGCGGCTACGGAATTTCCTCGTTTCAGTCTATCTTTCTGGTTCGCACTCACGGCATCACAACCGGTGAAGCAGCCATTTGGATCAATACACCGGTGGCCTTGTCCGCCGCCATTGGCACGTTTGCTACAGGGTGGCTAGCCACCAGACTCTATAAGTCACATCCGGGCGCCATCGCCTGGGTGCCAGCGGCGGGCCTGGCCCTGTCGATCCCATTCTATGTGTTTGCCTTCACGACCGAGACTTTACTCTTTGCAGCCATCGGTTTGATCATCGGCGGATTTGTGAAGTACGGCTACATCGCCGCTCAGTACACCATCGGTCAGGGTGTCGTCAGCATGCGTGTGCGCGCGATGGCAATTGCGGTGCTGCTGTTCATCGCCAATTTGATTGGCTACGGCTTTGGCCCTCTGTTCATCGGATTAACGTCCGACATTTTCTTTGTCGGCGGTGCGGCAGAACTCGGCGTTGCTGCAGAGGAGCTGGCTCGTAATGATTGCCATCCGCGCGCCGTTGGAGCGTTGAGCGAAAACCTGCAAGATGTCTGCGGTGCCGTCTACGCCCAGAGCTTGCAGTCGGCAATGATCATCATGGCGATCTTGTATGCTGCAAGTGCACTTTTCTTCCTGCTCACCTGGCGCCGGCTGGACAAGGATATGGTGGATAGGAACTAAAGCTCTGGCTGCAGCCCGGTCAGCGAGTTCGCTGCGAGCCAGCCTTTGGAGACCGTTGCTCGGCAACGTCTACTTTCGGAAGTATCGAGAGGCTGGCCGCCAGAATGTGGAGGGAGCCGTGCCGGACAACGTTTGGATAAACCGATTGATGCGGGCGATGATCGCCGCGTGGTTGCTTGCATGCTCGCTGCAGGTGCCTTCCGCTATGGCCAGTGAAGACAAAACAGCGCTGCTTCCTGACCGCGGCATCCTTCGCTTTGTCATCGACTCACAGTACCTTGGTTATCCCTACGAGGTGATTCTTGCCGGGTCGTTACCGGGTGCGGAACTCAATGAACCAGCTCCGCTGCTTGTCGTCCTGGATGGTTTTCTGCTTGGAATGACCGCTATCGAGACAGCCCGGCTGCTGACTGCAGCCGGGGAGATAGAGCCCATCACTATCGCCACAGTGTCCGCAGATGGCGCTTTTGCCATGCGCACGGCTCGCAGAGGTCCGGACTTCAGTGCGAACGTTGATAACCTCAGAGAGCAAGCCTCAATCCAGGGTGTAATTCCACAGATAGACGCCAGCGGTATTCGACTCGAAGATGCGTTTGGGGGATCTGATCGTTACCGCCTGTTCCTGAGTGAAGAGCTGCTACCAGCAGTGAGAAAGCTGGCAAAGGTAGACGAATCGCGACTCAGCCTGTTTGGCCACTCAGCTGCGGGCGCATTCACGTTGGAGGCGCTGCTTGAAGGTGATCTCCCTTTTCAGAGCTACCTGATCGGAGAGCCCGGCACGTTTATGTTGTTCGGGACCGAAGACGAACTCATCCGCAAGGCGCAGGCGCATGAAGCGCTGCCTGCAAAACGGCTCATGTATGCGGATTCCAGCGACACGATGACGTCAAATGCGAAACATTTGTTCGAGTCTGCCGAGCTGCTGCGTGCCATCGAGGGCGATGTAGGGTTATCTGTTCGTACGCGCAGATACGAAGGGGAGTCACATACGACGATGATCCCGTCGTTCATCAAGGATGGTCTTCTTTTTCTCTTCGAAACTGGGCACACCTACTCCAAAACCTTCGCGGAGCGGATGGGCATCAAATGAGCCATCACCTTCAGTTTGCCGGTTGCGCGGCTTGCGCGTCGTCTGCATCGGCCGCGGATCTTTCGGAGATGGTCACATCCGGGACTTGCGCCGATGTCAGGCAGATAGTCGCGGGTGCCCGGTAACTGCAGGACCGACCTCGCAAACAGTTCCCGAGGATGAGGCAGGTGCTGGCGCCGGAGATCCGAACAACGCGCTGATCCCGAGGTGGCCGCCCTACGATAAGGAAACTCTGCCGGTTATGGTGTTCGACGTGGATCCCGAAGTGGTAAACGACGCGCGTGGTGCACAACGTCGGCTATTGAATGACGCTGAGGCGTACGGAAATCGAT
>JANQJJ010000492.1 GCA_028281725.1 Pirellulaceae bacterium | reverse complement strand
GACTTTCATGTTGAAGAAGCTAGCTATCGTTGGAATAACTGGAGTCGTTAGCGCGATCGCAGTTGCAGGCACGGGTGCTTGGAGCTACGTCAAAACAGGCGTGAACACGGCCAGTGAATCGGTTCGCGACAGCGTACCGATCAAGTGGGAAATCAAGCGTGCACGGCAGATGATTCAAGATCTCAAGCCTGAGATTGTCAGGAACCTGCAGATTGTCGCCCGAGAAGAAGTCGGCGTACAACGCTTGGCCGCCGAGATCCAGGCCAAGGAAGATAAACTGGCCAAGAGCCGTAGAGACATTATGCGACTCAAGGGTGACCTGGAAAAGAGCGACCTGGAGGGCAGGCCGGTCCGTTTCGTCTACGACCAACGCACCTACTCGGAAGACCAGGTACGAGCGGATCTAGCCAACCGGTTCAAGATGTTCCAGACGCTTGAGCAGACGACGAATAAGCGGCTGCAGATCTTGTCAGCGCGTGAAAAGAACCTGGACGCGGCTCGACGCAAGTTGGACGAAATGCTGTCGGCCAAGCGAGAGCTGGAAGTGGAAGTCGAGCACTTGCAGGCACGCCTGACGATGGTGGAAGTCGCTCAAACCAGCAACCCGGTCTCACTGGACGACAGTCAACTCAGTAGCACCCGCCAATTGCTCGATGAGATCCGAACTCGAATTGACATCGCGGAGAAAATGGCTGCCAGCGAAGGAGTCTTGGATGGCTACATCCAGCTGGAAGAGAGCACTTCGCCAGACTTGCTGGATGAAATTGCTGACTACTTCGGCGAAGGCCGGGCGGAGGTAGAAACCCTGGTCAGTGCTCACGACCTGTAGGGAAAACGGGAGGGGGCTGAGAGAATCTGCTGGACGGCTATCGTGCCGGCAGTCGTTCGCACTCTCTCAGCTGCCGACTGTGATTCGCAGATAGCCGACTGGGCATTGGCGCCGCTGACCTCCGCGCGTTGGTGCCCAGTCTGCATTTTCCGGCAGGCTCGCTGGCCGGCCCGAAGCCCGTTGCGACCTGACAACAGTTCGCAACCGGCTACGCGCTTGCTTAGCCTCTGGTACCCATGAACGCTCCATGACGCCAGGTGATCCCGGCGGCAACCGACTCGACATCATGTACCCGCGGTAGGTCAAACGCGGAACACGAGAACTTTAGGGACCGACCTGTTACCGGTTACAATAGAGCGAGGGGCACATGAGTTCCAATTCTGGCGGGCTGCATGGCATGATTCGACCCTGGAGAGCATTCATGAAACAGCAGCACACGGCTTTAACACGCAGTACCCAAGCCGTTAGTGGCGAAACGAGAACCAGAGAACTGCTGGCGGACAGTTCTGCCGGCGTTCCTCGGCGCGTGATGTGGATTGACGGAGTCGGCGGATTTCTGCTGGTCGATCGAGAGGAACTGGTGATTGGCCAGGCAATCTCGGGCAGCTCCGTCGACGTGTCGATCGTCGGTGACCTCAGCCGCCAAGCTGCCGCCGTGCGGCGGAGCGACGGCGACTATCTGCTGCAACCCCTTCAGCCAACGAAACTCGATGGGCGACCGATTGACCGGCCTCAGCTGCTGCAAAGCGGCAATGTGATTCAGTTCGGAGATCGAGTCAAAGTCCAATTCTCCAAACCAAGTCCGCTGAGCGCCACTGGACGACTCGATCTAGCCAGCCTGAATCGATTCAAGCCCAATGTAGATGGTGTGTTGCTGCTGGCAGACTCCTGTATCCTCGGCCCGAACCCCGGCAGTCACGTTGTCTGTCCGAGCTGGAGTAGCGAACTGCTGCTGTTCCGGCACGCTAGCGGATGGTATTTTCGCTCGCTCGAAGAGGTGCAGGTGGACGGAAACGCTGTCAAAGGCCAAATTCCCATGGTGGCCGGTATGCGGATCGATGGTGACGATTTTTCATTGAGTATTGAATAAGCGCCCAGACAGTTGGGTTTTAATGCCAATATCCATGGCCAAACTACGAATGAACTCTGCGAGATAGGCTGCACTGGCCAGATGCCCGATGAAAATGATCGAGCCAAGTTAATTTTTGGAATCCACCAGCTATGATCCAGATTCTCAAGCCCAAGCGCAAGACGGACCATGAGAAGGCGGAAAGTCGGCAGACACGCGAGCAGGAACATCAGGCTCTCACCCCCAATCAGGGAACAGCCATGAAATTTCGATTCGGCAACGGCGATCAGCCGTTAAGCGGATTTACGATAAAGCGCGGCGTTGGCATTGGCGGGTTTGGCGAAGTGTACTTCGCCACCAGCGACTCCGGAAAGGAGGTCGCGCTGAAGCAGATCCAACGCAACTTGGACGTCGAAGTCCGGGGTGTTCGTCAGTGCATGAACCTGAAACACCCCAACTTAATCGCTCTCTATGACATCAAATTCGATGATCAAAGCCAGGGCTGGATCGTCATGGAGTACGTCTCCGGCGTTAGTCTGCGGGAGGCGTTGGAAGCGCACCCCCAAGGTCTGCCCCGCGACGAACTCAATCGGTGGTTTGGGCAAATTGCCGCCGGTGTCGCCTATCTGCACGATCATGGAATTGTCCATCGAGACCTCAAGCCGGCGAATATCTTCGAAGACGAAGGGATCGTGAAGATTGGCGATTATGGTCTGTCGAAGTTTATCTCGTGCTCACGCCGTGGTGGCCAGACCGAGAGCGTCGGAACGTTCCATTACATGGCACCCGAGATCGGCAAGGGCGAGTACGGAAAAGAAATCGACATCTATGCCCTGGGTGTGATGCTCTATGAACTGGCTTCCGGCACCGTACCGTTCGATGGTGAGAGCAGCCAAGAGATCATCATGAAACATTTAACGGCAGACCCCGATCTGTCCCTCGTGCCCTCGCCAATACGCGAGGTGGTTGCCAAAGCGCTCGCCAAGAACCCAGCCGCCCGATACAGCGATATTCGTGAAATGGTTCGCCCGTTGGGCATGGACGTGGATGACCGCTACCTGCTCGTTCGCACCAGACAAGACCATCTGCCACCGATCGTGGAACCGAGTCCCGTGCGCCCCCCGCAGGCTCCTCACTTCGCCAGCGCCAAAGCATCGCCACGGCGTTCCGGCCCCAAGTCCAAGCGTCCGCTCGACGACACGGTAGCGCCCGTTGCCTCCTTGAAGTACCAGGAGCCGATAGCTCGCAATCTGCGTGACGGATGGGTCGGCCTGAACAACTGGTGGGGCCAGCTCAACATGAACGCCGGCATGAAGACATGCCTGCTGGTCGTCGCCATCATTCTCTGCGTCCTCAACGCGGGAGCGCTGCTTTCATTTCTAGTCTTTGCCCTCATGCTCTACATTCCTTACTACGGAATCTGGTGGCTGCTCAGGGGTCCCAGCCCCTCCCACGCGCGACGACATACCAGACGTCCACTAAGAAGGCAGGGGACCCAACCAGGACACCGCCGGGGCGCCACGCGCGGGATGC
>JANQJJ010000381.1 GCA_028281725.1 Pirellulaceae bacterium | reverse complement strand
TAATCTTTGGGTCGGGTAAAGGGGTCAGGAGTCAATTGCCGCCAGCGGCCCTTCGGGTGCTGTGCACAATTGACTCCTCACCCCTTTACCCAAATCTCGTGGGCATTGTGGCGCTAGCCAACACGTTGCGTGGGCAACCCCGCACCCCGGTAGCATCTTCTAGGTCAGTTATACAGAAACACAATGGAATCTATGACATCTTCAGCCGCCGCTTCCCCGGAGCAACCATCCTACTCATCGATTTTGTCTGGTTCCGAGGCGGAGGTTTATCAGTCGGTATCGCGGGGTGCTTTGGCGTCGCTGATTTTGGGACTGCTCGGCGTGACCGCGTTTCTGGCCCCATTCCTGTTGATCTTGCCTCTGACTGGCTTGGTTTTTGCGATCGTAGCGTTCCGCGCTTTTAACAAGTTTCCCGACGAACTGCTGGGAAAACCGATAGCTGTCTCCGGTACCCTGCTGTGTGCCCTGACCGTCGGACTAGCGCCCGCGTATCATACTTATGTTTACATGACCGAAGTCCCTGAGGGATACACCCGTGTCAGTTTTGGTGCGCTCGAGAGCGGAGTCGGGGAGCCGGATAAGCCCACCGCAGAGGCGCTAGAGCTGGACGGTCAGAAGGTGTTCATCAAAGGCTATATCCATCCCACCTCGATGGACACGCTGTTGTCGCGGCGATTTGTGTTGGTGCCGGATCTGGGAACCTGTTGTTTCGGGGGCCAGCCGCCCCTGACCCATATGATCGAAGTGACGCTCAGTGGTGAGCAGTACGCGACCAAAAGCCTGCGCAGACAGCGTCTGGCTGGAACCCTACATGTCAAGCCCAATCTCAAGCCAGTCAACGGTCTGACCGGCGTCTTCTATCAGCTGCAGGCTGATATCTTGAAATAGTCCCGGAAGATCGGGTGAAGAAATAGAGATGTGGCTCGTCGCGAAGTGGTGAAAGGGGGTCCTTTCGCATGGATGCCTGTTGCATCTGGGCTGCAGTTGAAGCTAGGCTAGTCTGATAGCTGGTGTATTGGCTGTGGACCTTGCGGAGAAAGCGTCATGTTGAGAACAAGTGCACGCGTAATTCTGACGATTGTCTTAGCGGCTTGGGGGGCACACGCCTTTGCCCAGGCCGGGCCCCAGAAGCGGGTTGTCGAAGAACGCCCTAGCCGAAAGACAGCTAAAAGTAAGGGAGATCTGACGTTCGACGATATAAAGTTCGATATCGAAAAGGACGGCAAGTTCCATCGCAAGATGCTGACCAAGGATATCGAGGCACTGGATAAGAAAACGATTCGAATTCGCGGATACATTTTGCCTACCAGTGTGTTCAAATTGTCGGGCATCGAGGAGTTCGTACTCGTGCGAGACAATCAGGAGTGTTGTTTTGGCCCCGGAGCAGCGCTGTACGATTGCATTATCGTGCAGATGGACAAAGGCAAGGAAGCCGAATTCACCACGCGTCCGGTTGCCGTGAAAGGCAAGTTTGAGATCCAGGAATTCAAATACCCCGATAGCGACGATCACTACGCGATCTACAAGATGACGGCTACCGAAGTGAAGTAGGCCACTCCGAAAGACGATGACATTCTACAGATCGGCGCATGACGGACTCTGATGGGATTCCTGCAATTCGTCGATAGAACCATCGGGCAGCCACACGGCACTCCAGCCGTCTTTCCCCACCCTTATGTGGCTGCTAAAGTTAGCGACTCAACTCTTGGGACGTGCTATGCTAGCTTTTGGACACGTTTGCTGAGTAGAAACCATCAAAGGACTGAACAAAATGAACCAACGACTCCGACCGATTTGCGTTGTTCTGATCCTAAGTATTCTGGGCCTGCTGAGCCTACCTGCCCAACATGCGTTCGCTCAGGATTGGGTAAGAGACATGTTCGAGGAGAACAGCCACGATTTTGGGACGGTTCCGCGGGGGGCTAAAACGGAGTTTGAGTTCAAGCTGACGAACAAGTACGAAGAGGATGTTCACATAGCGAGCGTGCGCTCGAGTTGCGGTTGCACGATCCCCCGGATCGAAAAGGCCGATCTAAAGACCTACAGTCAGGGGTCGATTATCTGTGAGTTCAACACGCGGTCGTTTATCGGACCGAAGTCGGCAGTCGTGACAGTGGTGTTCACCAAGCCGTATTACGGCGAAATGCAGCTGATGGTCAAAGGCAATATACGCTCGGACATCGTTACCGAACCGGGTGAAATTCAGTTTGGTGAAATTGAGCGCGGCACCGAGAAATCGACCTCCGTCAAAGTATCCTATGCCGGCTCCAAACGGTGGGAGATAACGGACGTTCGCAGCGCGAACAGGAATTTGGGTGTCTATCAGCTCGAACGCATCGAAAACGGTAGTGGGAAAATTGAGTACGCAATGCAAGTTCGCCTGAAAGATACGGCTCCGGCCGGCGACTTTGCAGATCAGATTGTGTTGGTTACCAACGATAGGCAATACAACTTGGTGACGATACCGGTGCGAGGCAACATCCTGGCACCTTTGGTCATGCCCGTTTCCGTTGAGTTAGGCACCATCCGCTTGGGAGCCTCGGTTCAGAGTCGGATGGTGATTCGGGGCAAGCAAGAGTTTGGCATCACGAAAGTAGAATGTGCTGATGAGCGGTTCTCGTTCTCGCCGCTACCGGGCAAGAAAAAGGTGCATGTCATTCCACTAAAATTCAATTCCGGCGCAGAAGGTGCCGTCGGTGGTGCGTTTCGCCAGAAGGTAGTCGTCCATACCACATTGCCTGCCGATGGTGTGGCAACGACCGTCGTTAGCGGCAATGTGGTTGATGGCGACGATACCGATTCGTAGCAAGCAAGCACCGAGTGTTTCGCCCTGCGCTCCGCGGTCGGCGTGTCTCTTCTGCCTTCTTAGCCGCGCGTCAGCTTGGGCCAACTGAGTTGACTCCAGCCCCATTTGAGCAGTTCACCGCTAAGCAGTTGTTCGGTCCACGTTTTGCGATCCATGGCAAAATTGGTCCAGACCGCTTCCAGGTAAGGTTCGCTCGACTTCGATAGCGTTGGAACCAGCCCTTCTCGCTCAATGGCTCGAAGACCATCCCAGTAGTGATCGACGATATGTTCTTGGAACATGTTGCCGGCGATTTGTAGGCTGACGACGGTTCCCCTGCCGACTGCCTGGATGTTGTTCAGCGCGACCACGGACATCGTCGCCGAGACATCCCAGATAGACGCATCTTGTTCTTTGGCGGCCAATTCCATTTGCCGCCAAAGTTGGTCGATCTCGGCAAATGGTAGCAGCTTGGTAGGATCGATCCCGCTGACCGCCTCTTGGGTTTCCGCGATCGTCTTCCGCATGCCTTCGATCGAGATGGGTGGCTGATCAAACACGCCGGCGGCGCCGCCGGAAGCTTTTTCCAGCGCTGCGATCAAATCGGTTGCACCGTCAATGGTTGTCTCTTGATCGATGATTCCCTGATCTTTCAGTCGCCGGCTCAACTGCCCCAGGTAAACCTTGGAGCCATACGCCACGTCGCTGAACACGGCCAGGACGGTCAGTGGCGACATGTGAAAGGTCGCCAGAGCGGTCATGTCCAACAGGTTACCAACGGTCTTACGTGCGAGGAAGACTTCCTCGTGGTTGGGCTCTTTGCCCGCGAGCCGGGTGCGACGCACACCGCCAATGTCGCTAACGACAAAGTCGAGCATCTGCTGAACGAAGATCGAATACGATTTTGAGTTGCGAAACGCCGAGGGGACTAACCAGTTCGCCGATTCCCGTACGAGGCCACCTGCCAGCGCACCGGCACTACGAAGTGTTCGTTCGGGCAGGCTGGCCGAGTAATGAAACACGCGCATCAGCGCGCTGGAAGCTTCGCCCACCGTCGACTGCTCCATGTCGATCGCTTCAGGCAGATTGGCTACCTCACCTTGGGTGGTTGATTTGTCTTGCGGATTGTCGCTCATGGGCTTTGCTGAAAGCTGGTCCGTGGTGGGCCAAGACACGCGGCGATTTGTCGGTGCTGCTTCGTTCCTGCCTCCATGCCGGTCGACTACAGGCCATAAACATAACAGGCCGTGAATTTTTTTGGGCTAGGCGCGCCCTGCTCGGAAGGACTCGCCGATCGAACCATGCCAAGCAACCAGAGTCTCTGTCCGGCATCCAAGGACGGAGCCAAGGCTCTCGGCACTTCAATTTCGATCGGCGGCGATCCGAGTTCGCTTTCTGCGGAAACACGTAGCTTCCAAACCTGGTCGGTTTTCTCCGCTGCTTCGACGTCGACCACCATGGCTAGGCCATAGTCAGTGGAATCCTCTCTCTGGTTGGTCCAGAATCGAGAGCCTTGCCGTACCAAGCTTTGGACGTGTTCGAGCCGTTTGACGGTTTTCCCAATGGATTGCATTTGAGCACCGACGGTTCTCAGGACGGGATTGCCGTCGGGTAATTCATCGATGAGTACGGCCAGACGCGTCAGGTCCTCGAAAACGACCTGCGCCAGTTGCTTCAGGTCCGCGGACCCGGATTCGATGCCTACGATCCAGGCATTCAGATCTTGGTCGCACTGGTCAATCAGGGAGAAGATATTCTGACCGCCAAGATTGTCGGGAGGACTGTCTTTCTCCGACGTCGCCGAACGTTCTGACGGCGCAACTGCCGGATCCTTCTCAACCGCGCCGTCACCACTTGGCATCGGGCGCGTCTGGATTGTCGAACCTGGCGAGTTTTCCTGAGTTGGGTCGGTGACGAGCGAAGGATCGTCCTCGGGCTTCTGGCCGGAATCAATGGGAACCAAATCGTCAAACTTCCGAAAGCCGCTGGCACCCCGAGTTGGCGGAGTCCCGTTCGAAAGGGAATCGAATTCTTCCTTGTAGGGTCTGAATTTCTCAGGCACGATCCACGGCGCGTACTGGCCAACCAGCGGCCCGGCTCCGGCGACATCTGTCCCGACGACATGCCATATCAACAGCAGCCCGATGGGGACCGCAGCCACGCCGCCTAGTGCTACTTGGAGTATGGTGCCCAGCGGTAAACGCTGCTTGCGTCGCATCTGCCGGTAACGACCGTGGCTACCGAGTTTGAACTCCGACCAGTCCGGTTGCCTTTGATGGACAGCTTCCGTCGGTGTGTCTTCAACGGCCAGCTTGAGTTCATCCGGGTGATCGTCTGTCTCCGCCACTTCGCCTGAGGCAGCCGGTGAGGCCCCGTGTTCTTCGCCGGAGGCATCACGAGCCATCTCAACCGCCGCCGGATCATGGATGACTTCCCAGTAGCCCATTTGCGAGTTCAGCATCTCACCGACGACGAACTGCTTCGCGCAGCTGGGACATCGGATCGTCGCCTCTAGCGATACGCCTTCGGGAAAAACGGTCGGCTTTTCGCATTCGGGACAGGGTAAGATCTGAATCAATGGAACCTCACGCTGAGAATAGATCCGACGCCGCGATGGTGCGACGCGACATCACCACCGGCCACTCTCTAGCCTAGCTCGTTGTCGTTAGCCTGTCACGAAACTTTCCAGAGGGCGTCTCTTTTTTGAAGCTCCGATCTCTGGGTTTTGGGCCGGGCCCGCATGATCGATCGGCTCCCTTTGACGGAGCGACCTCCGCATCGGTTCGGCGAGCCGGTGGGACGTTTCCCTCTCCCGCTCGCTTATTGTCGCCGGCCGCTGGGCAGGACGTAGCGGCTCAGGGGCTTCACTGGGGATCGACCAGAACGATACCCAGTCGCAACCGAGATGGCAGGCTATTGGTCGGTCTTGGAATCGGCGACTAGTTTCTTAGCGCTGCTTACCAGCCGGTCCATGGGAAACGGCTTATGGATATAGTCGTCGACTCCCAGCAGCTCCGCATATTGCTGGTGGCGGCTACCCTCGTTGCCAGTAATCATGATCACGCGAACGCGGTCATTACCATCGCGCCGCAATTGCTCGAGCACCAGGAACCCGCTGCGTTTGGGCATCATCATGTCGAGGATAAGCAGATCAGGAACGGTTTTTTCAGCCAACGCGAGCCCCTGATTGCCATCGCGTGCGACGGAAACCTGAAATCCGTTGGTTTCCAGTGCGTAACGCATGGACTCGATGATTTCCACATCGTCATCGACCAGCAGCGCATGGGGTTTGCGATCGGTAGGCTCTTGGGCAGCTTCCAGTTCAGTCATGGCGTTGGCTAGTAAGGTGGGAGCGGATTACCAGGATGCAGGTTCGTCCAGCATGTGAAGACCGGCCTATGAAGACTTGGGGGCTCAATCCTCGGCGGTGGGAGGTCTGGGCAGTGAGAACATAAACTCTAAAAACAACGGAAAAGCGAGGCCAACGGGTGCCTGGCTGACTACCACCGTGAACCTTCGCTTGTCACACTTATGATGACACCTCTTCAGTATAGACAACAATCCGCCCTGCGGGTGAGTGGCTAAGGCTCCTTTTCCTAGGCCCGCGTGCTTCCTAGGTTCATAAGACGTCCAAACGCGTGACAGATTCAAAACCCATCCCCGACCTGAATCAACAACTGACTCAGAAAATCCTCGACTACGTCTATCACCCTCAGTATCAGCCCGTCAAACCCAAGGGGATTCACAAAGCGCTGCTGCTGCCTCCGGAGAACTATCCCGACGTCCGCAAAGCGGTCAAGCGTTTGGTTCTTCAGGGAAAGCTGGCCTATGGGGGCAATCATCTGGTGCTGACTCCCGAACAAATCACCGGTGACCCCAAGTTGACTCGAGGTACCTTTCGGCAGGCTGCCGCCGGATTCGGATTTGTGCGTCCCGTGCCCACCGGTAAGCTAGGCGCGGTCGACGACGTGTTTGTTCCTGCATCGGCAACCGGCTCCGCGATGGACGGCGATTTGGTCCAGGTGCGGGTGCGTTCGAGCCGAAGAGGTGGGCAGGAAGGCGAAGTCGTCGAGATTGTCGAGCGTGCGCGCCGGCAGTTCGCTGGCTCGTATGGCGTACAAGACGGCCACTCGGTGGTCTGGCTGGACGGAGTGACGATTGGTTCGCCAGTTTCCGTGGGCGACGTACGCGGTTTGCCTGTCGAGGAGGGGGACAAGGTCGTAGTTGAACTGGTCAAGTTTTCCGACGGTGTGTCGGTAGGCGAGGGGGTCATCCTGGAGGTACTCGGTTCGAGTAAGAACCCGGCGGTCGACACACTGGCAGTGATGCGGCAATACGGATTGGAAGAGGAGTTTCCCGACGAGGTTATCGAGCAGGCCAGAACGATCGCGGACCAGTTCGCCCAAGGTGAAATTGCCCCAGGACGCCGCGACTTGACCGAAGTACCCACGCTCACGATCGATCCCCATGACGCTCGCGATTTTGATGACGCCATTTCACTCAACAGGAACGAAAAAGGGAATTGGGAACTCCAGGTCCATATCGCTGATGTCGCGCACTTCGTGCCAATTGGAACCGCACTCGACGAGGAAGCGAAAAAGCGGGCGACGAGCGTCTATCTGCCAGACCGTGTCATCCCCATGCTGCCCGAGCTGATTAGCAACCACCTGGCCAGCCTGCAGCCCAATCAGGTCCGGCTCACAAAAACCGTTTTAATGGAAATGACCGATTCGGGAACGGTGCTCCACCAAGAAGTGTTCAACTCGGTGATTCATAACGACCGGCGGCTCAACTACGAGCAGGTGGACCAATTTTTGCAAAATCCCGAGCCGTGGCGAGGGCGATTGACGCCTGAAATTTGGCAGTTGCTGGGCGATATGCATACGCTGGCTATGACCCTGCGGAAAAATCGGCGTGATGACGGTGCGCTGGAGTTGCACCTTCCCGAAATCAAAATTGATCTCGATAAAGCAGGCAAGGTCAAAGGGGCTCGGCTGGTAGAACATACCGAAAGCCACCAGATCATTGAAGAGTTCATGTTGGCGGCCAACCAGTCGGTGGCGATGTGGTTGGACGACCTGCAGATTCCGTTCTTACGCCGCGCCCATGCACCGCCGGAGCGCAGGAAGTTACAGAAGCTGAACGAGTTCGTGCGGGATCTAGGCATCGATTGCGAGAGCTTGGAAAGTCGCTTTGAAATCCAGAAAGTTGTGGAGCAGGTCCGCGGCCAGCCGACCGAGTATGCGGTGAACTACGCCATCCTGAAATCGATGAGCAAGGCTGTCTACCAGCCGGGAATGGAACAGCACTACGCATTGCAGTTTGATCACTATTGTCACTTTACAAGTCCGATTCGGCGGTATCCCGATTTGCAAGTGCACCGCACCGTGGATCGATTGGTGAGGGAGCATACACCTGCCGGAGACCCCATCCCCGTCCTGCTCAGCTTGGGACATCACTGTTCGGACAAGGAGCAGAATGCCGAATGGGCGGAACGCGAAATCATCAAGATCAAGCTACTGCATTTCCTGAACAAGAAAGTTGGGGAAACCATGCCGGGGGTGATCAGTGGGGTCGTGCCCGAAGGCTTCTATGTGCGTGGAACCAAGTTTCCAGCCGAAGGATTTGTGACGATCAATTCGTTGCCGAAAGATCGCTATCGATTTGAGAAACGCGGGCAGGTATTGGAGGGGTTTCGAGAGGGCAATCGATTCCGTCTGGGAGATGAACTGACCGTCAGGATCGAGCAGGTCGACCTCACTCGCCGAGCGCTGCTGCTCTATGTCGTCTCCAATCATACGGCTCGATCCGCGGCGGGGACTCCGGGCAAGAGAGCTTCCGGCCAGCGTCGAAAGAATCTGGGAGCCAAGAAGCTTCGTCGCAGCCGCGCTCCTCAAAAGGGCTCGGCCCGGGCAAGCAAGTCGCGGGCCCCCCGGCGGCCAAAGAAGAGGCGCTAAAGCACTCTGTACGGGTACGCGGAGCCAGTGCCTCGCTGCCACGTTTTTCCTCAGGGCACCAGGGGAAATTAAGCACGTTAAGCGTGTGAGCGTCACGCTTGTAGGTATTCGTTTAGTCTACACTCCAGCGTTTAGGCAGCATTCCAGAAGGCTTTCCAGC
>JANQJJ010000344.1 GCA_028281725.1 Pirellulaceae bacterium | reverse complement strand
TGCAATCGGTTGGCACCGCCAGTGGTCAATGTGTTTTCAACCGGTTCGCTGGTGCTGTCAAATCTGCTGCTGCCGAATACCGTGGGATCAAACGCAGCTTTGGCCTGCTCGACCTGCGTTTGGTTGATCCACGGCGTTTGAGCTATGGCTTGGACGCGCCCCGAGTGAGTCGCGGAGAGCAAGAATAGTTGATCCAAGTCGATCGAGATGGAGCTGCCATTGGCTCGGATGGGGGCTGCAACGGATTCCGCCCACCAGGGCTCCGGTGGTTGCGAACTGGATGCTTGAGGGACTGCAACAACGTTCGGCGTCGCTGCACCGTTTGATTCGATGACCGGAGTTTCTGGGGCAGTTTCCAAACCCTGAATCGACTCAACCATCTGTACTGGTGGAGAGGGTGCGCGCGAGACAGCAGAGGCTCGCTCGACGTGGCCCAGCAACGGGTCCCCGTCGTTGGCGGAAATCTCAGGCAATGCGACGCGCGGTAGTGCCGGGTAGTCCTCTTGAGCACCGAACGAACCTGCTCCAGGCGGTGGAGTAAGATCAACTACCTGAGTCAGTGCGATCGGAGTGTCGACTCCGCAGAAAAGTAGCGCCAACCCAAGACGAAGACAACGCAACGGCAACCGTACAAGGGTTCTGTTTATGGGGCGTCGACTGCGCAACACCACACAAGTTATCGACATTTAGCTCTTCCAGTATAAAACTATGTGCGATCCTGCCACCTTCGATAGCCTGCCAATCCAATTCCCAATATGCCCATTGAGCTAGGTTCGCGCACCGGCTTCTGCCGTGAAACTCAGTTGTACCGAGCTGCGGGTACGCGGATTCGAATCCCACGTTGTTCGCCGCAGCCCGGTGAACGGGGCAACATCTGCTATTTCAAACGTTTTCGATGATTCCAACTGGTTTGCTCAGCTTCTGTCTCAGGGGATAGCGGACTGCCGACCGGAGTCCATCTGCGCCCGTCCCAGTATTCGCTGGCCTCGCTGGGAACGCATGGCCACTGATACATTGCCTCCAGTCGACGGAACTCACGAATGGCAGAGGCCGCACAATGGAACTGCCCCTCCCAATACGCGAACGTTGCGTCCTCTGGGGCGACGTGGCACCCTGCTCGATCCGCAATTTCATGCTGCTTGTTGCTCGCTTCGCCACACCGTTCCTGCAAAAACTGATGCAACGACAAACAGCGCGATGATGGCGGGACCAATTGAGCTTCGGTTTTCTCTGATTTGCCCGCTTCGGTTAGCATGATCGGCTCTGGAATCCGAATGGCTTTGTCGGTCCGCAACTCGTAGGCGTTCTGCGGATCCATGTTGCTAAGGGCTCGCTTTGTCTCGTTCACTGCTCGAAGAGAGACCGCGATTTGGCCGCTGTCTTCAAGTTCGCTCACTTGCAATACTGCATTCGGGTATTCGTCTTGCAACTTGTAGCGGACTTCATCAAGTATTCGATGGAGAATCGCCAGCGTCTGGGGTTGCCCCGTGACGGTTCCGCTCGACGGGACGTTGTTCTGGTTCATCAAGTCGGCGGTAGCCGCGAACGCGAAGTGAACCGTAGGGTTGGATGTTGCACCGGTTCGGCTGTTTGTCATGTCTTCGTGTTGGTCCCTTTGTCTGTCATTCATAGTTCTCTAGCCTCTCCAATATGGCAATTGCCATACTTCTCGCGCACATCCGTGTTCCTACCCTCGGCCCCTCACGCTGCTTCGACAGCCATTCGTGTCCCGCTGCTCAGCAAAACACCTGATGCGTTCTCAATTTTTGCATTCGCGACAATTCCCATTTCGATAACAACCACGTCGCTGAGCCGTATACAATTCACAGCAGGGGCTTCCGCTATCGAAAGAACGCCGCTGATGGCGTGGCAGAGTATGTCTACAACTTTGGGCAGTTGGCCCCAACATGCGTGGGGTTGGTGGGGTATCGCATCGCTATCTCCTTAAGCAATCAGAATCCTTAGGCGATCAGTTCGTCAATCACATGGCCATGCACGTCGGTTAGGCGTCGATCGATCCCGTTGTGACGGAAAGTCAGTCGCTCGTGGTCGATACCCAAAAGGTGCAGCATGGTGGCGTGGATGTCGTACACCTGGGTCGGTCGCGTGCGGTCAAGCGGTTTGTATCCCCAGTGGTCGCTTTCCCCATACGTGACGCCACCTTGGATACCTCCGCCGCACAGCCAGTTGGTGAACACAAAGGGATTGTGGTCGCGGCCTTTGCCGCCTTGGGTCGAAGGCAAACGCCCAAACTCGGTAGTCCACAGGATGATGGTGTCGTCAAGCAACCCGCGCTGGTCAAGGTCTTTAATCAGTGCTGCTGCGCCGTGTGCCATGCCTGCGGCAAGAGGACCGTGGTCACGAGAGACGTCCTCGTGGGAATCCCAGTTACGTCTTGGAAAGCCGTTGTCGTTGCCAGAGAAGACCTGGACGAATCGGACACCGCGCTCGATCAGTCGGCGGGCGATCAGGCATCGACGGCCAAAGTGATGGATCTCCTCGCGAGCATTGATTTCTTTGGGCCATGTCTTCGTACTCTGGTCGATACCGTAAGCGTCCAGGATGTATTCCGGTTCGTTAGAGATATCGAGTGCTTCCGGTGCCGCCAATTGCATGCGGGCGGCAAGCTCGTAGGAGCGGATACGCGCGTCCAGCCGCGAGTCGTCGACGCGGTCAGCAGCATGTCGCCGATTGAGCTGACTGAGTACAGAACGCACGTCAGCCTCGCTGCTCCCACTGATGAAGTCTCCCTTTTCGTGAGGTTGTAGGTCATTGATCGGATTTCGCCGACCAGGGTGAATGACCGTGCCGGTGTGCTGGGAAGGCAGAAAAGCCGCATCCCAATTCTTCGCGCCGTTGCTGGCTAGGCCACGGTGGTCGGGCAGCACAACAAAGGTTGGCAGGTTGTCACGGATCGAACCCAGGCCGTAGCTCACCCAGCAGCCCATGCCGGGAAATCCGGGCAGGTTGAAGCCGGTGGTTTGCAGCAACGTTCCCTGGCTGTGCACGCCCGTTTTGCCCACCAGATTGTGGACAAAAGCTAGGCTATCCACGCAGTCGCCAAGTGGCGCCACTACATCGCTGAGCATTTTGCCCGACGCTCCGTAGGGCTTGAAATCCCACACGGGCCGCTTCCAAGGCCCCAGGCCTCCCTGGAACGCCTCCACATCCTCTCCAAAGTCGGCCGGTTTTCCATCGTTTTTGATGAGTGCCGGTTTGTGGTCGAAGAGGTCGATGTGGGAGGCACCGCCGGCCATGAACAGCTGAATAACGCGTTTGGCACGGGGAGCGTGATGCGGCTGACCCTGCGCAGGAGCAGGAGCGTCCATGGCGGAAGATTCTGACGCGAGCATCGCACTGAGAGCCATCGCCCCCAAGCCTTGCCCGCAGGCGGTCAGCATATCGCGTCGCCTGGGCGGCGCGTTGCAAGCGTATTCGTCCATGTTCTAAGCCTTACGAATCTCGTTCAGTCAACAAAGCTGAATTCATTGAGGTTAAACATCAGCCGGCATGCATTGGCCAGTCCATGCTGTTGCGCAATGCCGACTATGGCTGAGTATTCTGGTGGGGTTGGAGGACGTCCCATCGCATCGTAGAAGCCATGGCGGATCTGCTCGCCTATCCCATCGTGCTCCTCCTGGAGCTTGGACGCGAAATGATTGGCCATCGTGACGATCGTCCCGCTGTTGAGCATGGTGAGCGACTGAAGGGGAGTAAGGCTCTCATTGCGCCGCCCGACCAGGATCGAGGGATCAGCGCAGTCGAGTGTGCTCATAAACGGCTCGGGCTGAGAGCGCACGACGAACCGATAGATGGAGCGTCGGTGGGTGGCTGGGTCATCCGGATCATGAAGATGGTACTCGTAATGCGGTGAGTGCTTCGGGTGTTCGAGCACGAAATCGCGATACCCAGGCCCGTACATAGACAGGTCGAGTCTACCGCTAACCGACAGCACACTGTCGCGGACCGATTCCGCCTCAAGCTTGCGGCGAGGCATCTTCCAGAGTAGTCGGTTTTCGGCGTCGACGGTGAGAGCTCGCTCTTCCAGGGATTGCCGCGGCTGCGAAGATTGCCGCCAGGTCGCGCTGGTGACGATGAGCCGATGGAGCTGCTTGAGTGATTGCCCCCCATCTCGAAAACGGATCGCTAGGTAATCCAGCAGCTCGGGATGGCTGGGCCTGCCTCCCATCCTCCCGAAATCGTCTGGCGTATCGACAATGCCGCAGCCAAAGTGGTACTGCCAGGCGCGATTGACGGCATTCCGCCACGTGAGCGGGTTCTCCCGATCGGTCAACCAACGTGCCAAAGCGGCCCGTCGGTCTCCCTCGCCATGTTTTTCGTCCAAAGCAAAGTGCTGCTCCATGCCAAGCACCGACAAAGCTCCGGGCGCGGCGGCTTCGCGAGGTCGCCGGACGTCGCCGCGTTCGAGCACATGAATCGGACGAGGCTTACCGCCATCGGCCCCCGTGCCCCGGAACTTACCCTGGCCTGTATGAACCGTGCCAACGTAAACTTTAGAGGGCTGGGGTAAGGAGGCCAGCCTCTTTTCGTCAGCGGCTATGCGCGAACGCAACTGCCGAATAAGTTCGCGTTCAGCATCGGTCATGGCTTCGGCAATCCGCTGCTGCCGTTGCCTCTTGAGCGCCTCGACACGCTCTGTACGGCCCGGGTACATGCCATCGGTCAAATTGCTCCGCTTCCAACGCAGCCCTGCTTCGATCGAATCGAGCGAACTAACCAATGCTGTTTTCGCTCGGTTCACGTCGTCCGCGTCGTAGACTTCCAATTCGGCGAGCGCGAAAATGAAATCCTCTCGGCGAGGCGCAAGCTTGGTTGCGGTGACACGCACGTAACGCGCCGACTTGCCAACCGCCATATAAGACACGGGGTTTAGCTGGGGGTTCTCAAAATCGCAATCGGTTTCGTCCGCGATGGCGCTCACCGTTTCAGGGGACGGAAAATCCGCCTTGCTGCTCAGCTGGACTTTGAATCTCACTGGGAATCCAAAGCCTTTCCCAATGTTGTTGAATTTATCCTTGCACCCGTGCAATACGATGCGGCTGACGGGAATCTGCTCACCTAAATCGACTTGCACCCATTTGGTAATGTCTTGTTGCAACTCGATCCCGCTGTGATAGCCGGCAGTCTGGCCAGACTCGGTGGCAGACGACCAATCCAACCCTTGAAGGGCTTCGTCAATGGCCGCCAGTTCTCCAACAACGCGTTCCGTTGCAGCTTGGAGCACAGATTCGATCTGGCGTTTGCCTTCTGCGATGGCAAAAGACCAGGCCTGGCGTTGTTCGCTTGTCCGCGGATCCGGGTCGTAAGCCTTGTCTGCCCGGTCCAGAGCGGCGAAAACAGCATGCAGCCGGTAGTAATCAGCCTGGGGGATGGGGTCGAACTTGTGGTCATGGCATTGAGCACAACCCACGGTCAGTCCCATGAACGACTGCACGGTCGCGCGAACCATGTCATCACGATCCAGATGCCGGGCAATTTTTCCGTCAATTTTATCCTCCTCCACTTCCGCGTGGCCGACGAAATCCCATGGGCCTGCTGCGATAAACCCAAGTGCCTCAATTCCGTCACGGGTATTCGGGTAGAGCACGTCGCCAGCGATTTGCTCGCGGACGAAACGGGACCAAGGTTTGTCGGCATTCAACGACCGAATCACATAATCGCGATACGGCCAGGCGTTGGGGCGAGGTTTGTCCTTGTCGTAACCGTGGGTGTCACCGTAGTGGACCACATCGAGCCAATGCCTAGCCCAACGCTCGCCGTACCTTGGCGAGTCGAGTAACACGTCAACGAGTTGTTCATACGCGTCGAGACGCTTGTCGTTGACGAATTTTTCGACCGCCTGCGGTGACGGCGGTAAGCCGACAAGGTCAAAGTAAAGTCGCCGGATCAAGGTTCGCCGATCCGCCTCGGGAGCCGGACGCAGACCATTAGCCAGCAACCGCATGAGGACGAACTGGTCAATTTCATTGCGTACCCAGCGCCCCTCGTCCACTTCGCCAGAAGAGACGTCCGGTGGATTAACGTTATTCAATGGTTGTAGCGACCACCACGAGCGATCTCTGAGGTGGCTTTCGGCGAGCTGCGTTCCCTCCGGCCACCGGGCTCCCTGCCCGATCCACGCCTTAATCGCCTCAACCTGCTGTTGGTTCAGCGAGTCCCCTTTGGGTGGCATGTAGGCACCTGGACCGCTAACGTAGTCGAGCAAAATGCTCTCGTCCGGCTTGCCAGCTTCGATCACCGTTCCGGACTCGCCACCGGCCATCGCATATTCAAACGAGTGGAGTGCCAATCCACCTTGAGCATTGTTGGCGTTGTGGCAGGTGATGCAGTGTGCTTCTAATAGTGCAGCCACCGCCTGAAATCCCTGGTCGGCAGCGCTGTTTGAAGGCATTGTGGCCTTGGCCCCCTCGTCCGCAACTGCGCAACCCTCGTCTCCGGTAAAAATCAGAAACAAAAAAATGAGCGCACAAAGAAGGCTAGTCTCGGTACGGAGACGTCGAATCTCAGTACGAAAGATGGACGACTGCTTTGCTCTACGGCACAATTCTAGTGTCCCTAAGCTCTAGTGTTCCCAAGCGTACGGTCATCGATTATAGAGTTTGGGCACGCCAGTATAAGTAATGACCCGTCGAAGAGACGATTAGTACCGGTCAAGCGAACGAATCCTCGAAATATCGAGGGGCGAAGAGACCGAAATCCGAGTGCCGATGAGAATTCTGAGATTTGGCGAGATTTTTAGGGGGAGGGCGGTACTAAATCCTGGATTTGCGCGCCATATCCTATATAGACGTCGCCGCTATTTGCATGCAATAACAGCGCCATTTGAGAAGTCCGTGTATGGCAGATGTCGTTCCCTCGACCGACACGCAAATCTATGAAGAGTTCCTGCGGCTGTTCACTCGGGACCAATTGCGGGTCGTCGCGTTTATTCGTGCGCTGATCCACGACCATACTGCTGCAAGCGACGTTTTTCAGGAAACTTGCCTTGAGTTGTGGCGGAGTTTTCCCTCGTTTCGCCGCGATGCCGAATTCGCTCCGTGGGCCCTGGGCATTGCCCGCAATCAGGTGCTCAAGCATTGGCGTTCTCATGACCGCGACCGGCACATCTTTAGCGAAACTCTACTGACCGAACTGGCCGGTGAGGCGATTAACTTGGCAGATGAGCTGGAGCCGAGGCAAACTGCGCTCAATGAGTGCGTCCAGCAACTGGCGCCCCGCCAGCAGGAGTTGATTCAACAGTTTTATGGCGCGAACCAGCCTGCGAAACGGATTGCCGAATCCTGGAATCGAACCGTTCATACGGTCTACAAATCTTTGAAGGTCTTGCGGCGATCGCTGTTGGAATGCGTCGAACAAAAGTTGGCCGAGGAGGCCTAAACGATGAATCCTGAATCTGCACGACTCGACGATGCTACGCTTAAACTAGCCGATCGGGTCTTTGACGGTACTGCTTCTGCCGACGAGATGCAACAACTGGAAACGCGACTGGGCAGCAGCCCGGAAATTCGAAAGGCGTATCTGCGGTATGCAATTCTCAACGGGCAGCTCGCGCTTACCGATTCAGCGCTCAGTACCGTTGCGGCCGCGCCTCTGGAGCTCGATTCCACCACTTTTTCTGCAAGCCGAAGTCCTCTAGCTGGCCCCCAGTTGACTGGCTCGCTGCAACCTGCTCGTCGGTGGCGGGCCCGAATGAAGCGTCTAATCGCTGTGGCGGGCGTGATCGCAGCGACCGTTCTCCTCGCGATTTGGCTGCGGCCATGGCAGCCATCTCGTACCGAGCATGCAGAACAGCCGGGGATTCCGCGGACAACCCATCTGGTGCATTATGACGACCGTAGCTTGCCAGTTGATACGGTGGCGACCATTGCCTCCGGGCCGTCCGGTCCGACAACCCTAGAGAATGAGCGTGGTGAAGCTCAGTTCGATTCGATCAACGGAGTCGATGTGCGGCTGGTGGGAGCCACGATGTTTGGATTGAGTTCACCTGCGAGTGGGGTCCTCTTTGACGGAATGGTAAGTGCCCGGCTCAGCGATCCGAATTCCAGCTACTCGGTCGAGATGGCCAATCTGCGCGTCGTCGACCTTGGCACAGAATTTCGAGTCTCTCACGCTGCTGACGAACTTGTTCGCGTCGAAGTTCTGGATGGGGAAGTCGATGTTCAGTCCCGTATACGGCTTCCATTGTACTTCTTTTCGTTTGACTCTAGCGATAACGAGCCGGGTAGCGAAGCCACTGACCTCATCCAGGGCACGCGTTACGTCATTGGCCCGGCCACGTCGCGAGTCCCTGGACTCGTTGGGGACGGGGCATTGGCGTTTGACAACACGGCCGATTCTTTCGTCCGAGTGCTGGGCGGGACCAGTAATGTGGTTGGCAGTGGCGGGATGGCTTGCAGTAGTGGGATTTCGATCGAAGCGATGTTCGTGTCTGATTGGACGGCCGAGATGGGTGATTACGACGAGATCTTTCGCAAGGACGATGGGGTGAACCGAATCCTTCTCTGTCTTCAAAATGATGAGACGGAATACGCTTTTCCCAAGGTCGAACCGGGCCCGTGCCTTTCTTTTGGGTTGTATTTGAGCGGCCACGGCTACCACGAACTCGACATGCCTCTGGATGGTCGGGAAGGCCGGCCGAGTAGGGAGGATTTGTGCGATGGAACACCGCACCACGTCGTGGCGGTTTACAACAGTTTTACTGGGCAAAAGGCTCTCTATATCGATGGTCGTTTGTGCTTTGCGCAAAGATATCCGGTTGGAACGCTGATCATCAGTGGAGGCCCGGTTGCCGCGGAGATCGGCTGTCGTCATGAGTATGAACCGTTCAACGGTGTGATTGACGAAGTTGCTTACTATGATTTCGCCCTGACACAGGGAGAGATTTCGGCGCACTACCGAAATGCATCCTCCGGCCAATCTTACTTTGGAATCGAGGCCGACCAGCTTCCTTCCACCCGTTGGAAATCGTTGGTTCGGATTCAAGAAGGGCGAACGCATACGTTCGATATGCGGACAGGACTTCCGGTAGACCGGAACTAGCCACGCTGGCCGCTTGTGCAGGGCATTTCGAAGATACTGCCCTAGCTGTAGGCGCGGGTTCCGCTTCGGCATCTGTCGGTGTTCGGATCCTGTCGTCCGGCCGTGCAGGAGGTTAGAGAGTGAAGTTCACGCTTACTCCTGTTCCTCACGCCAAACTGATACTGGCTTGCTTGGTTGTTCTTTCGGCACTGCCGTTCTCATCGTGCGACATGCGGATAGTAGCTCAAAGGACTCTTTGGCCAGGTTTTCAAGGGCGTCATCCTCATTGATTACTTGGACCGCATGAGCCGCAGCGCTGGCGATCAAGCCGGCGTTGTTTTGTTCCGCCGTATCGCGAAGGCGTTCTGCTAGGGCAACGAAAGTACTATGGTCGCCAACATCCGCAGCATCGACGATCCGTTCGACTTGTTCTCCAATGCTAAGTATGACGTCGTCGGAAAAGTTACTCGTCGAGTCGGCGCTAACTTCATAGGTGTCCGACTCAATGATCGAGATAAACATTTCGACCAGCTCCGGATCAAATTGGGTTCCGGTGTGTGCTCGAAGTTTGGCGATCGCAACTGGGACCGGCACGCCCTTCCGATAGGGACGGTCGGACACCATCGAGTCGAACGCATCGACGATCGCCAGGATGCGAGCACCTATGGGAATGTCTTCACCCCAGAGTTCCTGCTGCCTGCATTGGTCTCCATCAAAAAAGCAGCGATAGTATTTGACAATATCTGTCACACCTGCGTGCTTGAACGACTTACTCAGAATCTCAACACCAAAGTGGTCGTGTTTCTCCATAACGCTCCATTCCGTCTCCGAAAGCGCGTTGGGCTTGAGCAAGATAGAATCGGGGACGCCTACTTTTCCGATGTCATGGAGAAGAGCCGCGATCTCGACGACATATACCTCTTTGGGACTCAGAACACGTTGTGCCAGCAACGCTGCGAGACTTGATACTCGCATGGAGTGGGCTCCGGTCTGCTGGTCGCGATACGTGAGTGCAGCGAGTAACGCCGTAACGGCAGAGTACGGAATCGAGGGCTTGTCGACGTCGGCAACCTCCTTGGGTTTTTCGCGAGATATTTTTGATTCGTCGACAATCAGGTCCTTTGGAACCGTGTCAAAACGGACAACTTGGTTTCGGCCGTTGCGTTTGGCAACATACAAGCACTTGTCTGCTTGATCGAGCATGTCTTGCGGGTCGGTGGCGCCAAGACTATGGCTTGAAACCCCCAGGCTAGCCGTGATCGTGAATTCGGGAAATTGCAGTTCACTCATGCCGATGCGAATGCGCTCGGCGGCAGCTTCGACTTCGTCCAGGTGAATGCCTGGCATTAAAATCGCGAACTCTTCGCCGCCGTAGCGGCAAACGACATCGTCTTCTCGCGTCAGTTGGTTCAGCAGTCGTCCAGTCTGACGCAATACTTCATCCCCCATGCTGTGGCCATAATTGTCATTGATTGGCTTGAAGAAGTCGATGTCGACCATCATACCGCCGAGTGGAATTCCCTTGGTTTTAGCGGCGTCCCAATGCTCTTCGAATAATTCGAAGAACGTTCGACGATTAATGCAGGAGGTTAGCGGATCTCGCGTGGCTAGATAAGTCAGCTTTTTGTTTTGTTCTGTGATTGCCAGCTTGGATTCGCTCAGGTCTTCCAGCGTGTTGAGCAACGCAGCCCGATTGCGTTCCAGTGGTGTCACGTCGGTGAACGCCAGCATCACTCCTTGGTAGGTGCCAGCGTCATCGCGGACGGGTGAAGAATTGACCGTGAAGATCATCGTCACCTGGCCGCAGTCATCCAGCAACTGCATGCGAGATCTGTGAAACTCTCCTTCCGTGTCACTATCTTCATCGGACGGTTTCGCTTCGAGAGTTTGCCAGGGAAGATCCCAGAGTTTTGTACCCAGCAGTTCATCCTCATCGCGTTTGACGTCCCCCGCAAACTTACGGTTGACCAGGACGATGCGATCATCTCTGTCTAAGATCAACACGCCTTCAGAAAAGTTATCGAGGGCTTGGCGGACCCGCATAGGGACAGACCGGCTCGGGTCGAGATAACGCAGCATATGCCGCAAGTGTAGCCAACATGCTGCACCTACCAGCAGTGACACCATCCCTAGAAGAGTCATAAGGGACCTGCTAAACAATTGATCGGTGCCCGAATAAAGTGGCTTGTATTGAATCTCCAAGCTTCCCCACTGCCCATCCGCGGTTTCGATCGGAACAACGTAGCAACCATCTGACTTGGTTTGCGTCGCGTTAGACCAGCCAGCAGCATGAGGACCGATTTGGGCGACATACTCCCCTCCGGTTCGACGGAGACCGATGGAGATTAGGTCGTCGTTTTGCGACGCAAACGTCTCGAGTTGTTGCCCAGCTTGACGGACGTCGTGACGGGAAAGCAGATAGCTGACGTTCGTTGCTATCGATTCACATAGCTTGGATCGAGCATCCGCTTTGTAAATCCGCTCATCCGGGACTAATCCGATTGCTGCTGCGAAAACGATCGCGGCAATGCACATGGCGACGATGCTGAAATTGAGTCTTGCAACACTGCTGATCTTCATGGCACTTTTCCTGGCGGTGTATTCATGCGCCCAGAAATGATATCTGCGACTGATGTTTCATCGTGGTCGTTAGCGCGAGTCGTTTGTTGAATGACATAAATCGGGTCGAACCGCATCCAGGCGGGAAGTGACGAAAAGACGAGCGAGGCAAGATAAGTACCGCTCATGCACCATAAGGCAAGCGCCGCGGCCGCACCGGCAGAAATGCTGGATGCCGCGCCAGCGGAAACTTGTAGCTGCGAGTCGCGCTGTTCGATTTCTTTCTCGAACAGTTCCATCGACTGGAGAATAGTCTTTTGTTCCATGGCAAGTTGGAGCCTCGCCCACTCTTCCGCCTCAAACGCATCCAGGTTACCCGCATTCATCGATTGGTCTTCGCTGGTGAATGCTCCTGTCAGTCCGACGCCCTTGAGCCAAAGGCTTGCATCAACACCCAGTCCCGATAGTTCCACGGAAACCGGGGAGATGAATGGTGTATCCTCTTTGGTGGCCAAAATCGCCGAGGTGGGACCCGGGTCAATTCCAGGAGGGGTGGCCTCCGGATTGTTGCTGGGCATTTCGTCCATTTCATCGGGATCCTCGGGCTGCGGTTCCGGATTGGGTTGGGGGACGGGCTCCGGCTCTGGCTCTGGCTCGGGCTCCGGTTTGGGCTCTGGATTAGGCTCAGGCTCCGGTTTGGGCATGGTGGGTGGGTCTGGTGGACTGACCGCAGAGACGACAATGGTGATCGTTGAAGTTGACGAGTTGACGGCGCCGTCGTTCACCGCGTATTGAAAGGTAACCACTCCGAAGAACTCCGCGGCTGGCGTGTAGTTCCAGCTGCCATCGGCATTCAAGGTGAGGCTTCCGGAGGAGGGCCCTGCCATCAAGACTGCGGTCAGCGGATCGCCGTCAATGTCCATCGCTCCGACAAGCAGGCCCGTGGCTGCATCCTGTCCGACGTGGCCACCGGTGAGGATGGCCACCGTAAATCCAGCACTGTTGGTGGGCGCGTCGTTCACTGCAGCGATATGTACGCCGACCGAACCTAAGTGCTGATCGGGCGCGCCTTGATTATCGTTTACCTTGACCAAGATGGCATCCGCGTCGTCGCCAAACAGGTGGGCGGTCGGGTGCAGGTAGCGAATGTTTTGGGGGGCGTTCAAGTAGCTATTCAAGTTGGCTGCGGTTCCGGTCAAGGTGACCGTGTGGCTGTTGCTGCCGGTGATCGAGATACCCGTACCAGCTGCGGCGAAGAGATTGCCGCCTCCAGTGGTCGACAGCGTGACCGTTGGCGAGCCACCGCCGTTGGGGAAGTCTGCGTCCAGCAGATTGATGGCTGAAAGATCGACGTTGCTAAGCACGTCTTCGGTCACAACCACATCGCCGGGCAAGCCGCCGGTATTGATGGGGACATCATTGGTAGCAAGGAGAGCAATATCGCGAAATTGTGTATTGCTGTCGTTACCCCCGTCGTGAACGGTGAAGCTGACCGTTCGTGTGGTGAGCGTTGGGGCGTCACTGGTGTTGGTGTACGTGACCGATCGGAGTGCCGCTTGGTACTCGGCCAGCGTGGCGGATCCGGAAAGGGTCAATTCACCGGTGAGCGAATTCCAAGATCCGTTGATTCCATTCTGGTTGGTAAACGACAGGACGTCCTGGCTATTGTCGTAGCCGGCGGTGATCGCCACGACTGCAGACTCGATGTGCGTATCGTCGACATCGACAATGGACAGTGTCGAGGTGATCGTCAGCGGGCCATCGTTTTCCGTGTAGTTCAGCGCTGACTGTTCGACCGATCCTACGACGGGAGCAACATTGATCTGAGTGATGTTGATCGTCGTGCTGCCGGTTCCAATCGCGTCACCACCACTACCTTGTAATCCTCCATCGTTGTGGTCATTGAAACTCCAGTCGATTTGCACACTAGTCGGAGGAGTGTAGCTGGTGTTGTGATACGCAATAGAACGCATTACGTTGTTGATGGCATCGTTGTCCGCCGTGCCGTTGAAAGTCAGCAACAGAGTGCCGCCGCTGTTGGTGGTCACACTGCCCACGATAACGCTGTTGTAGATCAGATGGCCGCCTTCGCTCAGCGGGCCAAGCAATCCGGTTGCACTGAATACGTCTTCCCCATTGGCACTACCGCTGCGAGATAGCGTCAGGGTCGTGTTGTTAAAATCATCAATATCGTTGGAAAGCTCATCGTCATAGAGCGTGACATCACTGTCCAGGACAACCGGCGAACCGCCTTCGATGAACGTCGGATTGCCATCGAGTGTGTTGACGACGCTGAAGCGTGTGTCGAGTGATCCGTCGGAGTTAAAGCGGTAGATGATCGCATCGGTCTGGAAAGCCCCAATCCTTTCATATCCCACCGCGACAATTTTTCCGTTGGGGGTAACGTCCACCCCTGAAAACGGGCTATTCAAGAAGCTTGTGGCCACGACGCGCCCGCCAATGCCGAAGCTCGTGTCGTGCGTTCCATCGGCATTAAATCGAACAATCGACGGCCCCGTGGTGCCATCGCTGTCAATTCCTACTGCCACGATCTTTCCGTCACTTTGCAATTTGATGTCGTAAGCGAACCCGTTGTCAATCCGAGCGATTCCACCGACACCGAAGGAAGTGTCCAGGTTTCCCGATGAATCATACTTGAGAAGCGTGTAGCCGGTAGTGCCATCATGCGACTGCCCTCCCGCAAAGATGGATCCATCATCGGCAATGGCGGTCGAGAAAAGTCTTCCAACGCCAGCTATCCCGACGACGTTGGTGACTTGGCCATCGCCTCCGCCGAATGATGTGTCCAACGTGCCATCGGTGTTGTAGCGCAGTAGGGTGAATTCCGTCGACGGACCTGTTACGCCAACGACCAGTTTGCCATCGTTCTGCACCGCGAGTGATTGCGCCTCGTCCAAACCACCGTTCACGGTAGTGGTGACGATGCCGTCCCCGCCACCAAACGTCGTGTCCAGTGTTCCGTTCGCGTTGTACTGCTGTAGCAGCACTGCGTTACCCGAACCCGGGTTCGTGGTGCCCAGCAGCACGATTTTTCCGTTGGAAAGCGGCACGACGCGAGCCTGGTCGGCGTCGACTCCCACATCGGTAGCCACAATCCCATCGCCGCCTCCAAAGCTGGTATCCAGGGTACCGTCGGCGTTGTAGCGAAGCACAATCAAGTAGTCAAAACTAGTGTTCCGCGCTTGCCCCGCCACCAGGATTTTGCCGTCTTCCTGCAGAGTGACGTCAAACCCCTGGTCAACGGCCTCCAGATCCAATGTGGCGACGCCATCTCCGCCGCCAAACGTCGTGTCCAGGGTTCCATCGACGTTGTACCGAACCAGCACGTAATCCAGATATGCTGAAGAAGGGAATTCTACGGCTCCCACCGCCAGAGTCTTGCCATCCGGTTGCACGGTGACGTTGTAGTAAGAACTCAACCCTGTGCCGGGGTTAAAGTAGTCATTTCCGTCACCGATATCGAACGTCGGTTGATCGTTGACAGGCTGGACATGGATGTCTCGCGACTGGGGGCTGCTGTCGATATCGCCGTCATTCACAGTGAAGCTAACCGTGCGTGTGGCGCTGGTTGGTGCGTCGCTGGTGTTGGTGTACGTGACCGATCGGAGCGCCGCCTGGTACTGGGCCAGCGTGGCGGAGCCGGAAAGGGTC
>JANQJJ010000335.1 GCA_028281725.1 Pirellulaceae bacterium | reverse complement strand
TTGTGAGCCAAGGCGGGTAAAAGAACTTTCAGTGCCACGTACCGATTCAGCCGTACGTCATGCGCCTTCAAGACAACTCCCGCGCCTCCGTAGCCTATGACGCCAGTGACCTCGAAGGGGCCCACACGCCCCATTTTGGTCGGGTCATCCGTCGGCCCCAGCCACCGCGTCAGATGGACGCCGACACTGGCTTGTTGCGGATCGGTTTGCGGATCAGGGTTACCTGAAGGCTCGCCGGGCGTCCGCGAATCGTCATCGCGCAGGTCGGCCAGCAGCGATTTTGCGTCGCTCCACCACTGACCATCGCCCGCAATCTGTTCCAGCCGTTTACGGCAGGAAGAACACATGTCCAGATGCCGCTGGGTTGCAGCTTCCTGTCGGGAAGACAGAGTACCGTGCAGATAATCTGCAAGTGCTCCGATGTGTTCGCAGTCATTGGTAGCTTTCATTTCCTGCTCTCCGTTTTTGCGAATTGAAAGTCGTTTTCGAAGCACTCAATTTCGCTCCGAATGCGTGCTAGCACACGGCACTTGGCCGTATAGATCGACGAGGCTGAGATGCCGAGTTCCGTAGCGACGGCTTCCGTTTCCATGCCCTCGACTGCCGTCATCCAGAAGGCTCGCCAAGTAGGTTCCCGCACCTGTTCTCGAATTCGCTCTGCGGCCCAATGAAACAGCGCTCGTCGGTACTCGAAGTGAAACACCGTCTTTTCTTCATCTGATGGCTCAGGAACATCGGCTAGCATCAGAACCGCATCGGAATCACCCGAACCGACAGAGCTACGTTTTCGGTCATTCCAGATCTTGGCGGATAGATTGCGGGTCACACGAAACAACCACGCTCCAAAACTGCCTCTCTCGGCACTCGGCTCCCAGTTGGTCGCTTTCTCAAGGACTGCCACACAAACTTTTTGCGTCACATCCTCGGCGTCTGCCAATTGCAAGCCGCGACTGCACGCGTAGCGATAAATCGCGACTTCATATACTTCCAGAAACTCGTTCCAGGCCGTCGTGTCCTCGGCATCCGCCAGACGCAGCAACAGGCTGTGACGAGTAATAGGGAGCCGATTCATCGCGAGATCTGTAGCAAGAACAGTGTGGGCGGAAGTTACCTGATATAGAATACTTCCGCTCAGCGAGCGTTTCTTACACGCGAATCGGAAAAAGGTGAGCCTCCCGCATCAGGAGCAACGCAGCAGATTGAAGGTGGCGAAGAGAATTTAGGGCCAGATGCGAAAGTCCTGGGGCGTCTGCCACCCAAGGGCCCCACTGTCGCGTTTCAGATGATCGACAGCCCGGCTCGCATCGCCCCGCCCAACCGTCCGGCTTCGCCTGAGCATCGTGCGGGAAGGGACTGTCGCCCCGAAGCGCCCCGGCCGAAGCGCTCCGGTTGGTATAGCCCAAGGCAACGTTCTGCGAGCCGCCCATGAAACCGCCGCCTAGGTTTGACGGTTCCGACATAAAATTTCCCACCGCCTCGGTCCCCGCGACCCCGCCGCCAGGACCGAGGCGGTGGGGAGTGGGCGTTACGCGTTTCGAGCAACGCGCTGTAGCAAAAAGTCCAGGTAGACCTGAGAAGTTTCCAGGCAGGTCGCGAGCCCCTTGGCAATCGGCTCGCCAAGTCGCGCGTCCAGTTCGATGCTGGGCACGATCACACGCTCTAGCCAATCACTGGCATGGTGATCGTCACACTCGGCGTGCGTAACGGTGAAAGCCAACTCGTCATCATCCAGACCCAACCTCCTCAACCCCTTGTCCATGCACTGCACGCGGCGCGTGCCCATCCGTTCGGTCGCAAACACCGACCCGACCAGGTGCCAAGGGTCGCAATAGAATCCGTAGTAGAATACCAGTGTACGGTTCACCAGCGCCGGATAGACGCTGAGTTCCAAATCCGCGCGGGCGCGACTTCGAACAGCCTCCATCATCGTCCGCATCAGTTCGGCATGAGGTACGGGGTGTTGCTCGTCTGCAATGTTCTCTTCCACGGCCCTCCGTCCGTCGTCACAGATCTGCACAGCGGAAATCGCCTCTAGCAAACGCAGGAATACGGGATAGCGGTTGTTCTCCAGCAGGAACGCTGCGATCTGATCGATGGTGATTTCCTTCTCAACGAAGTCATACCAACCGTGTTGGTGTGCCGGATGCGCCAAAATCAGATCCTCCCACTGAGTGGGAGACGCACTGAGAAACTGCTCGGCCAGCGCCGAAGATTCACACGTTTGGGAATTCCACGATTTGAGCATTTCCAGATCGTCATCTTCCAGTGACTGCCTGGCCATCCGCTCCGCACAGTGCTTAAGTAGAGTCGCGGCGTCATTTTCAAGTATCGTGACCATGTGTTCCTCCCCTTTTTTACTCGCCGACGGATCGGCCCAGGTCTATGCCGGATGCTTACGTGCATCCAGACGTTTGAAATGATTTTCACATAGGCGCCGGCGCCGAGCGTCAAGAACCATGATGGTTCCAAAAACCAGCTGAGCCATGCTTCGATAAACGTCTTCCCACCGATCGCGTATCCGCATTGCAAGCAGGAGCAGCTTCTCGGCCGATGGTGCCAAACCCTTTTGTTCTCGGGCGATTACCAAACATGGGCCGCGATTCGGCAAGGATCGCGTGTGGCCGGCCGAAGTAGAAAAGCGATACTGTTGCAACAGAGATTGCGTTAGCCGCCGCATGGAAAGCAAGGCCACTCGCATCGCCGGGCAAGGCCTGTTGTGGGCCATTCCAAAGGGGATATGATTCGCATCCTTCATCGGGCAACGGCCCCAGCGCTCCGGCTGAAAGGCGTCTGGTTGATCAAAGCCCAAGCGATGAAAGGCCGAGTAATCAAAGCAGATCACCGACCCACGTTCGATCGATCGACCGTTGACGTTTATGTCCGCGGATGTGATCCGGTGCGCGATGCCAAACAAAGGGAACAGGCGCAACGTTTCATGGATGACCCGGTCGTAGAGCTGGTGGTCCTCGGCGCTGTCGGCTAGCCGGTCTTGCAGTGGGCGATGCTCGGCCAAAGCCATCAGCAAATGGGCCATGGCGTCGGACATCTGCACAACGGCGGTGTTAAAGAAAGTTCCCTGAACATAAAATGTCTGCTCTGACAAACTGAAACCTTCGGGAAACTCATGCGGAAACTCACCGGCCTCGAGTTTGGAGCGAAGAAACTCGGTCAGCTGCCTGCGCTTGCTCATATGTCGCAGACCACAGCATTTCAGCGCCGTGGCCACATCGTTGGCGTTGCCGACGATCAGACGTCGTGAGTCCTCGTTACCCACTTCGTCAAACACCAATTCGTAGTAAAAATCTGCCCAGAGAGGCATCATCATGTCTCGCAAGCGAGCCAGTCGCCACGACTTGTTGCCAGTCAAAGGAGGCATGCGACAGACGCACTGGTTGATCAAACAGTCGATCTTGGCATTGGGCAGAGCCAAGATGGATCGAGTCAGCTCGGCGATTTTTTCGTAGTCTGGGCCGCTTTCGAGGTGCTCTTGGTGCATTTCCGGGCCCGGCGCCAGCCAGTACCAGAACAGGTCCGACAGGCGCGCGCCGCGGCTGCGACCGCTCACGGCGGGATGGGAATAGAGGCTGCGAAACTCACTCGGACCAAATTCTTCACCAGGCAGCCGTAGAGCCTCCCGTCCATTGATACGCGTGAACAGGTTCATCCGCAAGCGGACCACCAGTGGAGGCAGCCAGTGAGGCAGGGAGAGCAGCACGAGCAGGCTACTAACCAGTAGTAGGATCGCGCCGAGTGATTGCGCTAGCATGGCCGGCGCTCCGGCTGGTGAAGGAGAATCCCCTCGTCGACTGCCTGCAACGACTCCGAACCGGAAAGCATCAATGCCTCCAGCAGTTCTTCTCTCAGGAGACGCAGAACCTCCGAGACTCCTGGCTGTCCAGCCGCTGCGAGACCCCACAGGACGGGTCTGCCGATCGCGACGGCCGACGCGCCTAGGGCCAACGACTTGAGCATATCTGTTCCGCGGCGGACGCCGCCGTCAAGAATGATCGGAACATCGTTCTGCACCGCTTCGGCGATGTCCGGTAGTAGTTCAATGCTCGAGGCCATCGTGTCTAGCTGCCGGCCCCCGTGGTTCGAGACGATCAGCGCCTGCACGCCATGGGCGATAGCCAGCCTAGCGTCTTCCGGATGGGCGACGCCTTTGATGATCAGAGGGAGCCTGGTGATAGAGCGCAGCCAGTCAACGTCCGCCCAGCATAGATCGGCCTTGAATTCGATCCGGCGGATGGAATCATCCCGGTTGGCCCAGCCGTCCGAACTCATGTTGGCGCAACGCAGGCCGGCTGGAAGATCGGTGAATTGGTTTCGCAAGTCTCTTTCGTGACACCCGAAGACCGGCGAATCGACCGTGACCACCAACCCGCTGCAGCCAGCTTCTTCCGCTCGACGCACCAGTTCGGCGGTGAATCCTCGATCTGGCTGGATGTAGAGCTGGAACCAAAAGCGGCTGGCAGACGAGTCGGTGGCGGACGCGATGGCCGTGATTTGCTCCAGGGGAGTGGTTGACGCCATGCTGATGACCATCAGGAGCTTCGCATCGAGCACAGCCCGCGCGGTTCCACACTCACCGTCCGCATGAGCCAAACGATGAAAGGCCGTCGGAGCCACCAGGAGAGGCATATCCAGGTCGACGTCCAGGAGACGGGTTGCCAGGCTTTCCCGAAAACCGCCTCGTAAGACACGAGGTCTTAGCTTGAGCCTTTCGAAATCCGCGCGGTTGGCCCGCAGTGTCACCTCGTCTCGTGCGCCTCCGGCGAAGTAGTCATAGGTTTCAACCCTTAGTTTCTCACGGGCCTCGTCCTCGAAGTCTTGGAGCGTAAGCCATTTCATGGCACCACCATCCCGCTAGGGTCTGGCACCCCGATGCGGCCCGAAAAAAATTCTTCGAGTGGTTGTCTATGAGCGGGGCCATCCCACTGGTTCTCGAGATTCTCGGCTACGTGGTGTTCGGATAGGAGTTGTCCATGACGGAAGTGACGAACGACGGGATGTAAGTACTGCGCATCGAAAGCCTGCTGCGCGTCATTTTGGGCCACTCTGGCGACGTCAATGTCGAACGGATCCACTCGGGCGTGATCCGGGCCGTATTCCAAAGTGATCACGAAATAGTTTTGGGAGTTGCCCCACCTGCTTTCGGGTATGTACTCGACGGGCAACTCTTCCAAATACGTCGCCTGCTCGTCATCACAAACCAGGAGATCGCCCAAAAAGCCAAACAGTTGCCACAGCGCCGAAGTCTTGTTGACACGCGTAAGCACGGCATCGGCCAGCGCCCGAGAGTCTGTCCGGATACGTCGCGCTGGCCAGGCTGCCGCGTGGTATCGGTCTCCCAGCATCCGATGTAGCGACCGCACGCCATAGCGGAATCCATGGATGAAGCCACTCGTGGACCTCTTGTAGTCGCGCTGCTGCATGAGCGTCCCGGAGAAAAAGAGGTCGGGGACATTGATCGACTCCCACTGGGCGGTCTGAGCCGGAAATCGATCGTTGATCGCAAGTTTCGGTTGGCACGCGCCGGTGAAGAGCGAATCGTCAAAGCGGAAACCCGTACAGACAATCACGCGGTCATAGAGCAATTCCTTATGGACTTCGTTGGCGCGCACAAAGCTTAGCTTCACCGCGAACTGGTCGTCCTGCTTCCTGATGTTGAGGACTTCCGCATCCAGGACGGCGTTTTGAGATTTCAGTTGATAGGTGTCGAGTAAGTTATTGTTGACTGCTCGGAGATGGCCGACGAAGTGCGTGCGCCATGCGAACTGGAGGGCGTGTGGCCCTGCGACATGCACCTCCGCGGTGGTTTCAATGAGATTGTCCGCGGTTTCAAAAGCCGAATTGCCCTTGCCGATCACGAGCACTCGCTGATCCAGATAGTCTCTGGGGTCGATGGACGCGAGGTGATAGGGGGCGGCCAGTTCGATTCCGGGAATATCCGGCGTGTTCGGCTGGGAGAGACCCGTCGCCACGATTAAGCGGCGGCAACGGTACTCTTCTCCGTCGACCGTACGCAACGTGAACTGGTCAGGTCGGTCGATCTGGTCGACTCGGGCCGAATACTCGACGTTGAGGGAAAAATTGGTGACAAAATCCTCAAGGTATTTCACCATATCGTCAGCGCGAGGAAAGAATTTTGCGCTGTAGTTGGGAAACAACATCCGGAGATCGTCTGAAATCAGCGAATTCCAGTCCATCCTGAGCCGGAGTTCCGCATCATCGAACCCGGTGTGTCGCTTGTTGATTGAGATCAGCGTGCGGTGGCGGGGAAACATGCGGAAAAAGTCGCCCGGTCCGTCGGCACCTTCCAGGATCAGATAGTCCCATCCGGAGCGCTGCATGAAGTATCCCATCTGCAGCCCGGCCGGTCCGGCTCCAAGAATGATGTAGTCGTATGTTCGTCGGCGCATCCAATTACCGGTTGTCGTTTCTTGCTTTTTTTTCTGAACTCAAAAGAACCTGCACGACAAGGACAGCGCCTGCGATTGGGCGCGCCTCGGGCAGCAGCGGCTTTGAGCGGTTGATGGCACGGCTGCCGACCTGCAAAATTGCCGCTTACCATCCCTAATGTCTTCTGGCCAAGAAAGGCTTGCAGAGTCTGGCCAAAATGTCAGAAAAAGTGACACTTCTCGTTCAGCGCCACCATCTGGTTACCCGCTCTGCCTGGTAATTGAGTGACCCGCAGGCTCTGCCTGCTACGGCTACGAGCCGTGGAGTGACAGATGACTGATCGCAGACGAGGCAGAGCCTCCAAGACAAGGCGTGCCCAGGCGGGAGCCTGGGCAGGAGCCGCTGGCGTGGTGGACTTCACCGAGAAGTGTGAAAAAAGTTCCCGCCGTGCTGCGTGCTTCAGAAGCTCCGCGGGATTGCAGGGTTTGCGGCTATCGGTCCAGCCAATCGAAGCCCGACATTTCAGCCAGTGCCAACGTGAGGGCATGTGTTCCGTTTTTAGCCCAGCCTTTGGCTTGAACGGACTGGTAGAGCTGTTCGGCCAGAGCGAGGCCGGGCATCGATAGGCCCATACGTCGGCTCTCAGCCAAGGCGATACCCATGTCTTTGACGAAATGCTCGACGAAAAAACCGGGATCGAAGTTGTTGGCGATGATCCGAGGGCCGAGGTTCGTCAGCGACCAGCTGCCGGCCGCACCCGACGCGACCGACTGCATGACCGTGTCGAGATCGAGCCCGGCGCGGTGTCCATAGATGAGTGCTTCACAGACCCCAACCATCATGCTGGAAATCAATGTCTGATTGACCATCTTGGTATGTTGGCCGGCGCCGGCGGCACCTTGATGCACGAGAGTTTTTCCCATGGCTTCCCAGCAAGGGGCCAAGGCGGCCACGACTTCGGCATCACCACCGATCATGATCGACAAGATCCCTTCGCGGGCTCCTTTGTCGCCGCCGGAGACAGGCGCGTCGAGCATATGCACGCCTTTCTCCTTTGACTTTTCATACATTTCAACCGCCAGCGATGGTTCGCTCGTCGTCATGTCGACCAAGACGTTCCCTGCTTTGCAACCGGCGAGTGCTCCTTCGTTGGGGCACAAGAAGACCTGCCGAACATCTCGTGGAAAACCAACAATGGCAAAAACAACATCGGATTGTTCCGCCACGGTTCGCGGCGTGTCTGCCCAGACAGCTCCTTGGTCGATCAGCGGCTGGGCTTTTTCACGAGTTCGGTTATACACGGTGGTCGAAAACCCGCTTCGAATCAGGTGCCCACACATGCTGGCGCCCATCACGCCTGTTCCAATCCAGCCGATTTTCGTCTGCCCAGCGCTGACCGTTTGCAATGCCATACCGAACGTTCCTTTCGATTGATTACTTGGTTGGTGAGCAGATGTTACCGCAAAACATCTCTGTTCAGAAGCTGACGTCTAAGTGGAACCTCTACCACCGGGCGGGGACGACGGCCGGAAGTTAGCCAGGCGGCCTCAGCTGATTTCAGCGGGGCTCCGGAGGCGACTTTTCACAGTGCTGGTCGCGAGCAGAGACACCGCCAACATGCCGGTGGCAGCGACGATCAGAGTGCCCACGTTAAGCGGTCCTTTGGAATGCCACCAGACGATGGAATAGCCCACCGCACCGAGTAGCAGAGCGTAGTAGGTAAAGACGATCAGCGTCTTGCGGATCACCGTGCCCTCTTTTCCGGCGAGACCGACGACGGCTGATGCGGCGACGACGTTGTGCACGCAGATCGTGTTTCCGGCGGCTCCCCCGACGGCCTGCAAGGCGACAATCCAGGTTGGGTCGACACCGATCTGGCTGCCGACTTCGTACTGGAAGAGAGAGAACATCATGTTGCTGACCGTGTTGCTGCCTGCCACAGAAGCGCCGATACCGCCGATGAAAGTGGAAAACAGGGGCCACGCCTGACCGGCCAGATTTTGGACTCCCGAGGCAAGTGCGATGGGCATCGAATCGTAGCCTCGCGCTCCACCGGAGCTATTGATGAAGACCTGAACCATGGGAACGGTAAAGATCAGGGCGACCGAAGCGACGACAACCGTCCTGCCGGAAGCTTTCCAGGCGCTGCCGTAGTCGCTGGGGCGTATGCGGTGAAGCCCGAAGGCGGCCAACGAGGCGATGATGAAGACCGTTCCAGGCAGGTACAAAGGACGGATTTCCTCGGAAATCCCGGTGCCGAAAATATCAGTCACCGGAATGCTTATGGACTTGATCAGTGCGGCAGGCGACAGATCGAGCCAAGGCAACTCACGCTGACGTGTGACGACCAGCAGCAACGCTACCAACAGATAAGGTAACCAGGCGAGTAGCATGGGAACCCCGCACCGGTCGGAACTTTGGACTTCCAGTTCGGCGCCGGACCATTCACGGTCCCATTGATCACGGCTGTCGAAATCCCAGCATTCCTCGTCACGCGGCATCAAGAAGCCCGCTTTGGCTGAAGGGACGACGATGGCCAAACCGATGAGGCCTCCCAGCAGCGACGGAAACTCCGGTCCCAATAGATACGCAACCAGCAGGTAGGGACCGGTCATGGCAAAGGCCGCGAACAACGCGAACGGCCAAATCGCGATGCCTTCCCAGAAAGAACGGTTTTTGCCAAAAAAATGGGTCAGCATGCCGACAACAAATAAGGGAATCAGTGTTCCGGCGATCGCGTGCAGCAGGGCCACTCTCAATCCAATCAACGCCAGTAGCGCCGTGCCGTCCTCGTAGCCGGCACCCGTTGCAAACATGTCAATCGTGCCCTGCCCCGCCAATCCCGTGCTTACCCCGACCAGGATGGGAGTACCGACCGCGCCGAACGAAACCGGCGTGCTCTGAATAATCATTCCGGACGTGACCGCTGCCAGGGCCGGAAAACCAAGACCGACCAGCAGGGGGACCGCCACGGCCGCCGGCGTACCAAATCCGGCGGAGCCTTCGATAAAGGCTCCGAACAGCCAGGCGACGATGATCACTTGGACGCGTCGGTCGGCAGAGATGCCGCTAAACGATCGGCGAATCGTTTGCAGTGCTCCACTGGCGTGGAGCGTGTTGAGCAGTAGAATCGCGCCGAAGATGATGTATAACAACTCTCCCGCGACGATCACGCCCTTGATGGAAGCAGCCGCTACCTGAACGAATGAAATTTTCCAGACGAATAAGGCGAGTGTAGCAGCGACGACGTAAGAAATCGGCATCGCGCGACTGGCCGGCCAGCGCAAGATGACCAAGAACAACGCCACGGCGGCGATCGGTAGCAGTGAGAGGAGAGCCAGAATTTCAGGTGCCATATTCTTGACCGCTTTCGATTCGCGTAGTGCTTGCTCGGGCAGTTTCCTATTCAAGTCAGACTTTTTTTCGGGCGATCCGTGGTGGAAGCGCTCAGCTTGGTTGTACGGGTCCAATGGTCAGGCTCACCGTGATCCTCTGTCTGGCGCCGGTCGTCCTGTCCACCGGTTGCTCGCACCGGTCTGCGGAAATCTTGGGCCAAGCTGGCCAGCTATGAAGCTCGCTTTTTCTTGGCGATGCGGTTGATTGTTTTGAATTCCGATTCGGTGACCGGCTGCACACTCAGGCGTGAGCCACGGCGG
>JANQJJ010000036.1 GCA_028281725.1 Pirellulaceae bacterium | reverse complement strand
TCCCAACTGGAACTCCAGCGGTTCGAAGAATCGCGTTCCGCTCTCTTGAAGCGGTTCGAAGAAGACTACGAAATCGACTTCCAGCAGCTTAGTCGTGCCGAGCCGATTGAAGATGCGTCCCAGCGCGAGGCGATGGATGAAGAAGCCACGCAATTGCGGCAGGACATCTCGTCCGTCGGCGAGATCAACATGGCCGCGCTGGCTGAGTTGGATGAACTGCAAAGTCGATACGACTATCTCAACGGCCAATATGAAGACTTGCAGGCTGCCAAGGAATCGCTTCAGCGGATCATCCAGAAGATCAACAACGACTCGCGACGGCTGTTCTTGGAAACGCTCGAAGTCATCAGGCAAAACTTCCAGAAGCTCTATCGCAAGTCCTTTGGTGGCGGCAACGCGGATATCGTTTTGGATGGTGGCGAAGACGTATTGGAATGCGGCATCGATATCATCGCCACCCCACCTGGCAAGACAGCACTCTCGAACTCGCTGCTCAGCGGCGGCGAAAAAGCGTTGACCGCAGTCGCTCTGCTATTGGCTATCTTCCAATATCGCCCCAGCCCGTTTTGCGTCCTGGACGAAGTCGATGCGCCGTTCGACGAAGCCAATATTGGACGGTTTGTGAACGTACTGACCGAGTTTCTGGACTGGACCAAGTTCATTATCGTCACCCATTCGAAAAAGACGATGACGGCGTCGACGACATTGTACGGCGTGACCATGCAAGAGTCGGGCGTCAGCAAGCAGGTGGCCGTACGCTTCGAAGACGTCAATGAGAAAGGCGAGATTATCTCGGCCCCCAACAGCCAGCCGGCTCGCCGCGCTGCCTAGCCACCGAACAACTTAACTTTCCGCTACAGAAAAGTGGGCATTCGTTAGGAGCTCCCCATGGGCAGCAGCATCGACATCGAAATCTTGCTCAGCGGTGCGTCGTTTCTGTTCACTGCCTACTTCTGGTGCATTCAGGCCCGCCGGGAACGTCCGAACCTACGATTCCATCAACTGAGTGAATTCAGAGCGGTTTGCCGTCGGCACCCTTCCGGCAAAGAATTGAAACGATTGTGCATTCAGCAAATCGACACTGGTGGCGTGCTGATCGTCAACCACAGCACGCGTCAGAAC
Organism: Pirellulaceae bacterium; assembly: GCA_028281725.1. Classification (GTDB taxonomy): domain Bacteria; phylum Planctomycetota; class Planctomycetia; order Pirellulales; family Pirellulaceae; genus Aureliella. The sequence continues at coordinate 784 of JANQJJ010000036.1, read as the reverse complement.
TCGGTAATCGCCTTCGAGTGTTTTCTGCACACCCCAAAGGGCCTCATCCAAGGAGACTGGGGATACTCTGGAGAAGACAAACCGCCTTGGAACGTTGCGCCGGAATCGACGGTCGCCTTCAGCCCGGCCTGTTGCTTCGACGTGCCGGAAGACTATGAAGTCCCCGACAACCTGGAATTCCGAATCCAGTTCCTCACCGCCAGCGGCAAAGGGTTTTCCCAACGCTTCACCAAGCAGGCTCCACGATTCCCTGCACGCTCTCAGGCACCCAGACAAGCGGCCTGAACCGCCCGGGCAAAATTCGGACTAACGCGCCCTGCTACGTCCGCTTTCTCGAATCCCCTCCAAAGCCCGAGTGAGCTCCGCGACCAGTGCCGGATGCTCGGCGGCTAGATCCCGGCTTTCTGACACATCGCTCTGCATGTCGTACAGCTGATAAGGTTTTTCGAATGGTTTGCCCTTTGGCCGTTCGCGACCGCCCGAGCCATTGCCACAGATCAGCTTCCATTTTCCATCCCGGATGGCAAACATGCCGGCGGCGGAATGGTGGATTACCGGCACACCGCGCGACGTTGCCTCGCCAAGCATCAACGGTACCAGCGAAACGCTGTCTTCTGCCTCGCGATCGCTCAACTCGGCTCCGACTAGCTGAGCGCACGTCGCGAAGATATCCGTCAGGCAGATGGTCGCTTGGCACTTGGAATCTGCCGCCACCCGCCGGGGCCAGCGCACAAAAAATGGGACACGATGGCCGGCTTCCCAGATGTCCGCTTTGGTACCACGC
>JANQJJ010000287.1 GCA_028281725.1 Pirellulaceae bacterium | reverse complement strand
AGCACAAAATTGACGGGCTCCAACTACAAATGGAGCAAGTCCAGGCGACAGCACGCGCCACCATGATCACCGTGGCCATCGCGCCGCGTGAAATTCGCTATTTGCCTCGCGGCAATTGGCTGGATGATTCCGGTGATGTCATGTCACCGGCGGTGCCAGAGTTTCTCGGTGGCCTCAAGCCCAATGATCAGGGGCGAGCAACGCGACTTGATCTGGCGCGCTGGCTAACCGATGCCGAAGAGGGAGCCGGATTGCTCACGGCCCGTGTGTTCGTCAATCGGCTATGGATGCTCTTGTTTGGAACGGGACTCTCTCGGTCGGTTGAGGATTTTGGCGGCCAAGGAGAGGTACCCAGTCATCCGGAGTTACTCGACCGACTGGCGATCGAGTTTGTCCGGTCGGGCTGGGATATCAAACACATGGTTCGGCTGATTACGGCAAGTCGAACCTATCAACAGTCTTCATTAGAATCCGACTGGCACCGGGAACATGACCCGCTCAATCGTCTCGTGAGCCGGCAGAACCGCTTCCGTGTGCCAGCCGAAATGGTGCGTGACACGGCGCTGGCATGTAGTGGCCTGCTGGTTCATTCCGTTGGCGGCCCGAGTGTCAAACCGTATCAACCCGCCGGCTACTATCGGCATCTCAATTTCCCAACGCGCCAGTACCATCCCGACGACGACGCTGGCCAGTGGCGGCGTGGTCTGTACGTCCATTGGCAGCGACAATTCCTACATCCCATGCTGCGCGCTTTCGACGCGCCGACGCGTGAAGAATGCACGGCTCAGCGTCCCCAATCGAATACGCCGCTGGCCGCGTTGGTTTGGCTGAATGACCCGAGTTTCGTCGAGGCGGCCAAAGCCATGGCGCTGCGCGGACGATCGGGAGCCCCCGGCGCTAGCGATGAGCGGCGGATAGCCCATCTGTTTCAGCTCGCTACCTCACGATTGCCGGACGATGCGGAGCAGAGGATGCTCGGTGAGTTGCTGGCTCTGTCGCGTGCCTACTTTGTCGCGAACTCAGACGCCGAGACCGATCTACTTGCCGTGGGATTGCTGCAAGTCGACCCAGAGCAAGCTCCCGAAGAATTGGCTGCATGGACGATGGTCGCCCGCGCCATCCTGAATTTGAACGAGACCTACACCCGAAACTAACTCAGCTCCGTCCATGGCCCAGCGGACCTACAGAACTCGGAAATCGATGAAAAACCCGGCACAATACAACTCAGTACAGGACATCGTCGCTCAACGAATCCGGCGGCGCACCTTCTTGTCACAGGCCGGAGTCGGCCTGGGTAGCATTGCCGCGATGAACTTGCTCGCCAAGGAAAGCGCAGCGGCGGACCGGGTCGAGTCCGTGCCAGGCGGCATTGCCGGCGCACTGTCGGGTCCCGGCGCACCGCCTCATTTCCCGGCCAAGGTGCGGCGTGTGATTTTTCTTTACATGTCCGGCGGCCCGTCCCACCTGGAGACCTTTGATTACAAGCCGAAACTGAACGAACTCAGCGGCCAATCTATGCCGGACTCGTTCACCGCAGGCCAACCCATCGCCCAACTGCAGGGTCAGGAACTCAAAGTCCAGGGGCATCTGACTCAGTTCGCCCAGTATGGGGAGAACGGCACTTGGGTCAGCGATTTTCTGCCTCATCATCAGAAGATCGTAGATAAAATCTGCGTCATCCGCTCGATGGTAACGGAGCAGATCAATCACGATCCGGCCCATACATTTATGAACACCGGAACGGCGATTAGCGGTCGTCCCTCCATGGGGTCTTGGATCAACTACGGGCTTGGCAGCGAAAGTGAGAACTTGCCGGGCTTCGTCGTGATGACCAGCGTCGGTGGCCGCAACCCGCAGCCCATCGCCGCCCGCCAGTGGTCCGCTGGATTTTTGCCTAGTCGCTATCAGGGCGTCGAATTTAGCAGCAGTGGCGATCCGGTGAACTATGTGCGCAATCCACCCGGTGTTTCCAATGCACTCCAATCGGACTTGATTCGGACCGTACGGCAGCTCGATGGCCATCGCAACAGCTTTGTGGACAATGCGGAACTGGCCACGCGCATTTCCGCGTATGAACTCGCCTTCCGCATGCAGGCCTCAGTTCCTGACTTGATGGACATGTCCGATGAGCCGGAACACATTTTGAAGATGTATGGCGCCGCGCCGGGTGATGGCTCGTTTGCTTCCAACTGCCTTCTCGCGCGACGACTTGCCGAGCGAGGCGTGCGGTTTATTCAACTTTATCATCGCGGCTGGGACCACCATGGCGACCTGGTCAAACACATGAACACCTGCTGCGGGCTGACCGACGGCCCAACGGCCGCACTGCTGCAAGACCTGGAACAACGCGGCATGCTTGAGGACACACTCCTAGTCTGGGGTGGCGAGTTTGGCAGGACGCCCATGTTTCAGGGCAAAGGCGGACCCGGACGTGATCACCACATCAAAGGATTTAGCATGTGGCTGGCAGGCGGAGGAATCAAGCCGGGCATGGTCTACGGTGAGACCGACGAGCTGGGCTATCACGCGACGGTCAACCGAACTCACGTACGCGACCTCCATGCGACGCTCCTGCACCAACTGGGCATCGACCACCAGAAACTCTCAGTCAAGTATCAAGGCCTCGACATGCGGCTGACCGGCGTCGAGCCTGCCCGGGTCATCCAGGACATCCTGGTTTGAAGTAAGCGTTTTGCTTGCACCGTTCGCCATCCATATGGCAGAAAAACGACACTTCTCGGTCAGCGCCACCATCTGGTTACCAGGCTCCGCCTGGTAACCGAGTGACCCGCAGGCTCTGCCTGCCACGGCACCAGCCGTGGAGTGACCCATGACGGATCGCAGACGAGGCAGAGCCTCGAAGACAAGGCGTGCCCAGGCGGGAGCCTGGGCACGAGTCGCTAGTGTGGTGGACTTCACCGAGAAGTGTCAAAAAAGCGGCCGTTTTCCGGCTGGCCGGTCGACCCGAGACCTCTTCAGATGGGTTGACAAGATGGCGAAAGGAACTCGCTCCCTCCCCAAAATATGGCCAAGAAGCCACCCGACCCCTCCCAGGAACCACTTTCGGAAAATAGAAGTTTCTGACTTGATTCCGACCGTAATAAAGTGGACAACACGCATAGGCTCATCCTGCAAAACACACAAGCATGGGCGCTGCTTTCGTACACGGTCGTACTCCCACCCTCATTGGTTGCCTGCCTTAAAGCATCGGGAGAAACAGATGTCAGCCGACTGGTATTTTATGAAGAGTGGCTTCTTCTATCGCCACAAGCGAATCGGTCCAATCTGCGAAAAAGAGTTGTTAGTGCGGATCGAAAAAGGCGAAGTGAATCCCGATACGCTGCTGTCGAGTACCAGCAAAACCCATGGGCACTGGCTTCCGATGCGAGAGATCAAGCCAGCCCTTCGGCACTGGAAGCAAACGCATCCTGACGTTGCGTAGCTGGACAAGGCCCAATTCATTATTTTCGGGTTAAAAGTAGCAGGCATGCCCCCGTCGTGCCGCAGCTCCGAAAATCCAGAGGATTTCTAAAGCGGATGGCAAAACCGAGCATGCCTGCTACCTTGGAATGGGACGCTCCAGCGCCAGTACCAGGCTCGCTCTGGCGGGTACCAGCGCGATGGTTTGCAGCGGGCGCAAAGACACTTGACACGCTGCCCGAACCGCGCGTGATTATTTTTTCATCTTGATACGAACGTTCTTGAACTGAATCACCATCGGCGGACCCGTGTGAATCTGAAATGCCAGCACGCCTTCCGCGGCTGCCTTGTCCTTCTGGTCATCGATAACCTCTGACATCAATTGCCCGTTGATATAGTGGCTTAGCTTGTTTCCTTCGGCGACGACTCGATAGCTGTTCCAATCATCGGAGTGAATCTTTTCGCCCAGTTCCTTGGCATCACCGTAGACTTCCGTTTTCTTATCGCCGGACTTGTCGATCGTCACGCGCTGTCCTCGTCCGGCTAGTATCCCGCGTCCCTTTTCTTCGTAGTTGATGCCGGCAAACTTCATCGTCGTATCGATATCCGCCTGGTAACCGCCTACCACAAAATCTTTCTCCTTGAGAATTTTGCTGCGGTACTGAATACCAGAATTCCCTCCGATGATCTTGTAGTCCAGCTTCAGTTCAAAATCGCCAACCGAACCATCGTCCCAGATCAGGAATGTATTGAATTTCAAAGGCTTCTCGGCGACCGTTTTACCGGTGATGGCGCCGTCTTCAACCGACCACACCTCGGTGTTACCCTTCCAACCGCTCAGATCCTTGCCGTTGAAGATCTCCCGAAATCCATCCTGTCCTAAACCGATTTGACGGGACAATAGAACCAATAGGATTCCGACAACGGCTGCAAAACTTCTCATTTCAGCTTTCTCCAGTTTCAAAAAAGGGGGGGAGGTCGATTGGAAACTCAAATCTTTGTGTGGTTTGGGCGTCGCCACAGGCCAGTTTAGTCTATCTATAAGTCAGTTGCCGAATACTGCTCCAACCGATCCAACTGGTTGGTCCTACCATCCCCGGCCGCACACCCCATGCTAGAACTCGTTCGCAGGGTTCCACCGGGATGGCCCGGCAGGTGAACTACGTCAACCAGGTTCGCGGCACGTGGCCGGTCGAGTTGAGGGTTACCAGTATCCAACGTTTGTCTTGCCAAACCAGTGTGGTGACTCCCACGTTGTGCAGCGGACCGATAACGTCCGTCACCGACGTGGCCTCGGAGCCCAGCATGGCTTCGATCAGCAACCTCTTGAAGTCCGCGTGAATGATCAGCGCGTGAGAACCACCACGCGGCACCAGTTTGGCTTGGATCCAACCGGCAACGCGCCGGGCCCTTGCGGTTGCTTCTTCCAGTAACTCGTAGTCCCGCCCCCACCAACCGTGCTCTCCGATCGTGGGATCGATCCTCCAGCCGGGATACCGTGAGCCGAGCTCCGCTCGAGACATGCCGGCTTCACCGATCTTCTCGCCTTCCTTGTAACCACTGTAGCACCCACCCTGCTCGAAGATATCTGGACGAATACTGACCCGTAGGCCCGTTGCGGCGGCAATCGGACGCGTCGTCTCCAGCGAGCGAAGAAACGGGCTGCAGTACAGGTGATCGATGTTTGCCGAACTGAGCCAACTCGCGGTTGCTTCGGCTTGCTGAACTCCCAAGTCGGTCAGCCCTGGATCAGAAACTCGCCGATCTTCTGGCAAGGCATTGTTAGCCGATTGACCGTGTCGAATCAACAAAACTTCCGTCATGAATAGCCTCTCGCTGGCACGGGGTTGCGATCTTAGGGCCGGCTGCGAAAAAGTCGTTGCAGCCGATCGAGCAGATTCCATTCGACGATCAGCAGCAGGATGGGAGCCACAAAGAAAAAGAGCTGGCCGATGCGAGACGAAATCTGTTCATTGTCGTATTTGGGTAGGGCAGCATAGATTGTCAGACAAAGTACGGCGTTGACAAGGAGCATGCCGGTGCTGACAAAAACGACAAAGGCAGCATATAGGCAGCCTGAAAGCGAACTGGTGATCGGGCGCTCGGTAAACGAGTCGATTTCGCTCGGAATGTCTGGTTGATCCATAGGTACCGCGCTGGACTGACCGGTTTGGGACTGACACTGACTGTGATCGGACGGACCATGTTTGGGTCATTAGGTACCCGGAAACAGCAGGGCCAAGGCCAAGGTGAACACGAGGCCCGACAAACTGAGGATGCTCAGCAGAATCGTCCAGCTCCGCAGGGTTTCTCCCTCGGTCAGGACGCCCATTTTTGCGAATACCCAGAAGCCCGAGTCATTCATCCAACTGCCCATCAGAGAGCCTGCACCGATGACGGGCACAAGGTAGGCCGGATGAAAGCCAAGATCGCCGCTACTGGCCAAGGGAAGTGCGATCGATGCGATCAACGAGGACGCAATAATCATGGAGACCGTGCTCGAACCCTGCGCGACCTTGAGAATTGCCGCCAACGCGTAAGCCACCAGGATGACGAGTATGCCACCACTGTCGCTTCCTCCAAAGTAGGAGGCGACGACGCGCTGAATTTCAGTCATCGCCAGTAAAGCCCCAAAGGCTCCACCGGCGGCCGTGATTAAGATGATGACGCCTCCGCTGAGCAAGGCGTCTTCTACGTGCTCTGCCAATTCGGTCAGCGAATGCCCCTGGATTCGCCAGCACAAGAAGACGGCAAAGAGAGCCGCCGCTACCATCGCAAAATTGGGGTTACCTATCAACTTAAGCCACCCCTGGACGCCCGCGATGGTCGGGTTCTCCGGCTCCTTGCCAACCACGGTGCTGAACACGGTCTCAATCGAAATCAGGATGACTGGCAGCAGTACTGGGGTTAAGGCCATACCGAGCGAGGGAAGGACGGTAAACTCATGCTCTTCGGTACTCTTGCCACCGGCACTGGCCATGGGACGCATTTCAATCGGCATGACCCGATTCAGCCACGCAGCAGCGACAAGACCGACCAGCGCTGACGGTAAACCGACGGCCAGACCAATCAGCATCACGGTTCCGACATTGACCTTCAGTGCCTGAACCACCAACAGCGGACCTGGCGTGGGGGGCACCAGCGTATGGGTAATCGCTCCTCCGGCTGCAATGGCCCCCAGGTACAGCAAGTAATTCTTTCTCGTGCTGCGGTAGAGACTGCGCGCCAGCGGGACCAGCAAATAGAAAACGGTGTCAAAGAAGACGGGGATCGACAGCACAAATCCGCTGAGCATCATCGCTAGGGCAGCCCGCTTTTCCCCCAGTACGGCGAGCGAAGACCGAACAATCCGGTCGGCCGCTCCGCTGACAAGCATGCATTTGCCAATGATGGCTGCCATCGCGATCAGAATACCAATACCGCCCACGGCACTACCCAGGGAACTGGTAACGCGACTGACGATCTGAGCTGGAGAGGCGTTGTCGGCATCTCGAATCACGTGAGGCTCCGGACTTTTGACAAATCCCACCACATCGAAAGGAACGAGGCAGCTAATGACCAGGGCTCCGAGAATGAGTGCGATGAACGCATGCGTCTTCAAACCGATCATCAAGGTCAGTACGACAAAAACCCCCAAAGCCATCGCCAGCACCGGACGCCACATGTTGAACTCGACCTCGGCAGAGGTTACGGTTTCTCCGGAGTCGGCCTGCTCAGAGTCCAACTCCGCATTTTCCTCAGGCTCCGCTGTTTCCGAGTTCGTCTGCTCTGGAGCACTGTCGGTCTGAGCCCACGCGGGACCTGCCGGGCCCAAAAGCAAGCAAACGCTTCCCAGGGCCGAAATGAAGAGAAGGCTTGCCAAACTGCGACGACGAATCGCGGGAGCGAAGTTCATAGAGATTCTCACCCGGGAGAGTGGATCGATTGGGAGGAGGTTGAGCCTAAGAATATAGTCCAATCCGGCGGCCATTTCTTTACCCCTTGCTTGCCAAAAGCGACTCGAACCCTGACCGGTAGAGGCCCCGGTGGAACTGCCGGCCAGCCGGTCCATGCCCCGTTGGACTCTCCCTGGGTCGCGTATACGATGAACTTGGAATTGCGGAACAGCTGCGTTTTTGCCTCAGGGGCAATCTAACGGAATCGATAAAAATGGCTGAATTTAGAACCGAACATGACTCCATGGGCGACGTCCAAGTACCGGCGGACGCCTACTATAGTGCTCAGACTCAGAGAGCTGTTGAGAATTTCCCGGTCTCCTCCTGGCGACTGCCCCCTGCGCTGATTCGTGCCATGGGCCTGGTCAAGTTCGCGTGCGCCGTGGCTAATCGCGATCTTGGAAAGCTCACCGGCAGCGGCAAGAATCCGCTCAGCGAGAAACAGGTCGACGCGCTATTGGCGGCAGCCAAGGAAGTCGCCGAGGGCCGGTTGGCAGACCAGTTTCCGATCGACGTGTTTCAAACGGGCTCGGGCACGTCGAGCAACATGAATGTCAACGAAGTCATCTCCAATCGCGCCATCGAGATGACCGGCGGTGATCGTTTGGCGAAGGAGAAGCCGATTCATCCGAATGACCACGTCAACATGGGGCAAAGCACTAACGATACGTTCCCGACTGCCATCCATGTCGCCGTGGCAATGGAAATCAAAAACCGCCTGCTGCCGGCGCTCGAGCAGTTCCAGCAGCAGTTGGCCGACAAGGCCCGGCAGTGGGACCAAGTGATCAAGATTGGCCGGACTCACCTCATGGATGCGACGCCGCTAAGACTTGGGCAGGAGTTCGGGGGCTTTGCAAGACAACTCGAGCAGTCGGTCAGGCGCGCGACGTTGGCGCAGGAGTCTGTCATGGAATTGCCCGTAGGCGGAACGGCGGTGGGAAGCGGTATCAATACTCATCCGGAATTCGGACGCCGCGTCGCGGAGGTCCTTGCCAAGGAAGCAGATCTTCCGTTCTTAGAAGCGGTCAACCACTTCGAAGCCAATGCCCAACGCGACGGACTTGTCCAGTGCCACGGGGAACTGAAGACGATTGCCACGACGCTATTCAACGTGGCTAACAATATCCGCTGGCTTGGCTCCGGACCGCGCTGCGGGTTTTCCGAAATCGTTCTCCCGGAGCGTGCGCCGGGCAGTTCCATCATGCCGGGCAAAGTCAATCCAGTCATGTGCGAAAGTTTGATGCAGGTGGCAGCTCGCGTGATTGGCAACGACCAGACGATCACCCTCTGTGGTGCCGGCGGTGGCAATTTCCAACTCAATATCATGATGCCGGTGATGGGACAAACCACTCTCGAGAGTATTCATTTGATGGCCAACGGAGTCCGCGCGTTCATCGAATTTTGCATGCATGGACTACAAGCCAACGAGCAGGCCTGTGAGGCGGCGGTGGAGCAGAGCCTCTCGATGTCGACCAGCCTCAATCCGCTGATCGGCTATGAAAAGGCCGCTAAACTGACGAAGGAGGCCTTTGCTTCCGGAAAGACAATCCGTCAACTATGCCAAGAGCAGAAGCTCTTGCCCGAAGAGACATTGAGAGAGGCGCTCGATCCGTTTCGAATGACCGAGCCTCAACCCTAGACCGCGCCGGCCAAAACAGCGTACCTTCCAGGTCCTGCGTTTTCCGTTGTCCTACGAACATTCCTACGCGAGCTAGCCGTTCCTACGCGAGCATACAGGGTTCCCATGCGAGATCAAATCCACGTCTGCGAAGACTCCGAAGCGCTGGCCCTTCATGCCCGAGATTGGTTGGTTGAGTTGATTGGCAGGCACCCCAGCGAGCAAACGCCTTTCAGCATCGCTCTCTCAGGCGGCTCGACCCCCAAGCGACTCTATCAGCTCCTCAGCGAGCTACCAGCTGGTACGGTGGATTGGAATCGCGTTCGGCTGATTTGGGGAGACGAACGGAACGTACCGCCCAGCCATGCCGAAAGTAACTTTCGCATGGTCAAGGAAAACTGGCTCTCGCATGTACCGATTCCTCCGGAGAACATTCTGGCTGTTCCCGATCCTGGGGGACCGCCGGAGCTGGCGGCGGAAAACTACGAGCGTTTGCTGCGCGAGCGTTTCGGCTGTCCCGATCAGGTTCCGATCCTCGACTGCGTGTTGCTCGGGATGGGGGACGATGTGCATACCGCGTCGCTCTTTCCAGGAACGAAAGCGCTCGGCGAGCGGAGGCGTCTGGTCGTGGCCAATCATGTACCCAAGCTGGACCGCTGGCGTATCACACTCACTCCACCCCTGATCAATGCGGCGCGCCACGTCGCATTTCTGATCAGCGGTGTGAATAAGCAAAGTGCTTTGTCATCGTTGTGGCACGCGCCCCTGGATCCCGAGCAATTTCCATCGCAACTGGTCCGTCCCGCAGGTGGCCAGCTGCTTTTTTTGGTAGATCAACAAGCCCTAGGTGACGTGCCGCCACCGGAGTCTTCCGTGGTTGAGGTGATCGGAAACTGGGGGTCAGCGAGGAACAACTAGTTGTTTGGTTGGTTTCGGAAGCGTCGACGACAGAGAATTGCCCGCCGCAGGTTTCCCGACCACTGGGAAGCGATTCTCCATAGCAACGCGCTGTTCTTTCATTCCCTGTCGTCAGCACAGCAGGAACGCTTGAGACGCTCGACCCAGATCTTCGTAGCGGAGAAGAACTGGGAAGGTTGCGGGGGACTGCAGATGACGGACGAACATCGGTTGACCATCGCCGCGCAGATGAGCCGTCTAACGCTGGGCTTTGCCGACGAGTACTTTGACGATGTGAAATCGATTCTGGTCTATCCGGACGCCTATCTAGGAAAGTCGCAGGATCAGATCGGATCGGGGGTCGTCGTCGAGGGAAGTTCCAGCAGGTTAGGTGAAGCCTGGTACCGCGGACCGGTCATCCTTTCGTGGGCAGACGTGCTAGCGACTGGTCGCCAGGAGAATTTTGGCCGCAATGTAGTCATTCACGAATTCGCGCACCAGTTAGATATGCGCAACAGCCCGTTTGCGGATGGTGTGCCGGTCATTGAATCGCGGCAGCAGGCCGAACACTGGCTCTCAACCATGGCGCGGGATTACGAGCGGCTCAGCGCGCTGTGCGATGCCGGTGTGCCCAACGTGCTCGACTGCTACGGAGCTACCAATCCGGCCGAGTTCTTCGCGGTAGCGAGCGAAGTTTTTTTTGAGCAACCGAACCTGCTCAACGCCGAGTGGCCGGACTTGTTCGTGTTGCTACGCGACTTTTATCTGCCGCCGAATCATTGACCACCCGCAGAGCCGGTGGCTTGAGGAAGGCGCCCAAGAGGGGCCGCTCGCTGAAGAAAGTGGTGGCGGAGCCCAGCCAGTCCATACGGGCATAGATGGTGGCTTAAGATAATGAGTTCGCCCCGGTGCTTAGGCCACTAGCTTCGTCGTCAGATCACCGATCGCGGAGACGGATGCCACCATCACTTGGCCGGCTGACAAGAATTTTCCGGTTGCATTTCCCACACCCGAGGGTGTACCGGTAGAGATGATATCGCCAGGCTCCAGCGTGATCCAGCTCGACAGGAACTCGATAACTTCGGCAACCGAGAAAACCTGATCGGCGGTCGTTCCATCCTGCCGCAATTCGCCGTCGACAGACAGTTGCAACGGGAGTTGCTGAGGGTCGGAGATTTCATCGGTCGTCACCAGACACGGCCCGCATGGGCAGAATCCGTCGTGCCATTTACCGTGCAACCAATCGAAGAACTTGTCGCGCGGACGCGCGTCGCGATCTGGATTGGGCTGGTAACTGCGATCAGACATATCGTTGATGATCGTATAGCCGGCGACATGACTGAGCGCCGTGTCGGCTGGCACGTTGCGCGCCGAGCGGCCAAGCACGACTGCCAACTCCACTTCGTGATCGATTTTGCCCGGAGAAATGCTCGGAATCTGGACCTCCGCGCCGTCGCCTACCAGCGTGGTCGAGGGCGGCTTCATGAACACGTAAGGAAACGTTTTGTCGCGTTCGGCAGCCAAATCGCCCTGCTCGCGGACATGCGCCGCATAGTTGCCGGCCAGCAGCAGTAGTTTGTTGGGGCGGGCAATCGGCGGCAGAAGCTGGATTTCAGATCGAGCTAGCCAGAAACTGCGGTTGGCAACCGGCTGGTTGATAGCATCCTGGACCAGGTCGGACAGTGCCAGCCAAGCGGCCGAGTCGGTGGGCAATAATCGTTCCAATTCCCCACCGCGGATGGCGTTTGCCAAAGTCTTCTCACCAGCGGCTTCTGCCAAAAGATCCAGCGGTAAGACGCCTTCGGCCGCGTATAGGCCGCACCGTGGCCGACCCGAATGCTGGAAGCGACAGAGTTGCATGGTGGTGGGAACCTGTCTGGTAGCGGCTGGCTACTCGCACTTGGTGATGGTGAATCCCATGTCAGCAATCATCTGGTAATCCGACTCGGGAGGTTGGCCCTTGGTTGTCAGATAGTCACCAACGAACAGGCTGTTGGCGACGTACAGACTCAGCGGCTGCAGGGATCGCAAGTGTTTTTCACGGCCACCGGCGATACGCAGTTCGCTCCTCGGATTGACATAACGCATCATGCATAAGGCACGCAGGCAATCTTGAGGAGTCAAGCCCGTTTGCTTTTCCAGTGGGGTTCCTTCGATGGCATGCAGAAAATTCAGCGGAATCGACTCGACCTCGAGCCGGCGTAGATCCATGGCCATCGATACGAGATCTTGGTGCGTCTCGCCCATGCCGATGATTCCGCCGCTACAAAGCTCCAGTCCGGCGGCGCGAACGTTGGTCAAGGTGTCCATTCGATCTTCGTAGGTGTGTGTCGAACAGATCTCGTCGTAATGCGCTTTGCCGGTATTCAAATTGTGATTGACACGATCGACGCCACATGCCTTCAGCCGCTGAGCCTGTTCTTCCGTGAGAAGTCCCAGGCACGCACAGATCTTCAGATTCGTCTCTTCTTTGACACGTGGTACGACCATCTCGACCGCCTTCATTTCACGCTCACTAGGTGCGCGTCCACTAATCACGATGCAGTACGTCTTGGAATCGCGTTCCGCGGCAACGCGCGCACCGTCGAGTAACTGGTCGACAGACAGCATGCGGTATTTGTCGATCGGGGCGGTCGAAAGTTTTGATTGGGAGCAGTAGCCGCAATCTTCCGGGCACAGGCCGCTTTTGGCGTTGACCAAGAAGTACAGTTGCACGGTCTTGCCAAAGTACTTGTGGCGTAACTGATAAGCGCCGGCAACGAGATCGAGCAGTTCGTCGTCGGAGCAAGCCAGGATAGACTCCGCTGCTTCGGCATCGATCGAGTACCCGCCAAGTACTCGTTTGGCCAGAGAATGCCAACGATTGCCGGGGATGGTTTTTGCGTCCGAGCTGCCATCGAGGGCATCCGGATGGATGGGGGCAGGATTGATACTCAGTTCTGGCATGATGACGGCCCGATAGTTCCTGAAAAAGTCGCCCGCTGGACGAGCCCAAGCGTCGCTTGAGCCCGGTAGCGTGTTTGCGGGAGTAAACGCAATAATGGTAGCTCAAGCAGACTTTTCTCAGCAATGGCCCTCAGGCCGATGGACTCCCATGCTTGCTCCCAAATCCGAAAGATTCGATATCGCCGACGACGGGTGCTTCCTGGTTCGGGTTGGCGCCATGGGACGAGTGGGGCGTTTTCGCCTGGCAGAACCGACCCGTCTATCGCGGCGGGATCGCGTGGTATGCCGAACCGATCGTGGAATCGAAGTTGGGGCTGTGCTGGGGCCCTCGGCGATAGCCGGTCAGCCGGGACAGGATCTGGCCGATGGCCGGATTCTCAGGCGAATGACATCTGAGGACGAGCTGCTGTGGGGGCATTTGCAACAACTCGGCCAGGATGCCCACCGGAGTTGTGAGCAATGGCTTGCCGATCGAGGGTTGTCTGCCACGCTACTCGAGGTGGAGCCTCTGCTGGATGGGAAGACACTCTATTTCCACTTTTTGTCGGATGTGGACGATGACGTCCAGCGTCACCTCGATGATTTGGTCGGGCTCTATGAGCAAGAGGTGAGGCAGAGCAAGTTCGCCGGCCTGCTCGAACATGGTTGCGGGCCGGGATGTGGTACTGCGAAAGCGAGCAACGGCTGCGGGACTCGGGGGGGCTGTGCCGTATGTCAGATTGCCAGCGCGTGCGGCGCGAAGAAAACGCACTGAAACTTTAAGTAGTGCTGAATTCCATGGCGTACTGAATCACCTACTTCGCCCAATCGTTCCCTTTGCGGTGCCGCGCAGCACTCGTCCCTTTTTGGACGCTCGTGTTCGCGCCCCCTTCCGCCACGGAAGTTAAACGGACGCCGGGGAAATTCGAAAGCGGGTCCTTTCAGACTCTCTAACTTTGCCGTTTGGTCATCCGTCAGTCTTTCGGCAAGCTCGGCATCTACCTTGGCTTCCGCCCTTTCAAATAGTTTGGCAATATCCTTGCGCATATCGCCCGTTCGACTACGCATGATTCTCTCGATATCTCTTCGCGTTTCCTCCATTTGCCTCCGCGAGATATCCGAGCGTGCTTTGCGGAATCGAGCCAGTTCTTCTCCGGCGAGTCCGATTCGTTTGGCCACTTCGTCATTGGCCGCAGCACGATAGTTTCTTGTTTGAACATACAGACCAATCAAGCGTTCCAGGTCGACCTGTTCCGATGATAAAAGCTCCATGGAAGCCTTCTCAAAAGGCTCCAGCGTCGCCTGAATCTTAGTTTTGAGTTCTTCTCGATTCAGGCGTTCTCCTCGTAGCGTGTCGCGCAGTTTCAAAATCTGCCTCATGGCGGCACGCATGTTCTTTTCGATGGCCTTCGAATCCTCACCACTCAATTTGATTTCTTGGCAGACTTCCGGATGACGCAACAGATCAAGAATGTCCTTGTTCGGACTGGCCTGAAGGACCGAGCGAAGTGCCTCAAAGAAAGGGTCTCTGCCCCGGTGTGGCGGCTCCGCCGAAGCGTGCGTGAGGAGCACAAGCAGCACGGCAGCTAGCATCCCGACAAGTCGCCACATTCGCTATAGTCCTTTCAGTCCAAAAAATCATTCGGAGAAGATACTACTGCAAAAGTAGGCGGCGCACCACGCCGCCTACCGCTTCGTATCCGCACCGACCGCCTTAGTTGTCGCGCTGCGGGCGACCTCCGCGACCACCTTCAGGACGGCCACCACCCCGAGGACGCTCTCCGCCTTCAGGTCGGTCCCCACGAGGCCGCCCGCCACCTGCGGGACGGCCTCCACCCCTGCGACCGCCGCCAAATCGACCACCAAAGCCACCGCCCTCAGGAAATTCAAACTTCTCGCCCTTGAGATCCTCAAGTGCCTTCTGTTGGTCACTGGTCAAAGCTTCCGCAATGGATTGGTCCATCTCCTTGCGTGCTTGTTCGGCCATTTCCTGAAATTTCTCTCGGTCGCCTCCGCCACCTTGGAATATCTCTCGCATCTTCGCTCGCATCGATGCCTGGGCTTCGTCGGCCAATTCCCGAATCTTCTTCTGCTCCGACTCGTCTAGCCCAATCTCTCCGGCAATCAAATCGTTGGCCGCTGCCCGATTGCCCGTCCGCTGAACGAGCAGCCCCATCAGTCGTTTTAGGTGGTCAGGAGTCAGGACTTCATCGAGCAAGTCCTGAGCCTGCTCGTTGAACTCCTTCAGCTTGGCCACACGTTCCTCCTCGCTCGCCTGGAACAGCGACCGCATGTCCGGCCGCGCGTTTTGGATGGCCCTGTACGTATCCTCGGACATCTCCACTTCTTCGCGAACTTCCTCCATCTGGAGCAGGGACATCAACTCAATGGCTCCCCCTATTTGGGGCAGACCTCCGCGGAATCCGCCACCAACGCCCGGTCCACGCTGCGGGCCACCACGCCCACGCTGGCCACCGCGCCGGCCTTCCTCTTGGGCTACCAACGAAGTCGTCAGGCATACCGCCATGGCCAAGCTCAACAACCCGAGAAAACGCAACTTCATGGGGATTCTCCTTCAGAGATACATCACATTTTTAAAGCGGAAACGGTGAAAAGAGTTTGGTTTCCGCACGACGCTTTGGCTATCGGCGTCGCTTGGAATCAGAACGCCGAACCTCAGTTTTTCGGTCACTAGAACAAACCAAGTCAGCAGATAAAAGTTTCGCCAAACGACTAAAATCCCGCCATTTTGGTAGCGTTCTTGCCGTTTGGATTGTGGCCGGGCACGTTGGGCGGCGGCGCTGCAGCCCATGACGTCGATCGCCTATACTGCGGCAGGTGTCCGTTTCAGGCGATTCCCGGTTGTTTTCGAGTTTTCCGCATTGGTATCCAGCAAGCTGCTTGAATCTGTACAGTTTCTACCAGGCATAGGGCCGCTGCGCGCCAAGCTGTTGGCCAAGCTGGGGGTCTATCGAGCCGTCGATCTGCTGTTTTTCTTCCCTCGAAGCTACGAAGAAGTGCCTCCTTTGGAGTCTTCCGATGCGTTTTCGGACAATACGCGTGTCTCCTTTATTGGGACGGTTCAGGAGCTGGACGAGCGCGTGACACAGAGTGGCAAGCATATGCTCGGGTGCCTGGTCATTGCAGATGGTGGTAGTGCGGTACGTCTGGTTTGGTTCAACCAACCGTTTCGCAAAAGCGATCTCAGGTCCGGCCTGCGCCTGGTGGCTACCGGCGTCCTTCGCTCGACAGGTCTCCACTGGGAGATGACCCAGCCGCAAATCACTGTGATCGACGGAGACGAATCGCCGGCTCCCCAGAAGCCGCTGCCCGTTTATTCGCTTACAGAAGGGCTCAAGCAATCTGCCACTCGGAATATGATGCGACTGTCCGTACCCGCTCTCGCGGGACTGGTCGAGGAAGTCCTTCCAGAGGCCGTTCGTGAGCGGCTGGATGTGCCGCCGGTCGACATAGCGCTGCGCGATATCCATTTGCCCCATTGTTTGGACGACGCTCTGCGGGCTCAGCGTCGGTTCAAAACACAAGAACTGCTGGTCTTGCAATTGGCCATCGCCATGCAGAGATCGCAGCGCGAGCAATCAGCTAAATCGCCACGTTGCGAACCGACCGGTAAAATCCATGCTCGAATCCTCAGCCGTCTACGTTTTACCCTGACGGGGGACCAGCAAAACGCCATCGCGGACATCGGTCGGGATATGGCCGCCGAAGTGCCCATGAATCGATTACTTCAGGGAGACGTTGGCAGTGGCAAAACGGTGGTGGCTCAATATGCGATGTTGCTTTGCGTCGCCCACGGATTTCAGGCTGCCTTGATGGCCCCGACAGAAGTGCTGGCGCGCCAACATGCCGATACGCTCGAGCGGAGTTTGGCATCCAGCCGCGTACGCGTCGCTCTGCTCATTGGCAGCATGCCGCGCCGGCAGCGCCAGGAGATCATCGACCAGCTTGCCGCCGGCGAGATCGATCTGGTGGTTGGAACTCAAGCCCTGCTGGCCGAGGACGTCGAATTCCGGAGTCTGGGGCTGGTGATCGTAGATGAACAGCACAAGTTTGGTGTGATGCAGCGCGCCCAACTACGAACCGAATTCTCCCAGCCGCATTACCTGGTACTCAGTGCGACCCCTATACCTCGTACGATTGCCATGACAGTCTTCGGCGATCTCGATGTTTCGACGATTCGCCAGAAGCCGCCGGGGCGTTCCGCCGTCCACACCTACGTTGCTTCGCCGCCGAGCCTGGACTCCTGGTGGAAGTTTGTTGATGATCAGCTCAAGCTAGGCAGACAAGCTTACGTAATCGCGCCACGTGTGTCTGCGGCAGACGGTTCTGAGATTGCCAGTGCGGAAGGCATTCACCAGCAGCTGAGCGGGGGCCCGTTCAGTCGCCGCCATGTAGGGCTATTGCACGGTCGTCTGACCAGTGAAGAAAAAGAAGCGGTTCTGGGAGACTTTGCCCGGGGCGACGTGGAGGTGCTGGTCGCAACCACGGTCGTCGAAGTCGGCATTGATGTGCCCAATGCTACGGTCATGACGATACTCGACGCCAACCTCCTGGGACTCTCGCAACTTCACCAGCTGCGCGGTCGCATCTCGCGCGGTTCGCACCCCGGCTTTGTGTGTGCGATTGCTTCTGCCGGTTGTGACGGTACTGACAACAAGCGACTTCAGGCGTTCGAAAAGAGCGATGATGGGTTCGAACTGGCAGAAATGGACCTTCAAATGCGCGGGCCGGGTGATTTACTGGGGACGTCGCAAAGCGGCTTGCCGGCGCTGCGCATTGCCAACCTGGTTGAAGACGCGTCTCTATTGGAACTCGCTCGCGATGTGGCCGGCGAAATCCTCGAGGACGACCCGAGTTTGAGCCACCCAGTGCTGCAAAAACTCCTCAAGCAGACACGGACTCGTTACGGCAAAGCGATGCAGTTGAGCGACGTTGGTTAGCTCTGGCAATCGCCCCATATTTCCGTTGTGGGACCATTTGCCTAACCAAAGAGTATTCCGGCGGCGTATACTAGTACAAGAGTCATGCGATCAAGAAAAGCATGCGACGCGCGTTGCCGGACCGTTAGCAGCCTGCCAGAAAACGGGGTCTGACCCTTTGGAGGCGGTGCTGAAACATGGGAAAAACGAACGGTCGGAGAGGGTCAGCCCCCCTTTTTCTGGCAGGCTGTTAGGCCAAGCTCTGGATAGCGCGCTGGTTGGTAAGACGTTTGTTGGAGTTGCCTGCGTGTCGGTTCGAAACATTCAAATATTGGTCCTCCTGATACTCGTCTGCGGGGCGTGCTATCTACAAGCCGAGCGTATGAAGTACGCCAAGCGTATCGGCGATGCGATCGAGTTGATTGAAGAAAACTACGTTGAAGAAGTCGATCCCAAGGATCTCTATCTGGCCGCCATGAAAGGCATCGTTTCTGAGCTGGATCAATTTTCAGAATTCATTCCGCCGACAAAATACGAAGAGTTTCAGTCGGTGCTTGAGCAACAGTTTGGAGGTCTGGGCATTCTGATTGAGGGCCCGCCTGCAGCTCAGCAGCTGACCGTGGTGGCCCCTATACCAGGCACGCCAGCTTTTAAGGCCGGCATGCAGCCCGGAGACATGATCGTCGAGATTGGCGGCAAATCGACCGAAGGGTTGAAGGCGACAGATGCCACCGAGCTCATGCGCGGGCCGGTTGGCGAGTCGGTAACGCTGAGAGTTCAGCGCATGGGAGCTCCGACGCCCATCACGCTGCGCATTGAGCGGGCCGATATCCAAGTCGATTCGGTCTATGGAGATCGGATCGAAGCGGATTCGAGCTGGAATTATTTTCTGGAGGAGGATTCGCGAATCGCGTACATTCGGGTCACGCTTTTCGGAGAGCGAACCGTCGACGAGTTTCAAAAGGCCCTAGACACGATTCGCGAAGATGCGGAGGCGCTGGTCATTGACTTGCGCTACAATCCAGGCGGGATTCTTCCTTTGGCTGTGCAGATGTGTAACATGCTGGTTGACCAGGGCAGTATTGTGAGCACGAAAGGCAGGCGTGAGGTTTTTGGCACCGAATTCAAGGCGAAGAGAAAGGTCGATTTGGATCTCTCCATTCCCATCGTCGTGCTCGTAAACGGTCAATCGGCGAGCGCCAGTGAGATCATGGCCGGTTGTCTTCAAGATCTGGGACGGGCCAAGATTGCAGGCCAACGTTCCTACGGCAAGGGAACGGTCCAGCAAGTATTCCAGCTGGAGAACGATCAAACGGCGCTCAAGTTTACGACCGCACGATTCTATCGTCCCAGTGGCAAGAACATTCATCGAACACGGGACATGGACGCCGACGATGTATGGGGAATCTTACCTGACGAAGGGCTGGAACGTCCCATGACCGAAATTCAAAATCTGTACTTGAATCGACGTTGGCATCGCCGTGGAGATCCGCGCATTACGACAGCGGCCGAGCGGCCCCCCGCACCGCCTTGCGCCGGAGATCCCCAGCTGAAGGTGGTGCTTGATTATCTTCAGCGGCAGCTGGATAGCTAAAGCGCTCTCGGCAGCTGTCCGAATCCATGGATGGTTTGCCCATGGGACCGGTTGCGTCGGGTCGAGGCCGGGAAACTGGCGAAAAAATGTAGCCTTCCCAAAGGCTGAATTCTTGATGGGACTGACTTATCTATGAAACTGCTGATCGTCGGTTGCGGCTATGTCGGTCACGAAGTTGCCAGATTAGCGCGAGCCAGAGGCAGTACCGTCTACGCGCTGACACGCAGCAGCAAGCGCTTTGGAGAGCTGCGTGATCTGGGGCTCGAGCCGATCCATGGAACTTGGCACGACCTGGCTAGCCTGGGCGACCTGCCTGCAGTCGAGCGGGTGTTGGTCTCGATCCCGCATCGCGCCGACGCCGGGCAGGCGGTTCAGACGCATGCCAGTGGTTTGGACAACCTGCTCCGTGCCCTGCCTGCGGGCTGGAAGAAGTTGGTGTACTTGAGCACCACGGGAGTTTACGGCGACTGTGAGAACGACCTGGTCGACGAGCATACGCCGACATCACCTACGCGGATTGGACCTGAGATAGCCCTCGCCGCGGAACAACGGCTCGGCGACACGCTCCCAGCCGATCAGTACCTCGTTTTACGACTGGCAGGCATTTATGGACCTGGGCGTATTCCACTGGCTGCCAAGCTGCGGGCCGGTGAGCCGCTGGCAGTGCCACGCCAAGGTCATCTGAATTTGGCGCATGTTGTCGATATCGCTCGGATGATTGAGTTGGTTTTTGACCAGGCCATGCAACACCCACTCTACGTCTTCTCAGACGGTCAGCCGGTACAGCGTGAGGAGTTTTATCGCCACCTCGCCCGGCTCTGCGGCCTCCACGATCCGGAATTCCTGGCCCCCGAAGCTACCGATCCCCGCGCCCGTCGCGCCACCAACAAACGTATCAATCCCAGCCGGATCCTCGCGGAAACCCATTTTGAGTTCCGTTTCCCTGACTATCGCGCTGGTCTGGCAAATGCACTCGAAAGCAGCCCAGCCTGACTTCTTCCGCGTGGTAGTTCTCACTGCGGCCCGCCGCGCAGACCGCCCATGCGAAGAATCGATGGCCATTCTTGAAATCTCAGCAGGCTGACGGGACGGGATGAACTAAATTCTTTCTTTGTGGAACGTGGCAAACTAGGATGGTGCCCGCAGAACGTTCCGGTCCCGCGCGCTAGCCAGTTTCCAGGCTCCACGTCGCTCGGCGGCGCCCGAGTTCTCACATCATGATTCCCCAACTTCACCGCTGGAGTACTGACATGGCATTGCGAAGAAACCCAGGGCCCGGTCGGCGGCGCCGCATCCTCGGTTTTGAAAACCTGGAATCCCGACGAGTACTATCGACATTCCAAGTGCTGGCCGCCGGTACGGGCAATGGGGAACAGCTCGAGCTGCAGATCGATGGAACCACGGTTCAAACATGGAACTCCATCGGCGGCGATGCCTTTACAGGCCAATACGTTACGCTCACCTACGACGATCCACGGACGATCTCGGCCGATCGAGTGCGCCTTGCATTCACCAACGATCTATTTGATCCTGCGGCAGGCATCGATCGTACCGTTCGAGTCGATGGAATGATCATTGACGGCGTACGGTATGAGACGGAAGCTCCCAACACCTATTCCACAGGGACTTGGACGCCCGAAGCAGGAATCGTGCCGAGTTTTCCTCAATCCGAGTTCCTACATTCAAACGGGTACTTCCAATACTTCTTCGACAGTAGCCGTACTTCTATCTTGCAAGTGCAAGCCGCGGGGGCTGAAGGAGATGAAACGTTTGATCTGCGTATCGATGGCGCCGTTGTTGCCAGCTTTACCACGACAGATTTTTTTCAGCTCTTCGAATACCAAACAACCCAGCCGATTGATCCCGCGAAAGTCGAAGTGGTGTTCACGAACGACCTGTACGTTCCGCCGGACGTAGATCGCAACTTGCTCGTCGACTTCATCAATATCAACGGTTTCACTTTCCAGACTGAAGATCCCTCGGTGTTTTCGACCGGCACCTGGTCTGGCGGTGGAGTGACGCCTGGATTTTGGGAAAGCGAGACGCTGCATGTCAATGGAGAGTTTCGCTACTCAGATACTCGGCCGATCGAACGCTCCCAGATCCGTTTCACGGCTCGTGGCGAAACTGGCCAGGAGAACATGGAACTGCATATCGACGGTGTCGCGGTCGAATCGTGGGAAATGATCGGCACGTCCGACGCGGTTTATACCCATCTAGCCGCTGAGCGAGTGACGCCCGATCGCATTCGAGTGGTATTCACCAACGATCTATACGATCCGGTTGCCGGCATCGATCGCAATCTGATTGTCGATCAACTGGTCTTGGATGAGGTCGTCTATGAAACGGAAGGTCCCGGGGTCTATTCAACGGGTACCTTCAGCAATGGCGGGATCCATCCAGGATTTCGCCTCAGCGAAACACTACACGCAGACGGGTACTTTCAGTACGCGGCCGATCCCGGAGTGATTCGACTGCAATCGAGTGTGATTCGTGTTCCCGAACCGGCCGATTCGGTCGATGTCACGATCCTCCGTACCGGTGGAACTGACGGCATTGTGACGGTCGACTATGCAACCGTCCCGCTGACCGCAGATGCCGGCGACGATTTTGTTAGCCAGGCCGCAACGGTGACCTTTTTCGAAGGGGAATCGTCCAAGGTCATCACGATACCGATCGTAGACGACAATCAAGCGGAGGCTGATCAACAGTTCGGCTTCACCATCGACAATGTCACCGGTGGCGGATCTCTCCTGGCTCCGAGAACAGCAACGGTCACGATTGATGACAACGACTCGATCGAGGCGACGGGCACGGGGCTGCAGGGCGAGTACTTTGATCAACGCGGATTTGTCGACCGCTTGGCGACGCGTGTCGATCCGACGATCGATTTTGATTGGGGCGTCGGGGCACCGATTGTCGGCATGGGAGTGGACGACTTCAGCGTTCGCTGGACCGGTCAAATCGAGCCGCGGTTTGACGAAACCTATACCTTCACCACCAGTTCGGACGACGGAATTCGCCTGTGGATCGACGATCAATTGATCATCGATCAATGGAACGATCATACCGTGACAAATCACAGTGGCACGATGGAGCTGTTCGCAGGCGTGCGATACGACATTCGCCTGGAACACTACGACCATCTCGGCGAAGCAGTCGCGACGTTGTCCTGGTCAGCTGCCAGTCAGCCCCTGGAGGTGATTCCGCAGAGCCAACTCTATGCGGCCGACGCACCTCCGGATTTGCCAGGGGACAACCTGACCGCCGAGTCTGTCGCCAGTGGGCTGATCCAGCCGGTGGCGATCGATTTTTCGCCCGACGGGTCGAACCTATACATCGCGGAGCAGCGCGGCGTCGTCCGGGTCTTTCGTGACGGCAGCCTGCTGCCCTCTCCGCTGCTCGACTTCACGGACAGAGTCAATGGTACCTTTGACCGTGGCCTGCTAGACATCGCCATCCATCCCGACTTTGGTAACAACCCGTACATTTATCTCCTGTACACGTACGATCCTCCTGAGGTGTACAACAATACGCCAGGCACGTTCGCCGGTCCTGACGGCAACGGGAATCGGGCGGGGCGACTGACGCGAGTCACCGCAGACGCTGCCACCGGCTACACGACGATTGTTCCCGACAGCGAGGTGATCCTACTGGGAAGCAACAGCGTATGGGCCAACTTCAATGCATTCACCAACAGCACCGGTGATTTTGACGAACCGCCGGCCGGCATTTTGCCTGACGGATCGAACTTGCGCGACTTCATCGCGACTGACAGCGAATCGCATACGGTCGGGTCTGTCGAATTTGGTACCGACGGATCATTGTTTGTTTCTATCGGTGACGGTACCTCGTTCAATCGGGCCGACCCGCGGACCTACCGCGTTCAGGATATTGACAATCTGTCAGGCAAGATCCTGCGGATTGATCCGATCACCGGCAACGGTTTGCCCGATAATCCATTTTTCAACGGTGACGCCGGAGCGAACCGTTCGAAGGTTTACCAATACGGATTTCGGAATCCGTTCCGCATCGCGGTTCATCCCGACACCGGGCAGCTGTACGTCGGCGACGTGGGATGGACCCAGTGGGAGGAGATCAATACGGGTGCACCCGGCGCGAACTTTGGCTGGCCACATTTTGAAGGCGGCAACGGAACCAACCTAAGGACCGGAGAATACGAAGATCTTCCAGAATCGGTCGCTTTTTATCCAACCAATCCGACGATTGAACCGTCGCTGCTGGGACTCAGTCACGCCATTGACGGCATCAATGCCATCGTTCTAGGCGCGGTTTACAACGGAGACACGTACCCTGCCGAATTCCAAGGAGATTTGTTCTTTGCTGACTTGGGCCGTGGAATCGTTCAGAATGTCAGCTTGGATTCGGCGGGGAATGTGGAGCGCGTCGACACCTTCGCAACAGGCCATGAGATCGTGGTACAAATCGTTCAAGGTCCCGACGGCAATCTGTATTATGTCGACCTGGACGACGGCGAAGTCGGTCGCTGGGTTTTTAGTGAAGAAGCTCAAGCGATGATGGTTGCGGCCGGCAGCGACCCCGTCGCGCCCGTCGCCGCGCGAGACCTGGCCGTTGGAGCCGCCGAAGATGTTTTGGCCGCTGGGTTCGTCAGCGACACGGAATCCGCTGGACCTCAGCTAGCCGACGCCTGGTGGCGCACCCCGTATGACGGACTCGGTGCCGGTGACGGCGGCCGCCATGGGGACAGCGACGAACGTTACGACTACGATTTGGGGTCGGGTCGATATCTACCGGATTTGGACGGCCCTGTCACCGTCCCAGCCGGCCGCGACGGAGCACCGCTGCCCGATTTCTATCGGTCCGGTCGCGCAGCAGGTGAGCGTTTACCGCGACTGAGTCGCATCTCGGTAATCGACGAAGCGCTCGCACAATTCGACGAGGAATTGGGTTCACTGCCTGGCTGAAGATCCCATGATCTCATCTGGCGGGTCTTACCATCTGTAAAAAATCAAGCACCCAATTTTTCCAAAAAGTTGAGTGCTTGATTTGTGATTCGGCAATTCGGCAGAGCAGGGGAGCGAAAGCGGACGCTTAGAACGCTCAGCCGGCTCCGTGGTACGTCGCCCTCGCTCGATTAAACAGCGTTTCCGTTGCTTGGCCACTTTTTTGGCCCGCGCGGCTCGTACTAGAATTCGCCGATGGTCACGCCACTGTTGCGAGCACCGAGGGCTCGCCAGATATCCAGGTCTAGCGACTCGGTGACGTATCGTACGCTACCGTCAGCCAGGCCAATGTTGGCTCCGCCCGTGTGATAGCTGCCGTAGCTCAACTCCTTGTCAGGGAAGTTAGGCCCAATGCTGTTGATTGCAAAAAAGGTCGATCCCAGGGCTTCGGAAAAGTCGGAACCATCGCCACTGTCAAAGTTCGGGTGGTAGTAGAGGAACCGGTCGCATATGGTGCAGTCACGTTGTCCGCTGATATCGTAATACGCCTCGCCGACGAGCACGGTGTTGGTCAATCCATCCGTAGCATCGCGGAATTTAAATATCCGACCGCTGTTCCTACCTGCCCCCATGTCCTTCGCATGGAACAGGCCGTTGGAAACATCCATGTTCACCCCGGAAGCGCCATAGTTGTTGTCATTGGTGGCATCGCCGCCCGCGCAAGCCAGGTAACTCGCCATTGCCCGTCCGGACAGACCGTTGACGGATTGGGATTCCACCGGCCCATTGGGCTGAGATGGGCAAAAGTAGACTGGCAGAGGTGTTCGAGAGATTCGAATAATGTCTAGGCTACGTGTATCGGTGCCGCCCCACCAGCCCGAATCGTTGGTCGGAGTGGGCATGACGTTGAAGAGTGCTGTCTGCTCGAGGTAAGGAAGAATTGCCCAACTCCAAGACTGCCCCCAGCGGGCCTGGGCGCCGATCGGAAGACTCTTGTTGGTGTCGTGATAGTTGTGCATGGCCAAGCCAATCTGCTTCAGGTTATTCGAACAGCTCATGCGACGAGCTGCCTCGCGGGCCGCTTGAACGGCTGGCAACAATAGCCCGACGAGAATGCCGATGATGGCGATGACTACCAACAACTCGACCAATGTAAATCCTGTGTGCCGCAAAGATCGGTTTTTCATTGAAGATTCCTCTAATCCGGAAAATAGAACGACTGGATGAATGAACTAGTAAAAGATGATTTGAGAGGATGATTGTTACAACGATCTCGCTCGACGCGACATTGAGAAAGCTACTTTCGAGCGCCCGCCTTGTTCGATGCAATACACGTTAAATTTTTAAGGTCCATCTTCAAGTAATTCTGGCTCTCCTCCATTCTTCGGCTCCGTCCATTCCGATTGGTCCGGCTCTTCGAACGCCTGATCAGACGATGAGCCACAGCCGGCGGTCAAGAAAGTGAATAGAAACGCGATTGCCAAGAATCTGCAGGTGTTGCGCATAAGCAAAACTCGCTTGTTAAATAAAATTAGATGACGTTTTCGACGGACTCATTCTAGTACAACTAAAAAAATGAGCGTAGCGCCAAAGCAAAGATTTGATTAAGAATCGACAGGCGTTCTAGCAAAGCGCACATCTTCCGATCGCACCCGGAGGTAGGGGCGCGGCATGGGCCGGAGATCACTTGAAAATAATAAACACGCGCCTTCAGAAGCGACTCCGCTGATTGAGCGAGACTCTTCCCTTACAGTCCCCTAAGTGCTGAATGCTGCACCGATAGCCGGCTTGCTCTTGCCGGACGATCTACGTGCCGAGGTGGAACGCCAGGCTACGAGTTGTTCCTCGCG
>JANQJJ010000030.1 GCA_028281725.1 Pirellulaceae bacterium | reverse complement strand
CACCGGCCAATGCCGAAATCTCTTGTTCGGCCTCGCGCAGCTGTTGCGAGCGTGCGTCCCAGTCCCCTGCCGTGGTTTCCCTGCCGCCTGCTCCCAACTCCCTAATCGCGTCTTGCAGTAACTCGGCCACTTGCTGCTGGGTTGTGGCCGCCAACGTAAACTGCTCCTCAGCTATTTGTTCGGTTGCCCGCCGCATCATTCCACTGGCTTGCTGATTCACCAGCGCGTCGCTGACATCATCCATCCGCGATGCAAGCGCCTGTTGATCATCGCCGGCTGCTTCACTCAATTGCCGCGACCTCCGGATCAGCGCGTCCAGCTGCCGGGCAAGTCCTTGCTGATCTGTCGCCAGACCAGTCCGGCTGGCATTCATCTCATCGGGAGACATGCCGGAGAGTTGCCGGACTTGCAGTGCGTCCGTATCATGCCGCAATGCCTGCTGCCGATCGAGTACTTGGGAGAGCTCTCGCTGCAGTTGCTGTAGCGATTCGTTGCGGGCCATGCGATCCATCAACGACTGGATCTCTCGCAACACGTTTGCTTGCGACTGGGCAGACTCTTTGAGCTGATCCGACAGAGGAGGCTCGATCGCGCCATTGTCCGAATTCAAAGCCGTTTTCACTTCACGCAGCGCCTCTGTGGCGCGGGTGGTAGCCGACTTCATGGAGCCGGCCGCAATCCGGTCTACCGCCCTACCGAGGGTTTGCAACTCGCCGGCTATCTCCGAGTCGGCCAGGCGATTCTGCGACAACAATCGCTTCGTTGATTTGATATGTTCGGCAATGCTAAGTCGATCTCCGGCGAGCTGCTTGCTAATCGCCTGCTGGGTTTGCGCCACGCTCAACAGCGTGTCGACTTCGCCCTGTCGCACCTCTTTCGCCTGTCGTAAAATTTCGTTCGTTCGCGTGGCCAGCTGCCAATTGTGACGCTGGGCTTCCACTAACTCTCGCACGCGCTCGAGCAGCTGATTCTGACGATTCTCAATGGAATAGAGCATATCTTCGGCACTCAGCACCCGAAATCGCTGCGTCTGGCTCTTTCCGAGTTGCCCAAGCGCATCACGGGCCTCAAGCCAAAGTACGACTTGCTTCCCCTCCACCGCCGGCAACTCGCGAGTGAAGTCCCAATCGCCGTCGATGGGCATTTCTTTAGGCAACGAATGGGCCGCGTCGACACCGTCTGGTTGGGCACTCCACAAAACGACCCTCTGGAGCTCGGCGTCTGGGGCACCATCGATCTCGACGCAAGCAGCGACCTCGGCGACCCCCAGATCGTCGGCCGCACTCCCCGACAGCGCCAGCCGGCCACCGGCCGCAATCTCATTCATTTCAGGCTGATTCAGCATGACCACTGGGACTTCGTCCGCAACGACTTCGACCATCCACCGGTCGGGCTGCTTGATTTGCAGGCCGCCGCTGGTCGTGACGACCAGTTGCCAAGCAAGTGAGCGCGTTAGCACCTGCGGCTGACCGCCTGAGCCGCCGATTCGCAGCGAGCGGCCGCCTTCGCCCAAGGACGCTTCCCAGGCACGATGATCCTCCGCCGACTCGGCGACGGAGCTCTCTTCAGAAGGGATCTCTTCGCCGGGTCGCGGACCGGCACCGTCTTCAAGTTCTACTTGCACCGCCGAGACGGGTTCATCGAATGAACCGGAAAAGCTGACGCGGCTGCCGGCTAACACTTGGATGCGATTTCCTACCAATTCCGACGGCGGGCGGCCGGAATATGCCGGCGGTTCGATGGAGAATAGAAATCGTTCCAAGGTGGGCGGAGTCACCACATCAATGCGGTGCCAAGGCATGGTATCGTCATCGCCCCCAACGGCTCGAACCTCGATGGCTTCTTCAATACCCGTTACGTTTCCGACAGCCAAGTCACCCACATACTTGGTGGGTATGGTCGCTACGCCCGAGGCGTCGCTCTCGCCCGCCTGGCGAACGTGCAGGTCGATGCTCGCGGGCGGCGGCAGTTTCAAATCGATGACTTCCAGCTGCAAATCACTGCCAATCGCAATCACTTGGGGTGGATTATTGAGCACCAGACGATCGGCTCGGGGCCAATGGTGTGACGACCAGGGAATGGCGAGCCGAGCCAGCGCCAGGCGACTCTGGGACGGCCAAATCGCGGCTGCGATAAACAGTAGTGATGCGACAGCGAGCAGCGTTCCTGCGGCACGCCACCAACTGCTGGAATCGAGGTATCCATTCCAGACCGGTTTGTCCGTTTCAGCCATCCAACTTCGAAGCACCGCGTCGCGAAACTGGCGGCTACCGAATCGCGTTTCCTCCGGTCCTACTTCGGCCAACTGAACAGCCGTCGACAGACGTTCCTCCAAATCGGGACGACTCTGCTCGACCCACTTCGTCACCTGCAGCGGAGTCGGAGAGAACTTCCAGGCCGGTCCAAGGAGTCGGTACGCGGCTAGACCGCTCACGCCCAACCAGACCATCAGCGATAGGACCCGTAGCCCGATCTCTTCACGCCGCAGCAGCATGTCGCCGAGCATCAGCAGCCCAAGCGCACCGAACAACACGGCGAGCCAAAGCATCACGGCTCGCCATCGAACTAGCCGCCGCGCACCGCAGGCCAGACCACCAGCACCCGAGAGGAGCTCGCGGCGAATTTCATCCGTCGGCGCAGCGCTTCGACTATTCAATTATCCGATAACTCCCAACTCACGCCGCGGAAGGTAGGCTGGCGAAGTCCGAATTCATCGCCCCACCGACCCTGTGCAAACGCACTCATTCCTCGCTCAGCCCCCGTAATAGCCATTCTAGGGCGAACGTGCAACAAACGCCATTTGAGCTCCCTGAGTCCCCCTCGGGAAACGAGATCTACCCAGCCTTCCAGCGGATAGATGCCTTCAATCTGATGGGGTTCGCCGACCGCCGGAGCGCCGAAGTTGTGAGCCGAATCGAGTCACCTCATGTCGCCAAACTTTGGGTAAGCGACCTGGAAAAACGACGAAAAACCCCAGCACCAACTTACCATACCCCCCGCTGGAGAACTGATTTCTACCTGCATAGACGTTACGTTCGCCATGACCGTACTGAACCGTGTGAAACAGAGCAGAAAATCACCTCGATGCATTTGCTCGATCAGCTAGTCAAGGTGAGGATTTGGCATTGCCCATTGAGAGAAGTTCGTTTCGTGAAACGCCATCACGCAACCATAAAGGGCAAAGACGTGGACAGTGTCAAAATCTCGATCGATGAAATCCAACCAGGCGTCGTCTGTGGTTCGGACGTCTGCGACGAAGATGGCCGGGTACTTCTTAGCCGTGGCGTACGCCTTAGTGAAGCGGTTCTGCAGCGCATCTCAGAACGCAACATCACTCACATTCAAGTCGATCCGGCTGACCTATCGACGCTTCGCGGCGAAAAGAAACCCCAGGCTCGTGACCCCAGTTCCAAGCGGAGGCGCGTTGAGGCATCGCCGGAGTCTCCAACCGGAGTCCGGCGGGTCGACCGGAGTCACGAGCCGTACTCGGAGGAAAGGGCAGAACGGTTTTCGCGTCAACTGGAATACGCGATCGAATTGGTGGAAGAAATTGGAGCGCAACGGGAGGGGATGTCGACTGCGACTCTCAAGGAGCTTTGCAGTGTACCGGAACAGATCGCGGAGATGCTGGTTGAGGATTCAGACCAGTCGCTTTCATCAGCCAAGTCCGACTCGGGTGCTACTCCGCTGGCGCAGCGCTGTGCTCAGATGTCGATGCTTTCGATGTCGACCGCGTTGGAGATGGAGCTGTCTGAATCTGACGTGTTCCACGTTGGCATCGCGGGTCTCCTGCATGATCTTGGGCTCTATCTACTTCCCGAGACGCTACGAGATCCGACCAAGACGCTGAGCTTTGAAGAAACGGAAATCTACCGGTCCCATCCCGACCTGACGCTCAGACTGCTCAACGATTTCAGTTCGATCCCCAAAGTGGCTCACCTGCTGATCTTACAGGTGCATGAATTGCCTGACGGAGGCGGGTTTCCACGGGGAATCCGGGCTCACCGAATGCATTCGCTGGCCCGCATCTTGAGCGCTGTCGAAGTCTACCTGGCGCTGATCAATCCCGGCCCGGGACGCCCGGCGGTTGTTCCGCACGATGCGCTTGGTTTTATGCTCTATCAATGTCGCAATGGAACGTTCGACGTCGAGGTGATGCGTTCCTTTATCAACCAGATGTCGCTCTTTCCAATCGGCAGTCTCGTTGCACTGGATAACGGCGAAAATGCCACCGTGATTCGTCGCGATGGCGACCACTATGATCGACCTGTTGTGATACGCAAGGATTCTCCGCACACCGAACCAGTCGCGTTATCAGAGTCGAACCACGCGATTTTGGCTCCGATCCACGACCATAGTTCTGAAATGCGTATCGAAAAAGGCCTCGTGCCGTCACTGACGTTGGAAGAGATGCTGTTCGCCTAACTTGGTTGCGCGAGCGTCACCGGACACGGCGGAACATCAGCAGCCGCATCTCCGGTGCGCTCTCGCCGGCAATGCGGGTAGCCCTGAGAGTTAGCTCTCCCCTGCCAGGCGCCAACTTGATGGTCCCAAGACTCATCGGCCGGAAGTCTTTCACTAAGGACTCGGTACGCCTGGAGACGCGGTCGTTCTCATCTCCGCGCGCCGGCGGATCGTTGGCCTCGGTAACTCGGGCTTGTAGCTTACTCCCGCCAAGGCTCAACTCGACTTCCGCCCCCAAGTCCGATTCAGGACAGGCGTAGTACATCTGGACCTCAAAGTTCCCTCCAGCCAGCACCTCCACGGGCCAAGTGATCTTGTCATCGGTACTCTTCCAGTTGGTGAAGTACGAGCAGTTCGGTGCCTTGGCAGATCGCTGGATGTTACCGTGCGGAACACCGTCGCGAGCAGGCAACTGAGTCCAAGGAAAATCGGGATGACCAATCGGAAATGGCCGATCGTCGTCTCGAAGACCGGGCAACATCTCGGCCTTCCATCGATCCACGTAGGTTTGCAATTCCTGGGCAACTTCCGGATGTTTGCTCGTTACGTCACGTGCTTGCTCTGGGTCGGCCACCATATCGTACAGCTTCCCGCGATGGTCTAGCCGATAGTGCTGAGTCCGAACGCTCACCCGCTTGCTCCAGTGAGAAAAGATCATACGATTGGGAATCGAGCCCGCCTCGCCGGAAAGCAGGGGTTCGAGCGTAACGCCGTCCAGCGGTTTCGTCCCCACTAAGGGAACGCCAGCCAAATCCGCCAGCGTGGGCAACAAATCAATCGCGCCGCCAATCTGCGTAACCAAACGCCCAGCCTTAATCTTTCCCGGCCAAGAAATAAAGAGCGGAGAGCGAACACCGCCCTCATCGGTCGAACCCTTGCGGCCCTTCATACCGCCATTCCAGCGATAGCTATTGGGGCCGTTGTCGCAAAAGAAAACAACAATCGTATCGCCGGCCAGCTCCAGCTCATCCAGCTTGCGCAGCAAGCGACCGACGTTGGAGTCGATGCATTCGACCATGGCCAATGCGGCTCGCGTGAAGTCTGGATCTTCTTTGTCGCCGGCGCGGGCCTGCATCTCCAGCGGCTTGTCCTGCATCCGATCCCAGTACTCGTCGGGAACCTGCATGGGAGCATGCGGAGTTGGCATCGGCATGTACAGAAAAAATTGGTGGTCCGCGTTGCGCTCGATGAATTCGATCGCGTTGTCTGTGAAGTCATCTACCAGGTAACCGTCGCCCGATACGATCTCGCCGTTCCGTTCCAGGGGAGGCGAAAAGTAGTCTCCCCAGTGGCCGGAACAATATCCGTAGAACTCATCAAATCCGCGGGCGACAGGGTGATAGGGATACTGCATCCCATTGTGCCACTTGCCAAAGGCGGCTGTCTTGTAACCGGCCGCTCGGAACACGTCAGCGATCGTTCGCTCTCCCAAATTCAGTCGCTCTCCGCCTTGGGATGTACTGTAAACACCACCACGCGGATGGTAGCGACCGGTCAGGAACTCAGCCCGGGTCGGCGAGCAAACGGGGCAGACATAAAAGCGATCGAACCGCGCTCCCAACCGTCCGATCGAATCAATGTTCGGCGTCGCCAAGTTCGTGTTGCCATTGAGACTCAAGTCTCCCCAACCTTGATCATCCGTAAGAATCACAATGACGTTGGGTCGTTCCGCCGCGAAGCTACCTCCCACCAGGACGACCAGTAAACCCAACAGCGCGCAACCGAGCCTCAGAGCTTGGTGCCCGATCGGCGCCCGAGCCAAGCCGCGTCCCCAGCGACTAGCCACGCTCCACTGCCGCGCTGGCGAGATAACGTTTAAGCCAAAGTACCGACAAGACATCTGCTCGTAAGTCGAAAACATCGCGAAGCCTCAAAGAGCAAAACGAGAACCAAGGTGATCCCACACGCCAATCGCGCCTCGTCCCAATCGAAGCGATTGGGAATGAAGCCGTGGGTTGCGGAAAGGGGATGGGTCCGTTTCCGCCACCCCAATAGTTGTAACCGAATTGTATCGATCAAAGGGGAGCCACCAACCGCCTAGCTCGGCCCACGAAGAAAATCTGTCTTGACTGCCAAGCAGGCGGGCTACCGAGCGTACCGCCTCAAGTACTCCTTCAGATGATGCTTTCTAGCCGTATTCTCACTGGTCATGTAACGAATCTTGCCAAAAATCGGGCGTTCCGGTCCCCAGGCTCGATCGTAGCGGCCCAGCACCCAAAAAATACCGCTGTAAGAATTCGGATCGCGACCGTCCAGTGCGTACTTGTTATTCAGTTCAATCATGACGCGCAGCGCCTCGCGCGGTGTTCGGGTCCAGTGCAGAATCTTCTTACCCCACAGCATCCGCAAGTAGTTGTGAATGCGACCCTCGCGTGTGAGCTGGCGCTGGGCCGCGTTCCAAATCTCGTCGTGCGTCTGGGCTTGCTCGAACTGCTCCAGTGTGTACTCGTAGGGACGCCGGTCACGCTCGTGCTCCCGCATGGTTTGCTGCGCCCAGGCGGGCAGCGATTCAAAACGATCGTAGTTCGCTTCACGCCAGCACATGTTGAAGCCCAGCTCTCGCCAGCAGCACAGTTGATCCAGGAAGGCTTCCACGTCTGAGCCGACTCCCCAAAATCCGGTCACCTTGCCGTTGGGCTTGTTTAACCTGCCTGGATGCCAGGTCTCCGATTCCATCAGCCGCAAAAAAATCTCCTGAGAACTTATGTGGCCGAAGTGCAGATGCGGTGACAACTCACTTGAGCCGGTTTCGTCCGGCTCATTCCGATCGGTGGCATAACGACCGATGCGCTCTTCCATAAAACGATCCAGCAAACGCCCTGCAGCCACCGCACCTCCCGTTACACTGCCTGCAGAAACACTGTGATCGACGGGGATCTCCGATAGCCCACCATCCCGCAGAAGCATTGCTGGCTCCGCCTGGGGCCAACGGCGGACGATTGACTCCGGCAAGTTTTCCAGTACCGGTATTCCGACTGTCTGCTTGCGAGCGATAGGATTTGCCTCCGGCATCTGCTCCAAGTGCTTTGGCAGCTCTTTCTGCATGAAGCGTCTGTAGGAATGCGCGACTGTGAAAGTACGCTCGCCGGCGGCCAGCGGCATCAAACAATTGGAGTCCACCAGTTCCAACCGCGCCGGTAGCTTGCGACGGACTGCCCGAATCATTTTTGGATGAAAGAAGCACGGAAAATCATCGCTGACGACCGCGCACGCTCGGAGCGCCAACTGGTGAACCAATCCACTGCCTTGTCCAGCCGCTGTTTCCACGTAGGGATAGTACAGCACGTTCGCTTGATGGCTCGCCCGGATGTTGTCTGCCATGCCCTCAACGACAAACCGGTGCAGGCGGTCACTGGACCACCGGTAACGCACTCTGAGAGCCTCCAGAATCACCAGCGGCTTGCCCTGGCGACGCGCAATGTCCCGCGCGTGTTGGAGAGCAAAGTTATAGCGAGTGCGGCGAAAGGCAGTCATCCAGTACAAAACCCAATCGCGCTCGGGCTTGGTCGCCAGATCGTTTACGACACGAATCCGCTCCGCGGGAACTTCATCAGGCATCTTGTTTCACTACTCCCCCTGCCGCGCGGCACACTACCCAATCCAAAGAAGCTCGCACCAGTTATACTGTCGTGCCTTCATCTGAGCACCTCGCTACGTATCGCCCAATAGTCCGCGCCACCGGTATGCCACGCAAGAAAAGACATCCGAACTGGCCCTACCGATTGACATGGATAGCGATCTTCGCGTCTTTGACATTCTATGTAGGCGTGCAAACCCTGATCGTCGGAATGACGTTCGGCCAGAGAGCTTACGGTATCGATTGGTGGATCGCATTCGTGGCCAGTTGCCTCAGCGCCGTCATCGCCGTGTGGTTCTTGGCTGTCGGAGCATCTATCGGCAGCTTCTTGAATGTGGTCGCCTATCGATTACCCCTGGGGCGCCACGTCGGCGGCCATTCCGCTTGCCCTTACTGCCAAACTCTCATTGACGGCGCCGACAATCTACCGGTCCTGGCGTGGATTCGGCTGCGCGGGCGCTGTCGCGTTTGCCACTTGCCCATCTCCATTCAATATCCGCTGGTCGAGTTATCGGTGGCGATCGTCTTTCTGACGGTCTATATCACCGAATTTGCGACCAGTGGCGCCAACTTGCCCGGAGCCGAATCGAGGTCTTTTGGCGGAGGGACTGTGCGGATCTCTGTGACGGCGGAATTGGTCATGCGACTCGTGGGATACCTATTCACTACCAGCGGACTGATTGCGGCGGCGCTGATTGCCGTGAGAAGACATCCGGTTCCTCTCAAGCTCTACCTGTGGACAATCGGACCGCTGCTGGCTTTCTCCTTGCTGGACCCCAATGTCGTTGTGGTGCCCTGGCGCGATGTGCAACCGGCCGGACCGGTGGAAGCACGCCTGGACGTACTCGCCACCTTCTTGTGCGGCTCTGTGGCAGCGCTCGCCGCGGCACGTTTGCTGGCACCCTGGCTCTATCCGGGACTTGACCCGCGACTGATGAGCTCCGATGAGCCCACTTCGATGGCGCGACAGTTCCTGTGTGCGACGGGAGTCGCCGGTGCAGTCGTCGGCTGGCAGGCGGCGGTTCCACTGATCTGGTTCGTGGTGGTCTGCTCGCTAGTAGCCGGTCTGTTGCTACGGCCCTTTCGCAGCCGCGCGAACTTGGGCGACCTGACGGTATGGGTCTGGCTGGGGCTGTTGGTTTTTCGCTCAGCCTGGAGCTGGGTAGTGCAGCTCCAGATTTTGCCGAACAGCATCCCTGAGGTAGGTCGCCATGTCCTGGGAGCCATTCTGTTGGCTCCGATTTGTGTGGCCGTCCGCAGCCTTGCCTGGTCCTTAACAATAGAGGGACCGAACTCGCCGAAAGCCGAACCGGACCCCGATTCTGACTCCGAGCAGCAGAGCGAGTCGAATCCTTCGGAGATGGTCGATACGTGAACAAAAGATCACCTAACCATTCTGCCTGCTGCGCCATCCAGGCTTCGTTTTTGGGTGGTGCGGGAAAAACAGAGAGCAGTGGCCCAGGCTCTTTGCTTCACGGCGAGAGATTAAAACGGCTGTGGCCTCTCCTCGCAGGTAATCACGCTCCGTCGCGATGATCGCCAGAAAAGGGGGCTGCCAAAAAACAGGACCATTACCTTCCGCAGCGACGCTTCGGCCCGGGCGACGCACTACCATACCAATCCAAAAAATCGTCGGGGACGAGTGGCACGATCTATGGCGACCTCGACATTGAGTCAAAACCGCCCATTGAGAACGCCGACCAACCTCAATGGCGTTTTGGGGTTCGGCGCTCTATAATGGGCGTCCCTCCAGATTTGGGCGTGTTTCCAAGAACTTATGGCGATTATCGCGATCGCCGTAGGCTGAATCGGGACACTCCCCCCACCCCTACCCCCCTACCTGTGCATTCGGTCTCGGGACCGTCTGTAATCCGCTTGGTTCGCCACGCCCTCGCATCGGGCAAACCTCGGCGGCTCAGCAAGAAGTGAAGACCCATGAGTACTACGATCGATAACTTCGATTTCGATACCGCTCGTCCAACACGTCGCACCCTCAGCTCCGTGCAAGTCGTTGCTAAGGCCAAGTGGTTGGCCGCTGCGCTGTTGGTGTGCGGCCTGATCGGTTTTGGCTGGAGCAATAGCTGGTTCAGTGCTTCGCCCCGTGCCTCGACAGCCTCGCTACTGACCTACAGGGTGGAAGCTCGGGATTTGCCCATCAC
Source organism: Pirellulaceae bacterium (assembly GCA_028281725.1). GTDB lineage: Bacteria > Planctomycetota > Planctomycetia > Pirellulales > Pirellulaceae > Aureliella. The sequence continues at coordinate 11,696 of JANQJJ010000030.1, read as the reverse complement.
CGTCATTGAGCGTGGAAACCTGGAGAGCCAAACCAACCTGCAAGTCTATTGTGAAGTGGATGATGTCCGTAGCGACGGAATCTCGGGTACTCCGATCGTCTGGGTCATCCCCAATGGTTCCTCGGTCTCCAAGGGTGATTTGATCTGCGAACTCGATTCTGCTCCGATTCGAGCGGAGCTGGACGAACAGATTCTCGATACGGAAGAATCGCGCAGCAACTACATTCAGTCACAAGCCAACTTGCAGAATCAGGAGATTCAGAACACCACCTCCAAGTACAAAGCGGAGCTGGACGTTGAGCTTGCCAAGCTGGAGTTGGCGATGTTCAACGATCCCCAAAAGGGCTCTCATCAATTGGCTATTGAAGCCATCAATCGCCAATTGGACGATTTGAACAACGAGATCCTGGCGGCAGAGATGAACCTCAAGTTACGCCGCAACGAAAAAGTGGGCATCGAGAGCCTGTTCAAACTCGGATATGCCGGCAAGAGCGAAATGGACCGGTCTGTCCTCAGTTACCTGCAAGCGGAGGGGGACTACGCGGCCAAACTGAACAAATTGCAGACGCAGATGGCTTCGCTGGAAAAATTGAACACCTTTGACAGGGAAATGCAGCTGCTGGCACTCGAGGGTAAGGTTCAAACCAGCCAGCGAAATCTGCAGCAGGTCTTGGTCACCAACAAGGCCAGGATGGCTCAGATGGAAGGCATTCTTACCAGCCGGACGGAGCAACTAAGGAAAGAAGAAGAGCGACTCAAACGATACCAGCAGCAGTTGGCGAATTGTAAAATCTACGCGCCCCAAGATGGCATGGTAGCTTATGCAACACCGACTTCATCACGAGATTCGGAAATCGCTGAGGGGGTTCCCGTTCGCCCGCGGCAACACATTCTTTCCATTCCCAACTTGCGAACCATGCAAGTCAAGACGAGTGTTCATGAATCCGTACTCGATCGGATTCAGCCCGATTTGAAAGTCACCATTTCCGTGGATGCATTTCCGGACCGCAGCTATACCGGCACGGTCGAGTCGGTAGCCGTTCTTCCGGAGCGGAACTACTACTCGGACACGAAGTCCTATCAGACGATCATCACGATTGACGAAGATGTGTACCAGTTGAAACCGGGCATGACAGCCGTCTGCGAAATCCACATCGAGTACATCCCTAACGTGAATGCCGTTCCGATCCAGGCCGTTGTCCAGCGCCAGGGTAAGAACTGGCTATACGTCCAGGAGAACGGGGATATTCGCCGCCGCCCGGTCTCTCTGGGCGTCAGTAATGACCAGTACATCGCCGTTACCGAGGGTATCGACGTGGGGGATGTCGTGATCTTGAATCCGGACTCGTTGGTGGACGCTACCGAAGAAGAAGACGGAGACGACGAGCCGGTCGGCAGTGCGACGGAGACGCTGGTCGCGAATGCGGAAACTACCGCAATCCATAGAGAGTTCTGAGGCGTGTGGATCGCAACGTTCAAACTCGCTATCCGAAACCTCCTGCTCCACAAGCTCAGGAGTTTTCTCACGGTGCTGGGCACGATTCTGGGCGTCGCGTCCGTGATTGCCATGCTGAGCGTTGGTGAAGGCTCCAAGAAAGCCGCGGTCGATCAGATCCGGCAACTGGGCGCTACGAATATTATGGTCCGCAGTGTCCGTCCCGGAAGCGATTCCGGGGGCAGGGACGGTGATTCAGCATCGGGAAGCTCTTCCGCGCAAACCAAATCTCGCGTGTTCTCTTACGGTCTGAAGTACGAAGACCTCCGAGTTCTTGAAGGACTCAAAAACGAGAACAGCCTGCAGGGGAACATTGTCAACCAAGTCGTTCCCATTTCCCTGCTGCGTAAGAATGCCCAACATGGAGGCAATCGCATCGAAAATTCGCGAGTCCTGGGCACGACTCCGGAGTTGCTGGAGGTAAAAAACCTTGAGCTAGATCGAGGTCGCTTCATCGATCAATCCGACCTGCGAAATCTCTCGAACATCGTTGTACTCAGCGAGGGCGCCGCTCGACGACTGTTCCGGTACAAAGACCCGATGGGCCAGCCCGTGCTGCTTGGAAAGGGCGCTTATCGAGTCGTGGGGATACTCAAACAGCAAGCAACCGGCAACGCAACAGCGGGCCAAGCAGGAGTTGAGAATCTCAATGAAGACCTCTACATTCCAGTAACCGCCGCGCGCAGTCGACTGGGCGATTTGCAAAGAATCGTTAGCGCCAGCAGTCGTTCCAACGAGCGCAATCAGCTGAGCGAAATTGCCGTCGCCGTGGAATCCGAGGAACTGGTGCCTCAAACTGCCGAAATGATTCGCAAACTACTGGCGACCAAGCACAAGGACGATCAGGAATATGAGGTCATCGTTCCCCTGGAGTTGTTACAACAAGCCGAACACGAAAAACAAATCTGGAACATCGTGCTGGGTTCGATCGCCGGCATCTCTCTGCTGGTAGGCGGGATTGGCATCATGAACATCATGCTGGCCACTGTCACCGAACGAACTCGTGAGATCGGGATACGCCGAGCGATCGGGGCGAAGAGGTTTGATATCATCAGGCAATTCTTGGTTGAAACTGTCGTCCTCAGCACCACGGGCGGGTTGATCGGCATCTTTCTAGGCGTCTCGATTCCCTGGGCAGTGACCCATTTCGCCGGCATTCCAACGCTCACCAGCTCCTGGAGCGTGCTTCTCGCGTTTGGCATTTCGGTGCTCACCGGCATCATTTTTGGTGTCTACCCTGCTCGCAAGGCTGCTCGCATGAATCCGATCGAAGCTCTCCGCCACCAGTGACAACCGGCGGAGCCTCCTGCTGGCACCACAAGAATCCTCCTGGAGTCGGCACTACCCACTGAGGCTGATTTCGGCACAATAGCGGAGGCTTTTCGAGAACTCGCTCGCGGCTCTTCGTTCTCCCCCAAACCTCAGGACCTGCCTCCATGCAAATCTGGCCAGCCATCGACCTACGCGGTGGCAAATGTGTCCGTCTTCAACAAGGCGACTACAACCGCGAAACGGTCTTCGCCGACGAACCGGCAACGATGGCTGCCAAGTGGCAAGAAGCCGGCACGCGATACCTGCATTTGGTCGATCTGGACGGTGCCAGGGACGGTAGCCAGGTCAACCAGGAACCGATCCGGCGCATCGTTCAGGAGACAGGTTTGACCTGCCAGGTAGGTGGAGGTGTGCGGGATGAAGAGACGATTCGGCGTCTGCTTGACCTCGGACTCGAGCGCGTCATTGTCGGCACTCGGGCGCTCAGGGATCCGAGCTGGTTTGCGGCAATGTCCGAAAAATATCCTCGGCGCCTTGTGCTGGGAATCGACGCGAGAGATGGCATGGTCGCCACCGATGGATGGCTTGAGACCTCCACCACACCGGCTACCGAACTGGCTCAACACATAGCGACTCTGTCCCAGAATGTCGCAGCGATCGTTTACACGGACATTGCTCGTGACGGCATGCTCTCAGGTCCCAACTTCAGCCAACTAGCCGAGATGCAGACCGCGACCTCCATTCCGGTCGTGGCCTCTGGTGGCGTGACCACGCTGGACGACATCGACCAGTTGTCGAAGATGAATACGCACGCCGCGATCCTTGGCCGAGCACTTTACGAGGGCCAGCTCGATTTGGCAGAAGTGCTGGCACGCTGTCCGCAATAGATGGTCCTGCCTGCTGGCGAGCTACGGCTCCACGCGAGCCGCAGCGTTCGCCGAGCGACTGGGCCAACTACTTCTTCTCTTTTTCTTCGACCAATTCCACTTTCTCAATCACGATCGTCTCCACCGGCACGTCCGACATTCCGGCTTTGCGCCCCGTCTTGACTTTGCCGATTTTGTCCACGACCTCCTGGCCATCGACCACCTTGCCAAACACGGCGTAGCCAACACCATCTTGAGCCTGAGCCCGGTCTAGAAATCCGTTGTCGGCGGTATTGATGAAGAACTGACTCGTCGCACTGTCCGGCACGCTAGTTCGAGCCATGGCCAGCGTGTACTTCTCGTTCTTAAGGCCGTTACCAGCCTCGTTCTTGATCGCCTTGTTGGTCTTCTTCTTCTCCATGTCTTTGGAAAAGCCGCCACCTTGGATCATGAAACCATCGATCACGCGATGGAAAACGGTTCCCTCATAGAATCCCGCTTTGGCATACTCGAGAAAATTCGCCGTCGAGATCGGAGCCTCGTCCGCGAAGAGTTCGACCTTAATATCACCTTCACTGGTCTTAACCAACAGCACTGGATTCTCCTTAGCAAACAGGCTCGTCGCACACACGATCGAGAGCATCAACGACAGACATCGAACTGAGAAACGAACCGCGAAAGTCATCGTAGCATCCTCGGAACAACCTGGAATCGGAACACCAAACGTCACTCGATGCCGCCGTCACAAGGATACATAGCGGCAAACTCTCTCTATTTTAACGCACCCGCGCTCTGCGAGAATGGGGTGCCGCTATGGTCAGCGGTCGTTTCCAAATATCAATTCGGTATCATGGAAACCAGATTTGGGTCATCACCTCACACCATCAGATCCTACCGACTTCAGGGGCACAGCACCTACTATGCGTACGCATTTCCTACCTTGGTTACTTGGCGTTGGATTCTCTGTTTTGTTTTGCCGTGCCAGCGATGCTCAGCCGCAGTCGCTCGCCAGCGCGCTGCGCCCGAACATCCTGTGGGTCACCTCAGAAGACAATGGACCGGAACTGGGATGCTATGGCGACCAATTCGCCGATTCGCCAAACATCGACGCGCTCGCTGCCCGCGGCATGATCTACGCCAATTGCTGGTCCAATGCGCCGGTCTGCGCGCCGGCTCGGACCACGATCATCTCGGGCATCTTCCCAACCAGTCTGGGCGCTCAGCACATGCGAAGTCAGGTCCAACTTCCCGAAATTGCCAAGCTCTACCCGCAATTTTTCCACGAACTGGGTTATTACTGCACCAACAATTCCAAAGAAGACTACAACCTATACCAACCCGAGGGACTTTGGGATGACTCGAGCAAAAAGGCCCACTGGCGCAATCGCGACGCCGGCCAGCCTTTCCTCGCCGTATTCAACTTTACGATCAGCCACGAGAGTCGGCTCCGAACGCGTCCGCACAATGCCATCCATGACGCGTCGAGCGTCACCGTTCCGTCCTATCATCCGGATACGCCTGAAGTCCGGCAGGACTGGGCCCAGTACTACGATCGAGTCACCCAGATGGACCTTGAAGTCGGGCGGATTCTCGAGCAGCTCAAAGAAGATGGACTGGAAGATAACACGATCATCTTTTACTACGGCGATCATGGCTGCGGCATGCCGCGCGGCAAACGCTGGCTCTATCAAAGCGGACTCCATGTACCGCTCATTGTGCATGTGCCCGAGCGGCTACAGGACTTGGTTGAAGGTCAATACCAGCGGGGAACCACCAGTAGCCGTCTGGTGAGCTTCGTAGACCTGATGCCCACGGTGCTCAGTCTCGCCGGCATACGGCCGCCTAGCTACCTTCAGGGAAAAGCGTTCCTGGGCTCATATGCTACCGAGGATCCTCAGTATATCTACGGTTTTCGCGATCGGATGGACGAACGATATGACATGTCTCGGGCCGTCCGGGACGATCGGTTCATGTACATCCGCAATTTCTACCCTCAGCGCCCGCAGGGAGCCTATCTGGACTACATGTTCAAAACACCGACCACCCGAATTTGGAAGGAGATGTTCGACGCCGGCGAACTCGATGATGCTCAAAGTTTCTTTTGGAAGCCCAAGCCATCGGAGGAACTCTACGACCTGCAGACGGACCCCTACCAGGTAAATAATCTAGCTAGCTCCACTGAAAACGCTCAGACGCTGGCCCGCATGCGCGAGGCGGTACATAGCTGGATGATTGCCGTTTCCGATGTAGGCCTGCTGCCCGAGGGAGAATTGCTGGAGCGAGCCGACCAAGACGCGCCCTACACATTCGGTCACGATGCAAAGCGATACTCAGCGGAAAAACTGTATGAAATCGCCGATCTCGCGACACGCCCGACTGCCGATGACATGCAGGAATTGCTCGATCGAAGGATCGATTCCGATAGCGCCGTCCGCTACTGGGTCGCCAACGGTCTACTGATTCGCGCACTCAGAGACCAGGACCGCGACGAAGCCGTCAAGGCCGCGCGCGGCATGACGACGGATCCTTCACCCTACGTCCGTTGCGTTGCCAACGAAACGGTCGCGAGGTTCGGAACTCCGGCCGATCGGCCGGCAGCCATCCAAGCCTTGCTGACGATGGCGGACTCCAGGCAAAGCGACACCTTCGTCGCGATGACGGCGATGAATAGCCTCGACTGGTGTGAACCCACTCGAGCCGAAATAGGTGACGCCCTGAGCGGTATTCCCAACAAGGATCGCACGCTCTCGCCACGCTATGGTTCCTACATTCCCAATCTGATCAGACGCATCGAGTCGATTGCCGACTAATTCGCCCCCCTGAAAACATTGGGTGAAGCATCATTTGCCCCAATGTTTGATATCAAATCTCCTTTCCACCGGAACTTCGGTGGATTTCTTGGTTATCGGGCAGATTGGGTTGGTTCAAAGTCCGGCGTCACTATCCAGAGTTTCGACGACTGAGGGGATACCATCGGAAGGGATCCATCGTAGCGGTATGTTGCGTCCTCCCTTGTCTGAAACTCTTGGAAGCCATCAACATCCGTCAGTCGGTGCACGTTGAATTCAAAAATGGGACAAGCCGCTCGACCGAGGACGTCTTCACCATTAGCCTGTAGTGGCGAAGTGGCAACCATGCTCAAGGACCTTTTTCACCTAGATACGTCGCGTGACGACGGCGGAGAGATATCTAGCGGAACGAGGACATCCAGGCTTCCAGTCTTAGCTCGCAACTCAGACTTCGCGTATGCTCCCGTTTTTTCGTTCTTTGGTCCGGTCACCCACAGTTTGTCTTCGCCTGATGGGATCTTTTTCAGCTGAAAGCGCCCGTTGGCGTCGGTCTCTGCGTTAATGGCTTCGCCCACCAACAAGTTTCGCTTGGTGGAGTTCAACGGAAGATCAATGCGAATACGAGCGCCTACAACCGGCTTGCGGTTGCCGTCAACGACTTTTCCTGCGATCTGCTCCGTTCCACTGACCAACTTAAACTCATGTTCTTGAAGAACACCGTCAACTTCCCTGTCGATCCAATACCAGTCGTTTACACGCCAATGCCCGGGGATGCCAACGAGCCCAATCTGGTAGCGCCGGTTTGGCTCCACGGCCACGGAATAGACACCGTCGGATGTTGTTATAGCATAGAGCCGTTCGGAAGCAGGAGGATCATACGAGCGAAGTATGATACGAGCACCTTCTAGGGGTTGTCCGTCGAGGGAAACTCGTCCCCGAATCGTCCAGCCAGCGTCCAGTTTGATATCCAGTTTTCCATCCACAGCTTCAGAAAGATCTGCCTGGCCTGTGAATGACGTATCTCCAACCGTGTGCCGAATTTCGACGTAGGGTTTGTACCTAGGGCTTCCCCAGATTGACAACAATGCTTGACCATATTCATCAGTGATTATCTGCTCGGATATATTGACGACTTCCGAAGCGGGCCGAGTTTTTCGGCCTACAGCAAAAGGGTTGGAATCTTGTTGAATTCTCGGTGCTGGAAAGCCGGGGATTTGGTCTTTGGCGATCACGGTAGCACCTACCACGACCGTTCCGTCGGGTAGTCGTCCAGTGACTTGAATTGGCCCCGATCGCCCGACCTTGATTGGAGGCACTTCGATCGACTTGCCGTCGGATGTGTCAACATCGATATGGAACGTGGATTCGGCTAGATCCGGAACATAGAACCAAGGTTTACCCAGTTCCGGGTACTCCATAAACCACTCGGTATCGTACAATGACGGCAGGGAGTACATAAAGCTATCGGAGGCGAGGATTAGACGTACTTCCCCAATAGGCAGAGTAAATTGGAAACGACCTTCGTCATTTGTCCATCCTCCGTACGGAGCGTTTGCAACTTGGTCGACGAGTACACTCTGAAGCAAGACATCACCCAATGGTTGCTGGTCGTCATCAGCTAGCACGATGCCCGAAACCCGGACTCCCTTTTGCATTTCGATCGTCATCGGATCGCCTGAACGAATGTGTTGTGCAGTGAGTTCGACGTATCGCATAAGATAGTCTGAGTCTTCCGGCGCTAGAATCTCCAGTTGCGATTCAAGGACGGGTTCATGTTCCAACCACGTTGAAGAAATTCGGATCTGAAAATGCCCACGCGAATCGCTCTGGACGTAATTTTTTTCGTGCCGAAAACAAACCTGGGCTCCTGCAATGGCGTCTCCCAATGCGTTTACGATCTTGCCTTTGACCAAGTAACCCGCATCGGCTACCAGCTTTGCGGGTGACGATTGCACAACACCGATTGACAGTCTGTCCATATGGGCTTCACCTAGAAAGCGCTCGCCAGGGGGAATATCTGCACTGGTTGCAACTAGGCCGCTGCCGGCTGCCCAGTCCGGGTGATGGACCTGTAGTGACAAGACGCTGCTAGTCGGTACACCTGCAAACGCAAATCTACCTTCGCTATCAGTTCGGGCTTGCGGACTTAGCTGACTTGCATGGCAATCGAGATCGCCCCTATTGCCGGAAGACTCCTTTCCGAACTCTCGCACGACGATCAACGCATTTGCAATGGGTTGGTCATTCGGATCGACGACGGACCCGCGAACCACCTCCGTTTTTTCCAGAGTAATATTGATAGGTTGGGCCAATGCACTTGTCGAATCCTGCCTGGTGAGATTCCTCCATCCCACGAACCCACCATCGTTCGCATCGGCAACGACGATATACCATCCCCAAAAATCTTGTTCGGACTCGGGTATGGATGGAGCCGCGGCCTCCTTGAATTGAAAACGCCCCTGTTCGTCAGCTATCGTTTTTGCAAAGACGTCATCGACTCGCTGTGTAGCGTGTTCATACGCAGTAGAATTCCGCCTACGATCCTGCCATTTCATTGCAGCACGGCTCAGGCTCCACTCTTTAAGTAAGACAATAGCTCCCGCAGCAGGTGTTGTGCCGTCCGGTCGAACTGCTTTCCCCCGTACATTGAAGACTACGCCGCCAGATCCGGTTGGCACGTCCAGCACCTTGCATTTCTCGAACCGCGAGTACCATGTGGCTTCACTGGTTAGATGCTCGCCGCTCGGATCCGAAGCGAACAGCGGCCTTGGTTGTGCACCGCTCTCCTGCTGCGCCATCGCAGGCGTAAGGCGAATCGTACTAGCACCGAAAATGGCAATCAGCACGCCAACCGCCGTTGCCAAGACAACGACGCGACGACGCTGTTCCAGTGGTGTTGGTTTCGAGCAGCGGCTTACTTTAAGGATGTGTTCTAGCCGTTCTTCGACCGAGGAAAAGGCCGACATTTCGACAGCGGCTTGTTTGTTTGACCTGGGGGGAGCCATCGGCAGTCGCTCAAGTACGGACACTAGATCGCGAGCGTATCGGTCGCCGGCAACTCCAGAGCCTACGACACGTTCGTCGGTAGCCAACTCGCGTTTTGCGCAGGCGAAGGGCAACAAACCAGCTCGCAGGATGGAACCAATAGATAGCCTGAATCAACTGGGCCAACACTTCACCCCAAGTGTCACGACGAAGCACATGGGCGAACTCATGCAGGAAAACGGTGCGTTGTTCTTGTTCCGGCCAAGTGGAAAAATCGCACGGGACAAGCACTATCGGCTTCAGAAGACCACACGCCATCGGAACACGAATATCGACACTTCGGATCTCTGGCAAGGTGTTAATCTGCAGTTGTGACGCCGCCTGACGCGCTACCAACATCTCCGATGGAGATAGCAGTCTGCCGTTGCTCGCTAGACCTGCCAATTGAGCTGTGCTAACAGTTAGCTGGAGTAGCATCCAAACTACGGGCGTTACGTAAATTGCTATTAAAAGCCAAAGGGCATAACTTCTTTTTAAAAACGGACTCTTTGGCGAAGAACGAGCGGTGGTGGAACTGTGTTCAATAGACGACTCCACACTCTGCCCCAAGGTTGCGGCTGTCCTCTGCAAGGGTGTAACGAATTGGGCAGCATTATCGTTAACAACAAGATCTGGTCGCGGAAAAACAGACGATTCGGCCTGCGCGACATCGTCTGGCAGCAATCTCTGCTCAGAGATAGAATTGGCTGAAGGATTTCCAGTCTGGAGCTGTGTATTTTTGTTGCCGGTTGATTTCGAGGCAATGTGAACGGGCAAACCGCCGGTAAGCAATTGAACTGGCCCGACCAGAATCAAGAGGCAAGCAGTCGCCAGCCAAATGGTATATGCCGTACTTGCTGTGGGCGCAGATTTCGCCGTTCGAAATTTGATGCTGGCAATGCAGCGTACGGCACCCATCGCAACGACGGCTAGCAGGCACAGCTGCACGCAGATGCTCAGTAGTGCGGTCGACATTGTATTTGCCACTGACCATTCAGCTATCCATGAACTCAATTCGAACATATTAGTTCTCCTTCTCGTCCTGTTGGTCGATCAGAGATCGTAGTCGTTCGATCTGATCGGGAGTGAGGCTGGTTTTGGGATTGGACAAGTGGGCGGCCAGCGCTTTCTCCACGGAGCCACCAAAGAATACATCGAGCACTTTTTTGAATGCCGAACTTGCCGCGGATTTCCTGGCGATACAAGGCTGGTAAACGAACTGCTTCCCCTGGTTGCGATGTTTTACGAGCCCTTTCGACTCAAGCACCCGAAGCAAGGTTCGCACCGTAGCGTTAGCAGGTTGCCCCGGCAACTTCTCCCGAATTTGGTTTGCTGTTGCCTCTTCAAGGCTATAGATAATTTCGAGAATCTGACGCTCTCGGCGAGTAAGATCGTCCCGCATAGCAAGGCTCCTTGTCTACTTATTCTTTTGCATCAACCTGCTACAGGTAGGTCATTTCTGATTGCTGACCAGCTTTGGATGCTACTAACAAGCATGTCCCCAAAGTGTTAATAGAGTAACACATTCCTTTGCAGTTGCAAATAGATGATCAGGGAATCCATGCTGCCGGCTTGAGCCCCAGAGGAACCCGTAGTGCGGTACGAGAGAATTCTTGAACACACTTACGGTCTGATTGCGGCGAAGATTGGCTTGGAGGGTCGCTACGTCGAGGGTACTCGCTACACACCATCAAAAGAATCTGGACTATCCAAGTCAACGCGGCTCACATTGAGGGTAGGCGATCGGTCGCGCACCCCAACGCAATACGCCGAGGTGCGTCAATCGCAACGGCCAACTCGGGGTCGCCGGCCGCTGCCGAGAGGATGAGTAGCTGCTCGGCTATGGCCAACCGCGTCGTGGACACTAGTGAACATGGGCGCGCACCGATCTATTGGCTACTGTTTGACGAGGAAAGGAAGCTTGCGACGGCTTCGATGATCGCGTCTGGTCGATCCTTTAGAATGTTATGGCCCGCGTCAGGCAAAGTCTGCATCCGTCCGATGGGTAAATATCTTCCGGTCCCGCCTGAGTCCGACAATTTGGTTTTTCGACTCTAAGGCTCTCGATCACAGTTGTAAATCACCCTTGCGGTCGCAGGCACACTCACCTTTAGTATCTGATTCGGAAACTCGTCTAGAACCCTACAACTCTGGCTGTCCCACGAAATGAGTGGGTGAATATTGGCGGTATGACCTTCGCTCAGGCTCCGCAGAAGGGTCCGCCCCGTTCCACCTCACCTTCGCTCCAGC
>JANQJJ010000282.1 GCA_028281725.1 Pirellulaceae bacterium | reverse complement strand
CGAGAACTTGGCCGCGGTGGAATGGGAGTCGTTTACGAAGCGATCGATCAAAAACTGAGTCGTCGCGTCGCCCTGAAAGTAGTTGTTGCAACGGATGCGGCCTCGGAAAAGCGGATAACTCGTTTCGAGCGTGAAGCTCAGTTGGCTTCCCGACTTCACCATACCAACATTGTGCCCGTTTTTGCGGTAGGGAAGCAGAGCGGCGTCTGCTACTACGCGATGCAGTACATAGAGGGCGTCAATCTTGGTGATGTCATTGCAGGCCTTGAGCAACTTACGGGGGCTGCACCCGCCGGAGAAGACCGGGATGTTCCTGGACAAGCGCGGGCGATGCTGTCGGGGAATCTCATGTCGGACGATTCGAATTCCGACTTGGCCCGCCGTTGCCTCTCTGATGAAGCTTCAGCGATAGACACTCGTGTCGATTCGCAGACGGGAATTGTCGGCGACGACGAGCCGCATGCTCGGCAGCGCGTGGCGCCCGCGCATCAGGATTCCCCGGTTGAGGCCGTGAGGTTCGGCGAATTTTCGCAGCAGTACTGGAGCAGTGTGGCGACCGTAGGCCGGCAGGTATGTGATGCGCTGCGATACGCGCACTCCAATGGCGTTTTACACCGCGACGTCAAACCGGCGAACTTGCTGCTAGACAGGACCGGGACGATCTGGATGACGGACTTTGGTTTGGCCAAGCTATCCGATAGTGACGACCTGACTAAGACCGGCGATGTCTTGGGTACGCTGCGGTACATGGCACCGGAGCAACTCGGCGGCAAGTCGGACGTTCGAACCGACATCTATGCATTGGGCCTGACGTTGTACGAGCTGCTCACGCTTCGCCCAGCCTGCGACGGGCAGACCTATCAAGAGCTGCTACAGCAAAAAAACCACCAGAGTTTTCCTCGGCCCCGTTCGATTAACCGAAAGATACCTCGCGATCTGGAGACCATCGTTCTCAAGGCTCTGGAGATCGAGCCTCGCAATCGCTATTCCTCGGCCGGCGCGCTCGCCCGTGACCTGACACGCTTTCTGGAAGACCGCCCGATCCACGCGCGGCGTGCAACGACTCTGGAAAACAGCTGGCGCTGGTGCCGACGCAATCGGACGGTCGCGGCACTGATGGGCGTCGCATCGACGCTCATGGTCGTGCTGTCGGTCGTGCTGGCCGTCGCCTATATGCGCGAATCGGCGCAACGTCAGGATACCGAAGAAACCCTGATGGTGGCCCTAGCAGGACTCGACGAAGTTTACCGCTCTTTCGTCGATTCGGACCAGGTACCGCAAGGGCTCGAGTTCCTTGGCGATCGGGACCGCGCTGCCCCAGTGTCGCTGAAGCTGACTCCGGAAGCTGGACAGTTTCTCGAACGCATGCTGGTCTTCTATGATCGATTGGCTGAACGTGGGGCGGGAGGTGATGAGCGTTTGACGGTCGAATCTGCCAAAGCGACTCGTCGTGTTGGAGATATATATCAGGCCCTGGGGCAGTATGCACAGGCCCTGGACTCCTATGCGACAGCGCAAACTCGCTATGCCCAGCTCGAGGGGGCTGACTACCAGTTGGAACAGTCCCTGATCGACCTGGAACGCGGGCGCATTTTCGACGAACAGGGACTCCACGAAGAATCCCTGCAAGCGTTCGATAAGGCGCTCTCGAGGCTCAAAAGCAATTTGGATCCAGAAAATCCGGCCGTATTGTTCACCGCTGCAAGAACGCACCTGCTCATGGGGAAGTATCGCGCGGTTCGAACGATGATCGACTGGTCCGTCTTCGCCCACTTGTCGCCTAGGTCCCCAACCCGCAATCAGCAGGATCGACGCAGGCCCCCTGCGCGAGCAGACAATGGCCCCCCACCAAAAAGCGGCACTAGACCTAACAAGCCACGGAAGCCTCTTGGGACGGTACAGCGGCGGCACCTGGCTAAGGCATTGGAGATTCTCGATGGTTTGCTTGATGAAAATCCGTCTGAGGCAAGCTACCGATTTCTGCGTGCTCTGTGCCTGCGGGAGCAGGCGTCGCGTAACGTCTTCCGGGAAGGGGACGGATCCGAACGTGCCCAGGCAGCCCAGATCCTCCGTGATCTTCTGGACGAATACCCGAACGAGTCGAAGTACCGTTTCGAGTTGAGTCAGACCTACCGTCAGATAACTCCCCGGCTTATTAAGGACAAGGACCTGGATCGCGGCATCGAACAACTTGAGCAAGCGCTAAAATTGTCCGATCGCCTGTTCAAGGATAAAGGGCAAGTGGCTCTGTATCGCATCAACTTGGCGCACATCTGTACGAATCTCGGCATGCTGTACCAGCGGAAACACGATGAGCAAGCGGCAGAGGAGTATATGCGTCTAGCGATCAAGTCGCATGACTACGTGATCGAAAACTCGCCAGGGTTAGCCTTGGTATCCAAGCAGCTATCGATCATGCCTGTTCAGTTGTTGGGCTTCCTATTGCAACGCCAAGGACGGTGGATAGAGTCGGCCATGGTGCTCGAGCCCTTAGCGGCTAAGTTGCAAGAACAGGCTTCCGACCCACGTCTGTCCGGCGAATGGAAAGGCGAGGCCAAGCAGGCATTGCGAAACTGCTTGAGATCGCTGCAGTCTACGTACGAGGCACTCGGTGAAGAGAGTAGTCTGGAAATGTTAGCAGACCAACTAAGACCGCTAAGAGCCGACGACGAGCCGACTCCGCACTGGCCCAGCGACCCGCTCGGTGGATCCCTTGGGCAGGCTCGGAAAAGCCCACGTGGCCGCTAGACTTATCAAGTTCCAGTTCGCGCTGCCGCCACTACGGCAACCCACAGATCTGGGAACGATTCGACCGTAAAAAGCGAAATTCGGTCTTCTTCTGTCCCCGCGGAGGTTGAGATTTCGGAACTGCGGAGGCAGCCTCTGACACTTCTCGTCCGGAATATCCGAGAGATTCGCCATGATCAAGTACGCCGCGGGCATCGCCGTCATACTCTCTGGAACGTTCTTGCTGGTCGCTTTTGCCCTGCCTCCCCGCGGTAGGTACCATACGGCGACCAAGGCGAAGAAACAGACCTTGCTTCCCGCGACCTCGGTACCAGCGGTTGCCAGCCAGGTTTCGATTGTTGTCGAAGGGGATGTCCGGATCATTAGGGCAAATGGGATACCCAATCATAAGACGGGGGCGTTTCCCAATCGGAACAATCCAAGCCGCATCTCTGCCCAGCACTCCATTTACCGGATTCCAGCCAAGCCCGAGTACGCTCAGCACACAACCCCTTTGGGTATGCACAACTTCGGGATTGCCATCAATGGCGTACCATTCGATCCTGGAGCAGCCGAGTTTTACAAAGGGGATGCCCGTGGTGGCTGGCAGTATGAGCCGCTGTCCGGTGCAATCGCGATGGGTATTGATGTCTCTCATGCCCATGTGCAACCAACCGGGGCGTACCACTACCACGGTTTGCCAACCCAGTTGCTCTCGTCTGTCAACTTGCAGCCCGATAGGCACTCGCCGCTCATCGGCTGGGCGGCGGATGGCTTTCCGATGTACGCCGTTTACGGTTTTTCGGATCCCGAGGATGCGACATCGCCGGTCATCGGTCTGAAGTCGAGCTATCGCCTCAGGCGCGGCAGGCGTCCCGGGGGGGCATTGGCACCATCAGGCAAGTACGACGGAACGTTTATCGCGGATTACGAATTCGTCGAAGCGCGCGGAGACCTGGACGAATGCAACGGACGATTTACCGTAACCCCCGAGTTTCCCCAGGGAACCTACGCGTACTTCCTGACCGAGAATTGGCCAGTGATTCCTCGCCACTATCGGGGCACGCCGTCAAAGGATTTCACTCGCCGCGGAGACGGTCACCCTTGGAGTACCGGGCCCGGCCGGACCCGGGCACCTGCCGCTGGTGCCCATCTCAGACGCCAACCACTTGCTGAGGATCAATAACCCCGGCAGTCTCCGTGGCGCGGCTGGCTCACGTTACGTTCATAACGTGTCTCGAGCACCACGAGGGGGCTAGTTCCAATGCCAACTGCCGCTGAGAAGCAAGCCGTCGATTTCGGCCTCCGAGACGCTCCTTAGCTGCCGATATAGGTCTCGACGAAACGAGCCAGTCGATGAAAATCGCTGCCAATCTCAATGTAGCGAACCTTCGTTACCAGCGTCTTGGGATCCACCAGGTCCTCGAATGGCACAAACTGCAGATCCAGTTGACCTGCCACGGAGATCATGACGCCGTTGAGGTTTTGCTCAATCAGAGCACGAAACGCTCCAACGCCAATCTGCGAACCGAGCATGATATCGAACGCGTGAGGCTGAGCGCAGCGGCTTTCGTAACCCAGCTGCAAGCCATTCACCTTGCGTGTCCTGCCGGTCTGCTTTTGATAGGCCTCCGCTACTAACTCCGCCAACATCTTGTTGAGGTTGACTGAAGCGATAGAGATATGTCCATGATCGTCACGCGAAATGCCTTCGAGGTACTTCTGCGGTAGGTACTCGGCCATACCTTCTGCGATCACGATGACTCCGTAGGGCCTGCCTTGCTCCTCTCTGATGATCATCATCTTGACGATACGGTCGACAATCTCGTCGAGGTGCATGATGACCCGCGTCGACTGTTTACCCGACGCATCGGTGACAGTTTCCTCACCGCGGAGTGAGTCAACGATATCTTCCACGCTCAACACCATGCAGGCTTCTCCAGCGATGGCGGCACCGTAGGCCAACCAGCCCGCGCTACGCCCCATGGCTTCACAGACGAAGTAGGCCCGACCGGCGGCCGCGTCATAATTGAGGTTTCGCATCTCGGTCGCCAGGAACTCGGCTGCCGTGAAATAGCCAAACGTGAAGTCGATCCCCATGTAGTCGTTGTCAATCGTCTTGGGCAGATGGACGACCGGCAATTTCTTGGCATCTGCCGGCAAGGCATCCTGGTACAGCTTCATCTTGTTGGCTGTCTTTAGCGTATCATCCCCGCCAATGGAGATAAGTGCATCGACCTCTAGAGAGCAGAGAGCCTGGTAAACGCGGCTCAGTGGAGCACTCCGCTCCGGATCGGTCAGATGCTCAGGCGCCGAGACGTTTTTGCCGGGGTTCGTCCTAGCGGTTCCGATCATGATTCCCTGGGAGCTTCGGCAGTGGGACAGATTATCATGCGTGATGCGGATGTAGTCTTGCCCTTCGACCAGCGGTTGGGAACCGTCGTAGTCGATTAGCTGCGAATAACCGTGCTTGATACCGATCACCTCGATACCGGCGTTGAGAAATGCGAAAGCGGCGGTGCCGATCACGGCATTCGCGCCGGGAGCCGGCCCACCTGCGAAGAGCATGGCCACTTTCTTGATTTGCGAGTTGGGCATGACTTGATGTTCCTATTCGTTGATGTGCTTAGTTGGAAAGCAGCTCGCGTTCGACCCACCGCGTATCCACTTGGCCGGATACAAACGACGGGTGGCGGAGTACTTCGATTTGGAAGGCAACGGTCGTGGCAATGCCTTGGACCTGGAGTTCCTCCAAGCCGCGAATCATACAGCTGATTGCCTCCTCGCGCGTCGGCTTGTGAACAATCAGCTTGCCGATCATCGAATCATAGAACGGCGGTACGGTGTAGCCGGCTTGCACATGAGAGTCAAAGCGGACGCCTAGACCGCCCGGCACAAACAGACTCTGGATATGCCCAGGGCATGGTTGGAAATTTTTCGATGGATCTTCTGCGTTGATACGGCACTCCATGGCGCTACCCTGGAGCTGGATCTCATCTTGTTGAAATGGCAGCGGCTCGCCAGCGGCCACACGAATCTGCGATTGGATCAGATCGATGCCCGTTACCATCTCCGTGACAGGATGCTCGACCTGAATCCGCGCATTGACTTCGATGAAGTAAAAGTTGTCGTCCTGGTCCACGATGAACTCGACCGTGCCGGCGTTATGGTACTTGGCCTGCGTCACCAGGCGTGCGGCAGCATCGCAGATAGCCGCGCGTGTCTTCGCGGACAAAAGAGGGGACGGGCTCTCCTCAATCAATTTCTGGTGGCGACGCTGAACGGAGCAGTCGCGTTCGTAGAGGTGGCGCACATTGCCGTGCAGGTCGGCGATGACTTGGACCTCCACATGTCGCGGCTTGTCGATGAATTTCTCCAGGTAGACACCGGCGTTGCCGAAGGCCGCTTGGGCTTCGGCCTGCGCCTGCTGCAAAGCGGTGCGGAGTGTCTGTTCGTTTGGGGCCACGCGCATCCCCTTTCCACCTCCGCCGGCGGTGGCCTTGATCAGCACGGGATAACCAATTTCCCGCGCCGTCTGAACCGCATGCTCTTCGTCGGTCAACAGCCCATCACTACCCGGAACCACCGGGACATTGGCTGCCAGGGCGACCGATCGGGCGCTGTTTTTGTCGCCCAACTGCTCCATGGCTTCCGGCGTGGGACCGATGAAATCAAACTGATTGCTGCGAACGACCTCGTTGAAGTGGGCGTTCTCCGCCAAAAAGCCGTAGCCGGGGTGAATCGCCTCGGCTCCACTGACCTCAGCGGCACTGATGATCTGATCGATTCGCAGATAGCTATCGACCGATTTGGGTGGACCAATACAGAACGCGTGGTCTGCGTAACGGACGTGGGCCGAATCGCGATCCGCCTCACTAAAGACGGCGATCGACTCGATACCCATTTCCCTGCACGCGCGAATCACGCGCAATGCAATTTCTCCGCGATTTGCGATTAAAATTCGGTTGTACATACCGGAAGAGATTAACCGCGCGTATCTACCTTGAATAGGGGACGATCAAAGTCCACGGCCTCTTCGTTGCCGACCAAGACCTCAACAATCGTGCCACTGACCTCAGCTGGGATTTCGTTAAAGACTTTCATTGCCTCAACAATGCAGACTACGGTGTCTGGAGACACCTTTGAGCCGATTTTGACGAAATC
>JANQJJ010000020.1 GCA_028281725.1 Pirellulaceae bacterium | reverse complement strand
ATCTACGCCTCCTACATCGACGAACCCGTACTGCGGTACAAGCCTGTTGGTACGGAATCCCTCTACTACCACCGCAACCAGCAGTACTCCGTCACCGCCCTACTCTCCCCTTCTCTGAATACGGCAAATCACCATCCCAGTGTTCTACGTGGTGCCCCTTCCAGTACACAAAACCATCGTGGTCACGGGTGAGATGTTCAACACCTTGCAACCAGGGGCGTACGTAGGTACCGGCCATCACCTGTGCATGAAGCTTTCTAAAGAGAGCAATACCGGCTTCATTCAAGTCACCATTCACAGCGTACTCTAAAAGCTTTAGATACTCCGGTGCCAACTGATCACCGTCGATAACTCGGATCGCCATCCTTGGCCTCAGTTATTAGGGGAAGAAATCAACCCAGCCCAAGAACCTACCCGAAAACAACCGAAAGTCAGACACTAATTCACCTCGCGTTGCTAAGCCGTTCGACCGTCGTGCTCGTTCGCGTGATCAATGGCAAAATCGAGGATCGAAATCACCTTCATGAACATTGCCGCACGTCTACTCGACATTCAGCGCAGATGCAACAATGGAGGCGTCGTGGAACATGTCGGTAAAGTAGTTCAGCAGAGATGTGGAAATGACGGCAGCGGTTGAACGGCGCGACGTCAAGGGTGTTGAGGGTGCTTGGGGAGCCTGGGAACGAATGGTCCCCGATCTAATCTCAAAGGAAGACGCCGCAGGACAGCGGATGCTTGAGATCCATTTGCGGCGTTACCGGATTGCCGGCCGTTTGGTAGCCGGCAAACGGGTCTTGGATGTTGCCTGTGGGACGGGTTACGGCAGCCGGATACTCAAGGACAATGAAGCGACTTCGGTTACGGGCGTCGACCTTTCCATGGAAGCCGTAGAATACGCAAGAGCAAAATACGGATGCGAAGGGATCGAGTTTCTCACTGGCAACGCGGAGGAATTGTCGTTCGCCGAATCATTTGATGTCGTCACAGCCTTTGAAACAATCGAACACATTCAGAATCCCAGGAAATTTCTCTCGCTCGTCCATCGGCATCTCAAACCAAATGGGCAATTCATGCTCTCGGTGCCGATTGGCGAAACCCGGCATATCGACGGTTACCACCTGCATGTTTTTGAACGGGAAGACGTCTATCGCATGCTCGCCGATGCAGGTTTCCATGCCCAGGCTTTTCGGTTCGATGACTGGATGGTGACCCGCAAGGAAATCACCCAATCCCAACGGATCGATCCGACTTCACGAGTCAGTATCTGGAAGTTGCTTTTCACGTGGCGCGGACAACGAGTCCTGCGCGACGTACTCTTTCGAAACGGCATTGGGCTCCCGATGTTAATGGTTTCCGCCCAACGGTCGGATGAAGTGCCCTGTCCAATTGTCAGCGAATCGACGCTCGGCTCGCTAGAAGAAGCCTAGTGGTCTGCCAAAGCTTGAGCTTAGAGATTTCGATTGGTAGTGTCCGTCAAGATGACGCACATTGGTTTTAGTTGAGTCCTTGAGTTGGAAAGCCTCCGAGGACACAGCATGCCGCGCGTGTTTCCAGCTACTCCAGGCCGGCAAGTTCGATTTCGATGCTGGCGGCATACTGCTGTTGGAGCCTGACCATCGCTTGGACAACTTCAGGATACTGCCCGGCCAAGTTTTCGGACTCCGTCTTGTCTTGCTTCAGGTTGGCTAGGAACCACCTGTCGTCGTCGGTGATGGAATCGGGAGCGCGGCGATCGGTTGGATTGCCGAGTAATTTCCAATCCCCACGGCGGACTACCCACTGGGGCTGCTTGCCGCGCCCTAGCTGCCAATAAAATGAATCATGCGGTGATGGAGCATCCGCATTCTCCAACACTTGAACAAGGCTCTTGCCGTCGAGATGGTGGCCCGGTAGTTCCGCGCCGGCAAACTGCGCCAATGTCGGGAACCAATCGCAACCAACTGCCATTTGCTCGCGAACCTCGCCCTGAGGCAACCTGGAGGGCCAGGAGACGATCGAAGGGACGCGAATTCCGCCCTCGAACAGACAGCCCTTCGCGCCACGATAGGGCCCTGGATTTCCTCCTCCAAAAAAGGTCCTTTCCTCCACCGAATGGCCGTGGTCCGACTGGAGAATAATGATCGTGTTATCTCGCAGACCGAGTTCTTCCAAGTGATCGACGACCAATCCAATCCGCTCGTCCATGGAACTCAAGAAGGCCGCGTACTTGTTTCTCGGACTGTCGAGATCGGCGTACCTCTCGCGCCACTTGGCAGTGCCTTGTAGCGGGTAGTGGGGCCAGTTGATCGCCCAGTAGATAAAGAACGGCTCCGCGCGGTAGGTCGAAATCAATCGCCGACACTCGTCAACCATCGCATCGCCGAAATACGATCCGTCGAGCCAGATTTCGTTTCCATCGCGCCAGAGGTCGTGGCGATTGGGCCCGTTCCAGTAAAAAAAATGGGAGTAGTTGTCGATACAACCGCCCATGTGCCCGAACGAGGATTCGAAACCCTGCGCGTTGGGCATGGTCTCGGTTGTATAACCAAGGTGCCATTTGCCCACGTGACCTGTTCGGTAGCCATTTGCCTGCATCAACTCGGCAATGGTCACCTCCGACGTTGGCATCCCCGGTTTTCCTTTCTCTGATGAGACGTTGCCCGGAACACCGGCACGAGCCGGGAAACGCCCCGTCATCAGTCCGGCGCGCGAGGCCGAGCAGATAGCTGAAGGAGCATACATCTGGGTGAATCGTATGCCCGTTGCAGCCAGACGATCAAAGTTCGGAGTGATCAGGTCCCGGGAGCCATAACAATTGGCATCCAGCGTGCCCTGGTCGTCCGTGTAAATAATCAGGATGTTGGGCTTCTCGTCGGCCGCACCCGAGTGACTGGCAAGCAGGAGCGTCAGGCTCAGGGCCGACACATAGAGACTGAAACTGAGGCGAAAACAATTCATGATGGCTTGAGACGTTAGGTTCCTACGCGAATAGCGACGGCGATAGGTTTGGGGGAACGTTCAGACGGTGCAGCACCGTGCGAGGTACGGCTCTATTCGGTCGCGACTGGGGTGGGAGGAGTACTGAGGGCGCGACTGATCATTATCACTCGATTTTTCAACGAAGTAAAGGAACAAATGGTACGATGTCCTGGACTGCAAATTTGATGATGGGCCGAGTGCCTACGTCGTCTACGACCTCGACTGGGGAAGGAGTATCCGCGGGAGCGGCTATCATTTTCGCTGATTGATTTCCCTAGAGTTGCTCCTAGAAAGACACCGGCGCGCAGGCCTCGCGTGCCCATTGCGGCTCGCACGAGAAATATCGGTTAGACTGTCAACATGAAAACTCGCCAGGCAAATCGATACCAACGTCTGCCGACCGCGCTGCTCCGCGGAGTCTTCGTCTGGGTGCTGATCACCATCGGCGCAACGTGTGCGGCGGATGAAGGAGCAGACGATTTTTTTGAAAAGGAAGTCCGCCCCATCTTGGTAGAAAAGTGCGTTAGCTGCCATGGAGCCCAGGAGCAGTCAGGCGGTTTGCGAGTCGACTCCCGTCAGGGACTGGTCGATGGCGGTCACACGGCAGCTGCAGTAGTCCCGGGAGATGTAGCAGGCAGCTTGATTGTCCGCGCTGTGGTTCGCGATGGCGACTTGGCAATGCCACCGGATGAGCAACTCAATTCACGTGAAATTGCGGCGCTAAAGCGGTGGATCGAAACTGGCGCTGCTTGGCCGGCTTACGTCGAACCCCTCAGCGAGTCGGTGCAGAAAACGCCCGAAAATCACTGGGCATTCCAACCGGTGCGGCGACCAAGCGTTCCCGTCGTCGACTCCGAGTGGGTTCGAACTCCGATTGACGCATTTGTGTTGGCAAAGTTGCATACCAGTGGATTAGTGGCTTCACCTCAGGCCGACCGCCGAACGTTGATACGCCGAGTCACCTATGCATTGACCGGTCTTCCTCCAGCGCCAGCGGACGTCGAACGGTTCGTAAAGAATCGGTCCGAGGATGCTTATGAGGAGTTGGTCGAACGCTTGCTTGCCTCTGAGCAGTATGGGGAACACTGGGCACGCCACTGGCTGGACGTCGCGCGCTACGCTGACACCAAGGGTTATGTCTATGCTCGCGAAGAACGGCATTGGGTACACGCCTGGACCTATCGCGACTGGGTTGTTCGGGCGCTGAATAGCGATCTGCCCTACGACCGGTTTCTGCTACTCCAATTGGCCGCAGACCAAGTGGGCGACCGCGATGACGATCTGGCAGCGATGGGTTTCCTGACCCTGGGTCGGCGGTTTCTGGGAGTCAGACGCGACATCATTGACGATCGAATTGACGTCGTATGTCGCGGGATGTTGGGGCTGACGGTCAGTTGTGCTCGATGCCACGATCACAAGTACGACCCCATTCCGTCGGCCGATTATTACTCCCTTTACGGCGTGTTTGACAGTTGTACCGAGCAACTCGTTCCGCTCAAAACCTCCTATGACAGCGCAGAGTTTGAACAGGAGTTGCTGGCCCGCCAGCAGAAGCTGCAAGATACTCTGGAGTCGCGCCGAACCGAGTCTTCTGAGCGAGTCCGCGAGCGTGTGGCCGACTACCTATTCGCTCAGTCCGAGCTTCACAAATACCCAGCCAACGGGTTCGACCAGATCTTTCAGAAAGACGACATGTTGCCCGCTTTTGTGCGGCAATGGGAGCGACACCTGCGGGCAGCCCGGCGCGGTGGAAATACGATCTTCCGGGCTTGGCATGCCTACTCGGACCTGCCCGCTGAATCGTTTGGCGAAGCATCTCCCAAGGTGACGCGGCAACTGCAATCGTTGTCTTCGGACCAACTCAATCCGATTGTCGCCCGGGCGTTTGCTCAGCCGCCAATGTCTTTTCGTGAGGTCTGTGATCGCTATGGGAAGATCTTTGCAGATGTGAAACAGGCATGGGAAACCGCCTGTTCTGCATCCAAGGATGCGGACGCGAAGATACCGAACTGCTTACCAGACCCGCACTCGGAGGCATTACGGCTGGTACTCTATGGTCCACAAGCCCCCTGCTCTGTTCCGCCGGGTCCGATCGTACACTCGGAAACGTACTTTGATTCGGCCAGTTGTACGGAGCTGTGGAAGCTGCAGGGCGAGGTGGATCGATGGATTATCAATTCCCAGGTTGACGCGCCCCACGCGCTCACTTTAGTCGACAAAGCCATTCCCACGGAGCCGCGGATTTTCCGGCGCGGCAATCCACTCACGAAGGGCAAAGACGTACCGCGACAGTTCCTGGCCGTACTGGCGGGTGAGAACCGGCGGCCGTTTCAACAGGGCAGCGGGCGTTACGAACTGGCACAGGCCATCATCCACCCTGACAATCCGTTGACCGCGCGGGTGATGGTCAACCGAATATGGGCCAAGTACTTCGGGCAGGGCTTAGTTACCACCCCTAGCGACTTTGGGACGCGAGCGGCTCCACCCTCTCATCCAGAGCTACTGGATTGGCTGGCCAGCAAGTTGATGGAGGAGAGTTGGAGTCTAAAACGGCTGCATCGCCGAATCGTGATGTCGTCCACTTTCTGTCAAACGTCGGGTCTGCCGAGTGCGGGGGCGCAGCGCGCCGCTATGGAAATCGATCCCAACAATCGGCTGCTGTGGCGGATGAACGCGAGACGACAGACCTTTGAAGAGTTTCGCGATTCCCTGCTGGCCGCTTCCAGCAGTTTAGAGATCGCCGTGGGAGGCAAGCCGAGCGACCTATTCGAACCACCATTCACCCAACGTCGCACCTTGTACGGAACGGTTGATCGACAGTATCTGCCCGGCACTCTGCGGCTATTCGACTTTGCCAATCCTGACTTGCACGTCCCCAAGCGTAACGAGACGACGGTGCCTCAACAGGCACTCTTTTTCATGAACCATCCCCTTGTTTTGGAAGCAGCCCGCGGGTTGGCCGCACAGGTCGAATCGAGCAGTAATCCGCGAAAAAAGATCATAGCCATGTTTCGCAGCGCGCTCCAGCGCCGGCCGACCGAACCAGAAATTGCAGACGCCTTAGCCCTGATCGACTCCGTGGCCAGCGAGACGAACCCGGTACTGGAACGAAGCTCTGCGGTAGCGGATTGGAAATATGGCTACGGAGCATTGGAAGAAGAATTGGGCCGAACCACTAACTTTCGAGCTCTGCCACACTTTACCGGACAAGCCTGGCAGGGGGGCGCCAAGTGGCCGGACGACAAACTGGGTTGGGTGCAGCTCACCGCCGAAGGTGGACACCCAGGGAATGATCGGTCTCACGCAGCGATTCGACGCTGGAGCGCACCGGAGACGATGACCATCACGATTCGTTCGAAGCTGGTGCACCAGCCCACACAGGGCGATGGTATTCGAGCCTTCATTGTCAGTTCTCGTCGCGGGATTCTGCAATCCGCAACCGTTCACCACGATACCCAGGAACTGCATGTCCATGAGATCGAGGTCGCCCAGGGTGAAACGATCGACTTCATCGTCGATATTGGCGAGGTCTTAAATAGCGACCAGTATGGATGGAACGTGACGATCGAAAAAGTGGAAGGCCAAGGGAACCCGATTACCTGGGATTCTGTCCAGAATTTTACGCCCGACTCGGTCTCGCCACTGAACGCGTGGGAACAATTCGCCCAGGTTATGCTGTGTACGAACGAGTTCATGTTTATCGATTAGTTGTTTGAAGACTGACTCACTGCCCACCTGGGAGCCACACTCCCCATCAACGTAGGCCCAGATATGAATATGCCTCACCGCCCTGCCAATGGCTCACTCAGCCGCCGCGACATCCTCTCTCGTTCGGCACTTGGATTTGGATCGGTTGCGTTGTCTGCCATTTTGCACGGCGATGATCAGTTAGCTGGCGCGGCAGATCCACCGCAGGTTACCAACCCGTTGGCCGTGCGCGCTCCCCACTTCCCCGGACAGGCCAAGCACGTCATTCACTTTTTTCTCAACGGTGGGCCATCGCACGTCGATACGTTCGATCCCAAGCCGGCCCTCGCCAAATACGCTGGGCAGAGAGTGTCCGAGAACCTGACAACGGAACGCAAGACCGGCGCAGCCTTTCCTTCGCCATTTAAGTTCCGTAGGTACGGTGAATCGGGAATCGAAGTCAGCGAGTTGTTTGCTCGCACCGCACAACATATCGATGACATCGCGGTTGTTCGCTCCATGTACGCCCAGGTGCCCAATCACGAACCATCATTGATGCTGATGAATTGTGGTGACTCAGTACAGGCCAGGCCAAGTATGGGAGCTTGGCTCCTGTATGGCCTCGGCACCGAGAATCAGAACTTGCCGGGATTTATCGCGATGTGTCCCGGCGGACTGCCGATCAAAGACAACGAGAATTGGCAATCCGCGTTCTTGCCCGGTACCTTCCAGGGCACTTACATTGATTCAGCGCACAAGGAATTCCGTCGCCTGATAGAAAACGTCGAACATCCACATATCTCTTCGAGAGCTCAGCGCCGACAACTCGACCTACTCTCCCGTTGGAATGCGCAGCACCGGCGCTCCAGGCCGGACGATCGTCTGGACGCCCGCATCCAATCGTATGAACTGGCCTTTCGGATGCAACACGACGCTCGCGATGCGTTCGATTTGTCGCGGGAACCACAAAGTATCCAAGATTTATATGGTCCCGGCGTTCACGGTCGCCAAACGCTCATGGCTAGGAGGCTGATCGAACGAGGTGTCAGGTATGTCCAGCTTTGGCATGGTGCTGGGCAACCTTGGGACAATCATGAGAACATCGAACAGAATCACCGCAAGTTGGCCGGTGAGCTGGACCAGCCCATTGCTGCGTTGTTGACCGATCTGAAACAGCGGGGGTTGCTGGATGAGACACTCGTTCTGTGGGGTGGAGAGTTTGGTAGGACGCCCACGGTCGAATTGGGCGGCGGCGGTGATCCCAAATATGGTCGCGACCACAATCACTATGGATTTACCGTCTGGCTCGCAGGTGGCGGAATCAAAGGCGGCACGGTCTACGGAGCCACTGACGAATTTGGATTCAAGGCCCAAGAGAATCCGACCAGTGTCCACGATCTGCACGCCACGATGTTGCATGCGCTGGGTCTCGACCACAAACGTTTGACTTATCGTTACGGTGGACGCGACTTCCGGCTGACCGACGTCCACGGAAACGTCATCCACGAGATTCTTGCCTAGCGCGGTTTCTGGTCTAAAAAAAATCCCATTGTCCTGGTCCGTGGCAGACCGATCGTGATCGGGACGCTCTATGGTCGTCGACCTGAGACCAGGTCAACCTACACGCGCTGCTTGGTTTGAAGAATCGGACGCAGGAGGTTTCGAAAATTCTCGCCGAAAATCAGCTTCCTGTCTCGCTCGGAGATTCCGGCACCAACGATTTTTCCCAGCTCCGTTCCCAGTGAGCGTGTGGGCAAATGACTTCCGAATAGAATCCGCTCAGGGCCCACTTCTCTGACGGCCATTTCGATGAAACCTGCCGTGGCATCAAAGCCGGAGGTTTCAATCAGGATGTTGGGCAGATCGCGGACCGCGCATATTCCGCTTTCCCACTGGCCTCCTGCGTGAGCACACACAAATTTCTGACTTGGGAATCTGGCTGCCAGTTCTGCCAGCTCCGATGGAGTCGATTCTCCTGGGCCTTGTTTGCCGCCGGTTTTGAACCAGGTGTGCTGAATGATCACGCCGTTTAACTCTGCGACGCGCTCAACGAGTCGGTTGAAGTTGGGATGCGTGCAAGTCGTGGCGGCCGGGCCGCCACCGGGAAAATAGACTCCCAGCATCGGCCCGTCGCGCAACCATCGATTCAAGGCATCGAGCGAAGCCTGGAGGTCGCTGGCATTGAGCTGTATCATGCCCAAGAGCAGATTAGGCCAGCGCCGGAGCGGCTCTAAGACAAGCTCCGGCCGCGTGCGGATCATTGCTTCCAACTCGGCATCGGCCGTGGTCCCGACGCCAACGTGCGCGAAGTAGCAGAGCTTCTCGAATCGGCCCATTCTGATTGCTGGAAGTGACCGCTCGATGTCAGCGATTAGATCACTGCTTCCGTCTCGACCGGGATGAGAATGCGCCGGTGTGAAATAGGAATCCCAAATCTTGTAGTTCGCCAACCTCTGCGGAGACGGCAAACCAAATTCCGAAGCCGTGGGAATCATGTTGGTCTTCCCTCTCCGAGACGCCGGGCATTTCCCGAGATGAGTGACCGGCATGTCTCCTCGCTAAGCGCTGATTCACCGATGCGTATCAACGCAGCTTCAGGAATCAGAAACGGAGCATGAGTCCCGAACATCACTCGGTCGTGCGGAACACGTTTCAACAAGCTCGTGATCCCATCGGTTGATTCGATTCGCGAAGTATCGAAAAAAATGCCTGGCGTGCTTGCCAGCCGGTCAAGTTGCGTTGGATTCGGACGACAGTTCAAGAGCTGAACCACGCACCCGGCGTGACCGCGCAGCAAATCAGGTAGCGGCGCAAGATCGACGTCCTGTACTCGCAACATGGGATGCTGAGTGCGCTGGTCCTCCATGGCCACAGCAATTTGGACGATAAGTCCTGCCTCCGTTGCACGCCCGAGAAGCTGGGCAAAACGCGGATCGGCTAACGAGTATCCGTGGTAGTTGGGGTGTAAGCGGATCCCAGGCATCTGATACTCCTGGATGCACCGGCTGAAGTCCTTTTCCCAGCCCGGCAGCTGCGGGTTCACCGATCCAATGGGAATCAACTCCCGCCGTTGTCGGCAGGCATTTGCCAATCGCTCGTTTACCGCCGCAAGATCTCGGTGCAAGATTCCTTCAAAACTGCCCGCCCATGCCTCAGTGATTCCGAGGGAGTGAAGTTTTTTTATCAGAGCATCTGTTTCGTCGAGCGGGAGTCGTCGAAACGGCCACTGAAACAAGCTGACATTGGTATCGATGATGTCTATCGGGACAGTGCTGCCAGCGGCGGACGGTACCGATTTGGAGATCAGCGCGGAGGCAGCCCCGACGGTGATGGCCGCGCTGAATAAATCACGTCGTTTCATCTTCGCTCCCCAATGGATGAGGCTGTGTCGTCTTCAAGTTGTTTGATGGCCACGATCTATCAACTCTTCCGAGGGAGAGTCGTGCGAGCGCGGCGTCATCCTGATCGAAGGCGAGCCGATTGTTCGGGCGCCAATCTGCAACGCCAGACATCATCGATACCCAGGACTCAGCTCAAAATCTCCGACACGACTCTCGGTGGTTCGACTCCGGTCAGCCGCTCCTCCAAACCACTTCGGGTAAAGAACAATTTCTGATGATGCAAGCCCAGCAGATGCAGAATCGTGGCGTGGAAGTCGTGCACGCTGACTGGGTTTTCCACCACTTTGTGACCGAAGTCGTCGGTCGCTCCGTAGCTGGCTCCGCCTTTTACGCCACCGCCTGCCATCCAAGACGTGAAGGCTTGCATATTGTGATCGCGACCCGTGTAGACATCGCCCGACTTCTGTGAGGTTGGGGTCCGTCCGAACTCGCCGCCCCAAATAACGAGCGTAGTGTCGAGCATTCCGCTCCGTTTAAGATCACGTAGCAATCCTGCCACAGGTTTGTCAGTACGTTCGCATGCGGCGCGATGATTGGACGCAAGATCGACATGGCTGTCCCAAGGTTGTTCCTCTAGAAAAATCTGCACGAACCGCACACCGCGTTCGACCAGACGTCGGGCCAGGAGACAGCGCCGCCCGAAGGAATCGGTCGCAGGCTCGCCGACGCCGTACATCGAAAGAGTGTCGCTGCTTTCACGCGAAAGGTCCAGCGCTTCGCCGGCTGACAATTGCATTCGCGCTGCGAGGCGATAGGATTCGATTCGCGCGCCGAGTTCGGGATAGTGGGGTCGCCCGTTGCGGTGTATCTCATCGAGTTGGGTTAACAGGCCTCGCGCCGACTCCGTAACGGGTGAGGGTTGTTCGAATTGCTGCTTCAGATTCAAAATCGGCGAGCCGGTAGGCCGGAACCGAGTCCCTTGAAAAATCGGCGGAAGAAATCCCGCAGTCCAATTGCGCGCCCCATTCTTGGGCATGCCCAGTGGGTCATTCAGAACAACGTAGGCAGGCAGATTCTGGTTTTCCGATCCCAATCCATAGACCGTCCAAGCGCCGAGAGTCGGGTAGCCCATGAAAAGGCGGCCACTGTGGATTTTGTAGAGTGCGTTATCGTGATTCGGATGGTCGGTCCACATGGAGTTGATCAGGCATAGGTCGTCCGCCATCTGTGCCGTATGCGGCAGGGTGTCCGCCATCCACATGCCCGATTGCCCATGGCGAGCGAATCCATACCTGCCCCCCATGATCACACCAATGTCGGCCGTACTTTGATTTCCTATCTCTTCGACATTTCCCGGGTACGGCCGCCCATCCATTCGGTTCAGAACAGGTTTCGGGTCAAATAGATCCATTTGGCTCGGTCCGCCATTCATAAACAACTGGATCACCGATTTTGCTTTGGCCTGGTGATGGACCGGTTTGGGTTTCAGGTCGAAAGTCGAGCCCATGTCGGGCGTTTGAGCTTCCTCAGCCAGAGATGACGTGCCCCCGAAAAATTCGTGACACAGCAGGTGCGCGAGCGCTGCACCGAGTAGACCATCGCCGGTCCGCGCGAAAAAATCACGGCGCGTGTTTCGCTTGCTCTGGTGGTCGTTCATTTCCAGTTTTCGCCTTGACGTTCGGTCAATGGAAACAGTCAATCGACATAGAGGAAAGCTGCCGAGTTGAAGATGGTGTGACAATAGGTCTCCAGCGCACTTTGCGGCTCCCCATGCCACGCGGATTCCAGTTCTTGCAAGGCGTCAACGCCTACCATTCGCTCTCGATCACTTGGCGATCGGCTGAGAGCGAGACGGTAAACTGTGTCGACTTGAGCGCCGTGATCCACGTCGGCTTGGCCAGCGAGAATCTTCTCAACTCGCCCAGCCAATGCCGCCGATAGTTCGCGAACGTGGCGGTTGTTCATTAGCATCAGCGGCTGCGGCGAGACGATCGATACGTTACGGAGAGTACAGTTCGGTCCCATCTCGGGGTAGTCGAACGTATCCATCATGGTCGGGATCTCGGTGCGGCGGTATTGCAGGTAGATGCTCCTCCGCCAACCGCCACCGGCAGTAGGATTGACGCTGACAAGACCATCGCGGTCCACGGAGACCGTATCGGGTGAGCCACCCGGCCTACCATCGAGCTTTCCCGAGACAAATAGCAACGAATCTCGCAGCGCTTCGGCATCCATCCGCCGAAGTGGCATCCGGGAAAGGAACCGATTCTGCGGATCGAGTCTCTGTCGATCATCGGTGACGCGGCTGGATTGTCGGTAGGTGCGGGAATTCATAATCAGGCGATGCATTTCCTTGACGCTCCAGCCTCGCCTGACGAACTCCACCGCCAGCCAGTCCAGGAGTTCCGGATGCGACGGGCGTCCGCCTTTTACACCAAAGTTCTCCAGCTCCCTTACCAGTCCGGCTCCGAAGTGGTGAAACCAAATCCGGTTGACCATCACTCGCGCCGTCAACGGATGATCCGGCTGGGTCAGCCACCGCGCGAAGGCGAGGCGACGACCGGTTTTAGGCGTGCCACCCGGAAAAGGCGGCTTCACAACGAAAGGGGTCCGGCCATCGGCTAGGGCGGAGGGTACGCCGGGACCTACCAGACGACCGGGTTTATCGTACTCGCCGCGCCGCAAGATATAAGTCGGAGAGGGATCTCCGCGATCCCACAGCGCTCGAATGGCCAGTGACGGTTCCATTTGGTCGCGCACCAGACGAACGTTGCGCTTCAGGTCTTCGATCCTCTGTCTTGCCTGAAGAACCGATTTTGGCTGTCTCGAATCGGGCAGCAACTGCGCAATCTGAAATCGCTCCACAAGTAGCCGTTGAGGCAAAGTTCGATTGTTGTCGGCTATCCTGAGAGCGGCCACCGTTTCCTGGTTGTCGGCTTCGGACTGATCGGGGTAATGGTGGCGGAGCAACACCATCTGCAACTCCGCCAACACCTTTTTCAAACGAGACTCGAGTTTCTTGACTTCGGTCTCCAGCGGAGGATTCACCTCTGCGACACGTTTCCGCTGTTCCGCCGTAGCGATGTGCAACTTGCGCGTCTTAAAACTCAACCAATCGTGTTCGTCCAGCGCACCCTGAAAAATTGCCTTGAAACGGTAATAGTCTCGATGCGGGATGGGATCGTATTTATGCGAATGGCATCGCGCACACTCCAAGGTCAAGCCCATCAGGCCCGAACTAACCACGGTAATGGCATCGCTAATCACGCCCAACCGTTCCGGTACAAAGTTCATCGTTCGCGAACCGGTCTCGTCGATCGCCATCCGCAGGAAACCTGTAGCGATCAAGTTGTCGACCATCTCGCCTGTTATCACCGCCGCGTTTTCGAAGTCGAGCAACTCGTCTCCGGCGAGTTGCTCAAGCAAAAATCGATCATAGGGTTTGTCGGTGTTAAATGCGTCAATGACGTAATCGCGGTATTTCCAAGCGACCGGGCGAATAGGATCCGCCGAAATGCCCCCCTCGGAATCGGCATAGCCAGCCAAGTCGAGCCAGTAGCGTCCCCAGCGTTCTCCATAGTTCGGCGAAGCGAGCAGATGGTCGATCATCTGTCGGTACCACCGCGGATCATCGCTGCCCCGCCATCGCTGCCAATCATCAAGGCTCGGCGGCATTCCGACGAGATCCAGATAAGCCCGGCGAATGAGCGTGTCGCGATCCGCTTCGGGAGAGAACGTCAGTCCGTTCTCGTTCAGCTTCTCACGGATACCGTCGTCGATCGATTCCATACGAGGCGACGGATCGGGCGGCTGAAACGCCCAGTGTTGCCGGTCTCCGTCCGTGACCAGTGGATCTGAGTCGGTGGTGGCCACGTCGGGCATCAACTCGATCTCCGGTGCGCCTGCAGCAATCCACTTGCGCAGAACGTCAACCTCCGCCGATGGAGGACGTTTGACGAAAAATTTCAACATAAGGTCCCGGGGCGGACAAGCATTACTTTCGACGCGTTGGATCATCAGGCTTGCGTCCGGATCGCCAGGCACCAGCGCCGGGCCACTCTTGCCGCCGGCTCGCATGGCCGATGGGCTGCGGAGGTCGAGCCCCCCTTCGGAGATACGAGCGCCGTGGCAGGTTGTGCAACGAAGCAGCAATATGGGCAACACATCATGCTGATTGATCTTTCGACTCGTTCGCTGCGCCGGTTCTTCCGCCGGCGCGCCGGCGACAAGCCATCGTCGAACGAGCGCTCGCTCTTCGTCGCTTAGGGGGGGCTCGCCCTCTGGCGGCATATCGCCACTATCGATCTGCAGCCATAACGGACTCTCTTCGGCCTCCGAAGCGATGGCCGCCTCGCCGGACTCTCCGCCGCGATACACACCATCCATCGTGGAAAGATCCAGCCCACCCTTGTGCACCCGATCGCTATGACACTTGCCACATTTCTCGGCAAGCAGAGGCTGGATATCCGTTTCGAAGACTGGCGGGTTCTCATCGGCTTGAGTTTGCCGAACGGGTACCGCCCAGCACACCAGGGCGCAACACCCAATGAGCGCCGAGTAGAAAACCCGGATGACAGAGGAGACGAAACGAGTAAATGCCATTCGGATCGTGTTCAAGATTATGAGCGGAGCTCGGGTGTCGGGCGGGATGGAATCGAGGATATCGATCTATGGCTGACAATCGCCACTGGCGTCGACAGCCCTGGGTAGGAGGATCAGCTGGATCCGTTGGGCGATCGCTAAATCGGCTGGGATAACCCAGACTTGGTCATCAAGCAGATCGTCCCATTGTATGGAGCGGCAATCAGCAACACAAGTTTTTCGGCGCGTACCTTCCCATAGGCAGGTGGTATGCCAAGAATCTGATCTCTCCCGACTTAGCACATCATCCACGCAGGCAAAGATTCGCGCAGAAAACGACACTTCTTGGTCAGCGCCAGCGACTCGCTCCCGGGCTTTCGCCTCTCAGTCCGGGGCTCTTGCCTCGGACTGCCATGTCTTAGCGGCTCCGCCGCAACGAACCGACAATCAATCAGCTCACGGGCTCGTCCCAGGCAGGCAGAGCCGGTGAACCAGTTGACGGTGTTCACCAAGAAGTGTCTAGAAAACTCACATTTTTACCTGGACGACATCACCTACAAAAATTTCGCTAAAGCATTGACTTGCCTACAACATGTCGGTATTCTATGCCTACACATCGTCGGCAACACTCGATCAGGAGGCTATGGTGGCAAAGGCAGATTCGACTCCGCTGACCGAAGCTCAGCGAGAGATCATGGAAATTGTTTGGCAACGGGCTGAAGTGACCGTTACGGAAGTGCGTGACGCGCTTGCCGAAAATCGCGACGTAGCTCGCAATACAATCCAGACAATGATTGTACGGCTCGAGGAAAAGGGCTGGTTGAAGCATCGGGAAGATGGCCGGACGTTTATCTACTCGGCTGCTCGGCCTCGCACGACTTCGCTCGGCGCCAAGGTCTCGCAAATGGTAGACCGATTCTTTTCCGGCTCGCCTGAGGAAATGGTGACGGCGCTGATTGAATACCGTGGCCTCTCGAAAGACGAGGCGGAACGCATTGGTCAGATGATCGAGATGGCCGACGCAAAACAAAAACGCAGTTCGAAGAAACGGGGGAAGAAATCATCATGACCCATATCCTTTGGAACTCCTCCGATCATGTCCTGGTTTGGGGAATGAACGTCCTGTTGCAAGTCACGGTGCTGACTTTGATCGCGCTAGCGATTGCTTCGTTCACTCGCCGACGACCAGCTGTAAGATACTGGGTGTTATGCTCGGCGATGTTGTTGATCCTAATTTGTCCGGCGAGCGTGTTGCTAATGCAATCCTCCGGCGGCGGTTGGTTGTCGGTTTCCTTGCTAACGACAACAGCCTCTCCAGCCGAAGCAATTTCACAGTCACTGCCCCAGTCAAGGCCTGCCGCAGACGAACCGAACCTGCCTCATGGTGTCAGCCAGAACCTAGCGGACCGAGAGTCTCGAGATACTCCCGCGATCTCGCCCGCGCCCGGTTCCCCCGATACGTTTCCGATGCAGCTCGATCGACCTGGCAGCGCTTCCGTAGCGTTCCCCAAGCGCGAGAACGAACCGGCTGCCGCGGAAAGCCTGGCCGCTAGGGAGCGAGCGCCTACCGAAGCGTTTCGAGCGTGGTGCGCAGCTAGTTTTGCCCAGGCGACGCTGGCTGTCATGCCGCCACTGTTGTTCGTCTGGTTATGTGGGGCGATTTTGTTGATGGTGAGGTTATTCGTTGGTTGGCGACGGCTGGCAATCATCTTGCGTAGGGCAGAACCGATCGAGAACGGCCATTTGTCGAAAACATTTTCGGCAGCCTGCCAGGCGATCGGACTCAAGAACCGGCAACGCTCGTCGAGCGTTGGTGCTCCCGAGCTGGTGCTTTCCAAGCACGTTTCAGGACCACTGGCGGCGGGAGTGCTGCGGCCCAAAGTCGTCTTGCCGGGTGATTTTGTCGATCGAGTCAATGCCGAGCAGATACATGATGTTCTCGTTCACGAAATCGCGCATGTCGCTCGGCGAGACCAAATCGTCGTGATGCTGCAAAACCTGCTGGGCGCGGTGTTCTGGATTCACCCCTTCATTCGCATGCTCAATCGGCAACTGGCGCAAGCCCGCGAAGAGGTCTGCGACAACTATGTCCTCAGAGCGACAGACGCGCCGTCTTACAGTCGCACGTTGCTTGTGCTGGCGCAGATGGTGCAGACCGCCCGCCCCATGCCTGGAGCCATTGGTCTGTTCACATCTCGCTGGAAACTCGAAAGTCGTATCGCCGGGCTACTCGATGAGCATCGACATCGCGTGACGCGGTTGGGCGTGAAGGGCTGGACGCTGGTTGTCGGATTGTCACTGCTGCTGGCCGCAGCCGGATCTTTGGGAACCGTGACACTGGCAACGGATCAGGCACGTGATTCTTTGGATTCCAACGAGAGCGGTTTGGCTACCGCACCTGAAGACGCGCAGCCGGTCCAGACGGAAACGAGACGCTTTCAAGGTACGGTAGCGGACCCCGAAGGCAAACCGATCGTCGCTGAGTTGCATCTGGTGGGGATCAGTCGCTGGCCTGACAGATCGCCCATGCTACTAGGGCGCTCCAATTCGGCGGGCAAGTTCGACGTGACCTTCTCTCCCAAAGAGGGGCAGTCGTTCGCACATGCTTCCCTGGTCGCATCTGCCGAAGGATTCGGGCTCGATTGGATTAGGCTTTCCGAATTGAAGGATGACAGTGCATCACTCCGGCTCGTCAAGGACGATGTGCCTATCACCGGTCAGGTGCTCGATCTCGAAGGAAAGCCTGTCGTCGGCGCCACCGTTCGTGCTCAGTCAATCCGCTCTAACGATAACCACGATTTGTCGAAGTACCTCAGCCTGGTCAAAGCTGGCAACGGTTCGAACTATCGCTTTGATGACTACCTGTTCTCCCCACCGCTGCCCGTTCAAAAGACTGACGCATCGGGCAACTTCCGGCTGGTAGGCGCCGGATCTTCCAGGAGAGTCGACCTGAATATCTCCGGCCGCGCAATCGAACACGCGGACATTCATGTGGTTACCAAGCGGATGCCGACCAGCAGCGGTTCGGAAAATGCTCTGCGCTCGGACGACTACTTGGTTCATGGCGCGAATTTCAAGTATCTGGCTCGCCCGTCGCGAGTCATCTCTGGCGTCGTGTTGGACTCCACGACACGTCAGCCGCTAGCAGACGTCCATGTCAACTTGATGTTCGGTGCTTCGCCGGCCGTGACGGATGCCAACGGACGCTTTGAGTTGCTCGGAGCTGCCAAGCAGAAGCAATATCAGCTCGCGGCTTTTCCCACCGACGACAGGCATCTGGTGGGCAGCAAAAGAGTGCTGGACACTGCGGGATTTGATCCGCTGGAAGTTGAAATTACGGTGCCCCGAGGCGTTACGGTGCGCGGCAAAGTGACCGAAGCAGGTACAGGCAGGCCCGTTGCCGCAACGGTCAGCTATTATCCGATCTATCCCAATGAGAACATCACCAAGGGAGATGGTCTCAGCGAAACCAATGCGCTTGGTGAATGGGCGAGTGCCGAGACGGACGCTGAGGGCAACTATGCTATTGCCGCATTCGCCGGACCTGGGTTCCTTGCCTTCAAAGCTCATGACACCTCCAAGTACCAGGCGGCCAACGTCGACGCTGCTGCCTTCTTCAAGGGAAAGATCGCTTATGGAGGGCAAATGGCTAGCAGCTCCAGCCGGCGTTCGGTTCTGTTCGTTGCGTCGGGAGCCCAGGGGACAGCCGCAATGCTCCAATCTAACTTTCAGGGTGTCGAACTGCTGATGATTGATCTGGAGCAAGGTGATCTTACACGCGACGTTCAACTCACCGCGGCCGATGCCATCCATGGACGCGTCATCGATTCGGATGGCAAACCGGTTAACGATGTACGGGCTTATGGCCTGTCGAGTTTGCGTGGTCGTCATACCGACATCGTTGGCAGCCGCTTCACGGTCGACAGCCTAGGCGATGGAGAAGAGCGCCGAGTCGTATTCCATCACCAAGAGCGCCAGCTCGTGGCGGCAATCAATGTTACGACCTCCAGCAAACAGCCGTTACAAGTCCAGCTTCGGCCATGGGGTGAGGTCACCGGGCGATTTCTCGACGAAGAGGGCGAGCCCATCGCCAACCAACAGATCTACTCCACTCCAAACGATCGGGAGAGGGAGCAAGGCGGTCGATTGTACCAATCGCACACGACCGATAGCGACGGACGATTTCACATTACCGGACTGGTACCTGGTCAGGTTTACCGATTGCGTTGTCGAGACACGTTCAAGCCGAACGTTCGAGTAGTCATCAAACCGGGCGAGCGTCGCGACCTAGGTGATCTACAAAACGAAGGCTAGCCGAACTTCGCTTCGTGAAAGACTGGGAGAAACATGAAATCTCACCTGAAGCATTGGCGACCCTGGCAGGCAACTGAGCGGACTCCGTGGAACCTGCGTCGCGTCGCGCATCTCCACCGCCGCGCGGGATTCGCTGCCAGCTGGAGCGAGTTGCAACGCGACCTGCATGACGGTGCTGAAGTGGCAGTCGAACGTTTGCTGGCCGGTCCGTCCCAAACGGGCCCGACAGAATTCGATCAACTGTCCAGCACCATCCATGATGCGGCCATCGAATCGGGCAATATCAACCGTCTCAAGGCATGGTGGCTGCACCGCATGGTGATGACGCCGGCCCCTCTCGTCGAACGTCTGACGCTGGTTTGGCACAACCACTTCGCCACCAGCAGCGCCAAGGTTTCGAACGTCCGCTTGATGGGTAATCAAAACGCTGCGTTTCGAGAGCTTGCGATGGCCCAGTTTGGAAGACTACTGCGTCGTGTGGCAAAAGATCCAGCCCTGCTCCAGTGGCTCGACGCCGATGCGAACCGCAAGGAACACCCCAACGAAAATCTCGCTCGGGAGATCATGGAACTGTTTACGCTCGGCGAGGGCAACTACTCCGAAGAGGACGTCAAGGCAGCCGCGCGTGCGCTGACGGGTTGGTCCGTCAACAAGGGCGAGTTTCGCAGCTACACGAAGTATCATGACGCCGAAGACAAGACGATCTTCGGCGAGACCGGCGCCTGGAACGGAGACGATCTTTTGCGGATGCTGGTCGACCATACAGCGACCTCTCGGCGAATCGCGTTTCGTATTTGTGAGATGTTGATGGGAGAAGGCATCACAACCGACGATCAAATCACTGAACTGGCTGAAGGACTCCGCGAGCGAGAGCTTGACGTACCTTGGGCGATCGGAACGGCGCTGCGCAGCGAGGCTTTCTTCTCCGAACAGAACATCGGCAGCCGAGTGACCAGTCCGGCTGAGTTCATTGTTGGAGCCGTGCGGTCGCTGGAGATGACGAATCCACCGCCGAGCACCTTGGTCTTGGCGGAGGTGACTGCCACCCTGGGTCAGGATTTATTCAACCCGCCGAACGTCTTTGGCTGGCCCGGCGGTCGGTCTTGGTTAACTAGCCGCTCAATGATTGCCCGAGCCAATTTTGCAGCAGCGCTTGTCAGCGGCCGGCTCCGGTCTCCCGCACAACCATTTGACGCAGTCGCGCTGGCCGGGTCTTACGGCTTTACGAACTCGAGAGACATTGCATCGTTTTACTCGCAGCTTTTGCTTGGCCAAACGAACGTTCCAGACCATCTCCAGCGAATCACCGAAAACTCCAATCGTCTCGTCGCCACACTCTTGGCTTCCCCCGCAGCCCAACTCGGATAGCAGCCGGAAAACGCCCGACTTCCGCCGCAACAATCAGCCACCCCAACTTTGCTAAATTTTAGCCAAGGAATCAGAACCATGTTGAACCGACGCCAGCTCATGCAGCGTTCGCCGTTGATCGCGATGGCACCCACCATTCCTGCGTTTCTCGGTCGCTCACTACGGGCGGCAGAACCCAACAACGATGGGCGAATTTTGGTCGTGATTCAGCTCAGTGGCGGCAACGACGGCATCAACACTGTCGTACCGTACTCGGACGACGGCTACGCGAAACACCGTTCCCACTTGCGGTTGAAGACTACGGACCTGATTCGGCTCAGTGATCAAGCCGGCCTTCATCCGTCCATGCGACCGGCGGCGGATTTACTCGAAGACGGTCGTCTGGCCATCGTCCAAGGCGTGGGATATCCGAACCCCAATCGCTCGCACGACGTCAGTATGGCGATTTGGCAAACCGCTCGATTGGCCGCGGCAGAGCACACGACGTTTGGTTGGCTCGGTCGAGCGATGGACGGTTACCCCGGGCCGACAGATGGTTCTCCGCATTCAGTTCTACTTGGTAGCGAAAACCCACCGATTGCACTTCGCGGCAGACGCACCACGTCGATTTCGCTTGCTCATCTAGAGGATCTAAAACTCAGGACCGACGCGGAACTGATGCACACCGCAACTGACGGGAGTGCCGAAGACTTACTGTCGTTCACGCGCCGCACAGCCTTGGATGCTCTGTCCGCTGCCGAATTGATCAACGAGGTTACGTCCAGCAGCGCTAAAGAGACAACACGGTATCCCAGAACGCAGTTGGCGGACCGATTGAAATCGATTGCCCAGCTCATCAAGAGTGATTTCGCAACGCCCGTCTACTACGCAATCCAACCCGGCTACGACACGCACGCTGCGCAGCTCGTCTCCCATTCACGTTTGCTGCGCGACCTGGCGGGCGCTACCCAAGCCTTCCTGGACGATCTGCAGGCTGCCGGATTGGACGACCGTGTCGTAGTTCTTGGTTTCAGTGAATTTGGCCGGCGAGTAAACGAGAATGCATCCTTGGGCACGGATCATGGTACGGCCGGTCCCGTGTTGATTGCCGGTTCGCCGGTGCAGTCTGGTCTCGTTGGCGAAACCCCCAGCATGACGGACCTGGAGGATGGCGACCTAAAAATGGGAATCGATTTTCGGCAAGTTTACGCCACTTTACTCGAGGCATGGCTGGGGCTGGATCCGCGAACTCTGGGGGAATCGTTTGCGCCGCTCCCCCTGATCGCATAGCCTTGGGGAACGTTCTTTTCCGCTTGTCCGATTCCATACCGCCGGCTCGCGAACCCAATTACTGCTAGAATGGACGCGGTGCTGCGAGGCCTCAGAACGGGCTGAGAGCCAGTCGCAACCGCTCTGGATGCATATGGGATCGAAGTGATGAAACTGCGAAGCGGGAATTCGGCGTGCTTCTTCCTGACCGTACTGGTTCTGGTACCCACAAGTCGTGCAGACCGGTTGGCCGATGATCTAGAACGAATCGATTTGCGACGTGGCATCGTCGCTGTCGTGGGTCTGCCTACTGAAGATGCGAGCTATCTGGTCGAGCTGTGCCAGGCTGAAGAATTCACCGTCTATTTCCAAACCGCCGACCGGCGGCTGGCGGACCAGGCCAGGCAGGCGGCCGAGGCAGCCGGTCTGCTGGGACGCCGCCTGTTCGTACAAGACGGTGGCCCGCAGTCGATTCATCTGGGTGACAACGTTGCGGATCGAGTGATTGTCGCTGAGTCGAATTTGGACCACCTGTCTCGCGACGAGGTATTGCGCGTCCTGCGGCCTCGTGGTTACGCCAGCCTCGGCCAAGAAAAATTAGTCAAGCCCGTTCCGGAGGGAGTCGATGATTGGTCTCATCCCTATCACGGTCCCGACAATAATCCGCAATCAGAAGACCGCTTGGTGCGTGGCAGCTTGCGTACTCAGTTCATCGGCTATCCGAAGTTCAGCCCCATGCCCGAGCAATCCGTGGTGGCCGGCGGTCGCATCTACAAAGCGATGGGACACATTGCGCACAAGGCAAATCAGAATGAAATGCTGAACACTCTGCTTTGTATCAATGCTTACAACGGCACCATCTTATGGAAGCGTCCGCTATCGCCCGGGTTTATGCTGCATCGCAACACGATGATCGCGACCGACGACGCGCTCTATCTCGGCGACCATGAGTCCTGCAAGGTCATCGACGGAGAGACGGGTGAGATTCGCGAACAGATCACGGTAGACAACAAAATTAGTGATGGTCCGGTCTGGAAATGGATGGCAGAGCGTCAAGGCATCCTGTATGCGATGGTTGGCAACCCGGAGGCGAAGATCGAAACACAACGAGCCATTCGGCGCGGCTTAGGACATTGGCCTTGGGGAATGTGGGACGGACATGACTACAACGATCCTCGCACGTCGTTCGGTTTTGGTAGGACGTTGGTCGCGATCGACATGAACACGAAAGAGCGCCTGTGGCACTATCGCGACCGGGAGTTCTTGGACGCGCGGGCTGTCTGCATGAACGATACTCAGATTTTTTGTTATTGCCCCGGAAAATTCTTGGCCGCCGTCGATTTGTCCACGGGAAAACTGAGTTGGAAAAACTCCGACCCGAAGCTACTGGAGGCCATCGCCGACAACGAGCGGGCTCAACACTACATTACCGGTTACGCGACGACTTGCTACATGAAGTGCAACAACGATTATCTCTTTTTTGCCGGACCGCAGCGCAGCCGGATGGTGGTGGCTTCAGCTAGGGATGGCAAGCTGGCCTGGACGCATCCGACCGGAAACCTGCAACTGGTACTGCGTGACGACGCGATATGGGCGGCTGGACCTCAGAAATCAGTCAGTGGCATGAAGCTGGATTATGACAGCGGAGCGGTGTTGGCGACCTTTCCGGCTCGGCGAGCCTGTACGCGCGCGACCGGATGTGCCGACAGCATCTTCTATCGGGCCAATGGCGGCACGGTTCGGGTCCTGACTGAATCCAGCACGGCGCAACACATCGATCCCATGCGACCACCATGCCAGGATGGCGTATTGATCGCCGGTGGGCATTTGTACTGGGGGCCATGGATGTGCGGCTGCCAACTATCACTTTACGGAAATATAGCGCTTCGGCCTGGTGATGACGCGGCCACGGAAACGGAAAATGCTGGCGAGCCGCGCCTGGTAACCGGTCAGACCAGTACCGAGGTCGTTCCGCTCGAAGGGCACGCGGGGGATTGGGTTACCTATCGCGGTACCAACGCGCGCACCGATGTCGCCACCGTTCCGCTTCCCAGTGATGTCCATCTGAAATGGAGCTCACGCGTCTGTCATGACGTGTTGCCCACAGCCCCGGTAACTGCCGGAGGTCTGATCTTTGTAGCGGATCGTTCCGGCGCGGTGCGAGCATTCGACCAAGACGGGAGCCTGGTATGGAAAAGCTACACGGCAGGCCCCATCTACTACCCTCCTAGCGTCGCCCATGATCGGGTATTCGTCGGTTCGGCTGATGGCCGCGTGTACGCCTTTGCCGCCCACGACGGCAGGTTTCTCTGGTCGTTTCGTGTTGGTCCCAAGGACTACTGGATCCCGGTTTACGATCAGCTCATTTCGGCCTGGCCTGTGTCTGGCGGCGTAGTAGTCGATGGCGACCGAGTCTATGCGGCGGCCGGCATCACGCACTATGACGGCACCCATGTGGTTGCCCTCGATGCCCAAACCGGACAACTGCAGGTTTCAAACGCGACATCCGGGACGCTGCAGCAGGAGGTCAACAATGGCATCAGCATGCAAGGCAATCTGATGATCGTTGACGGCGAGTTGCGTTTTCTCGCCGGTGGCGTCTACGAAACCGCCCGGTACGATTTGGATACGCTCGAGTGCCTCAATACACCCAAGGCCCAGGTCTCATCCCAGTACCGGACAGCCTTTTATGCGTACTATCCTGCGTACGGCAAGTACGTATCTCTCGATTACGCATGCAGCGATGGATGCCTGCTGAACCATGACGCGAGCTACGAAGGAAGCCAGTTTGTGAATCTCTCTCGCCAACTTCCGTCTGCGGATGGCAAACCCAGGGAAGCCAAGGAGGCGGCGCGTTGGATTCGCCGTGGCGGCCAGCCGCCCGCATCGCTCTGGCAGGACAAGGCCAATCGACGCTTCACCAGCTTTGTCATCACCGATGAAACCTTACTGGCCACCGGACATCCGGATCATGCCGATACCGATCCGTTCCTAGTCTCGATCGCCACCGCCGATGGCAGCGATAACTGGATCAAGAAGCTGCCAGCCAACGCGGTAAAAGCAGGCTCGGCGATTGATCATCAAGGACGTATTTACGTGGCGCTAGAGAACGGACAATTGCTCTGCTTCGAGCCTGAGGATTAGATGCAGTTGTTTAGCTGACAGCCGTTGATGAACTCTCCCTCGGGAGTCGCGAGCTGGGTAAGCAGAGGGGACCCGTTCGCGTGACTCGCGACCTTCCCGGAGGGCCCGGGCGATGGTTCGTCAGCAGCCGACAAGAACGGTGACTCGGTTTGTCCGGCTGAGAAGGCCGATGGCAATCCTTCCCTTGGCCGTACCCAGGGGGAGACGCCAAGCGAGTAGCTGGCGCGGGTGCGACAGATAGAAGGGGAGCTTTGCGGTTTGCTGTGAAGCAAACCGGTAGGTGGGGAGAGTGAGATGCAGTCGTTCGCACGAACGCCAGGGTTTTCGTTTTCAGTGGGTATACCCATGATCGCAGCGGTCGGTCTGGTTGCGCTGTTGTGTGTGCAAGTTCAGGCCGCTGACGATCAGTTGACTTCGCTAATCCATGCCTTGGAGAGTGCTGATGGCGGCGAGCGGATCGCTGCCGCGATGGCACTGGGCGACTTGGGCGCAAGTGCGAAACCGGCAGCACCCGCGCTGGCAAAATCCCTGAAGGACGACGACGCGCCGGTCCGACTATTTGCCGCACGGGCACTGATCGCGATCGGTGATGCCAAAGACCGAGAGACATGCATTCCTGTACTGGTTGCCGAATTAGATGGAGATCTCGCTGACGAAGCCGCTCACACGCTCAGCCAACTCGGCGCGGCGGTGGTCCCTGCCTTGAAGCAAGTGCTGCTCGAAAAGGATCCCAATCGATCCGATCAGGCGGCTCAGATTCTCAGTTTGATAGGACGCCCCGCAATCCCAACAATTCTCGCATTGGCCGGGCGATCAGAACGCGACGAAGCCCACTGGCACGCGCTAGACGCATTCGATGCCTTGACCGTAGACGATTTGCGCGATCAGCTGCTGCGGGAAACTCACAACCCAGATGCCGCTGTTCGGGCCGGAGCCGCCTACTTCCTCCACTACTCGTATGTCCTGCCGGCGGCGCAGGCCAAGCCAGCACTCGAGCGACTGCTTGAAGACGACAGCAGCGTGGTTCGAGCAGGCGCAATCGAGTCGCTGGGAGCCATCGGTCTGCCAGCAGCCGATCTAGCTGATGCCATCATCCACATGATGCATCAAGAAGACGAAGATCCTCTGGTTCGGAGGCGATGCGTCCTAGCACTACGCCACCTGGTGTCCCAGGATCGGGCAATCGCGGAACTAGTCACCATACTCAACGCCCCGCATGCGTCTTTACGAGCGGTGGCAGTC
Source organism: Pirellulaceae bacterium (assembly GCA_028281725.1). GTDB lineage: Bacteria > Planctomycetota > Planctomycetia > Pirellulales > Pirellulaceae > Aureliella. Next base: position 1,150 of record JANQJJ010000020.1, on the reverse strand, counting down.
GCACAAATTGGCGTCTTCGGAGCGCACAGCACGGAGACAACGGGCCGAGTGCTGGAGGTGCTGCAAGACGAGTCGCTGACGGTGCGTCTTTGGGCCGTCAGTTCCTTGGCTAATATCGGTCATCAGGCCGCTGTACGCCAAGGGATTCCCGTCCTGATTCAAGGTCTAGAATCAGAGCACCCCGGTGATCGCCGTTTCGCAGCCAGCTTGCTCGACCGTGTCGCACCGGTAGCCCAGCAGGCGGTGCCCATGCTGGTTGGTGTGCTCGATGACGAGGAACCATCGGTCCGAATCTATGCGATCGAGGCTCTGGGACAGATTGGGGCACAGGCGAAACCAGGTGTTCCGTCACTCATCCGTTTGCTTATGGATCCAGACCCCATGGTTCGACAGAGCGCCACCAGATCCGTTGGCAAACTAGCCTCCCACACGGTGGCACGCGCCCCGCTACACAAGCAGCTGAACGATTCCGATGAGCATGTACAAATCGAGGCCATGAAAGCCATCGGCGGTTTTGGCTCGCTTGCAAAAGGATCCGCCGAGTTTCTGCTGGATAGACTGACGTCTCCCAGTGATCGAATTCGTGAAAGCGCGGTGGCCGCCTTGGGTAACATCGGCGCGCCAGCTCAGCAGTCGATTCCGGCGATTGCGAAGACACTCGTCCGACTAAAATATGTCAGTCTGCGTGACGTCGACCTTTATTCGGAGGCGATTGGCAAGATCGGACGCTCCGACGCGCAGAGTGCCGAGCCATTGGCCGAATTGCTCCCGCATGCCAACCCCTGGGTCCGACTGGTGGCAGCGGAGGCGTGGATAGAGACGGGACTGGATGCGCGGGCTGCGGCGAACACGTTGATCACTCTGCTGGAGGAAGATGCACCTGAACTGGCCGGTCGCGCGCTCTCCGCGCTGGCGAAGACAGGAACAGCCGCGGGCGTCGCTAGACCTACCCTCCGCAAGATATTGACCCAAGCACCCTTGCCAACACGATTGCGCGCTGCGTGGACGCTGTATAAGACGGATTCCAATGCCAATCCAAAGGCGCTGGACGTGCTCTGGGAGAGTTTTCAAAATGCCGATGCACGCAATCGCCTGCTCGCGGCCGAGTTGCTGGTCGATATCGACGAACATACCGAAGAAATTGCGAGTG
>JANQJJ010000185.1 GCA_028281725.1 Pirellulaceae bacterium | reverse complement strand
GTTCGATGTGATCGACAGTGTGGCGGACACCAAAGCCACCGTGCTGATTACCAGCGAGAACGGAACGGGCAAGTCGATGATTGCGCGGGCCATTCATCGCCGTAGTAGCCGCCGAGACCAACCGTTCGTGGAAGTTGCCTGCGGCGCGCTGCCGGACGCTTTGCTCGAAAGCGAGCTATTTGGCCACACGGCCGGCGCCTTCACCAGTGCCAATCATGCCAAAATCGGCAAGTTCGAGCATGCGGATACAGGCACGATATTCTTGGACGAAATTGGGACCGCCTCGACCGCCATGCAAATCAAATTGCTGCGCGTACTGCAGGAGTTCCAATTTGAGGCCGTGGGCGGAAACGAAACGGTATCGGTGGATACCCGGTGTGTCCTGGCGACGAATGAAAACCTGCAACAAGCGGTCGACGAGGGAAGATTTCGCCAGGATCTGTTCTACCGAATCAACGTGATCCACCTGGAATTACCGGCGCTACGAGAGCGGGTCGCCGACATTCCTCTACTGGTTGAGCACTTTCTGGAAAAATCTCTGGCCGACGTCAACAAGGAGATCAGCGGGTTTGCCCCTGAGGCGCTCGAAACCATGATGAACTACTCCTGGCCCGGCAATATTCGAGAACTGGAGAACGTGGTTCAGAGAGCCGTCTTGTTGACCAAATCTCCAACCATCGGCATGGAAATGCTACCGCCGGCCCTCCTCGGCAGTTCCTCCGCCAGATCGCCAAGCGTCGCCACGATCAGCCAGGGCCAGACGCTCCGCGAGGCACTCGAAGCCCCTGAGCGACAAATCATTCTCGACGTGCTTCGCGCCAACAGCTTCAGCCGGAATCTGACGGCCGATCAGCTGGGCATCAACCGCACGACGCTTTACAAGAAGATGAAGCGTCTCGGCATCGATGATATCCAATTCCAAGACTGAGCCGCTCTCGGCCCCGTAGGTCTGCCCTCCCTACAGCCACCGCAACCTTTGTGGTTGGCACGCTTGGTCATCTGCAGGCAAGCCCCACTATACTTTGGTGCCCATGAACTTCGATGGGAGACCGCCTAGCCATACCAAGGCCACTTTTTCCGTGGCTGGCCGGCCCCTATAATCCCCAACTCTCCGAACCATTGCTGCAAGCTGCGCTTCACGCCCGCTGGCGATTGAGCGAAGCCTTACTCTCACGCTACCGAAACGGGCTGCCAAGATGAAAATCCACGAGTATCAAGGCAAACAACTCTTCCGCAACGCGTCCGTGCCGGTGCTCGACGGTCATGTTGCCCGCTCCCCACAAGAGGCTGCAGAAGCCTACACCCAATTGGGCGGCTCTCTGGCGGTGGTCAAGGCCCAAGTTCATGCGGGCGGACGCGGCAAGGGCACCATCATCGATAACCCGGACCAACGCGGGGTTCAGCTCGTCAAGTCGGCTGAGGAAGCGGCGAAAGTGGCCGAGAACCTGCTGGGGAAACGATTGGTGACGATTCAAACCGGCGCCGAAGGGGCTCTCGTCAACCAAGTGCTGGTGGAAGCGGGCTGTGAGATCGAGCGAGAGCTCTACCTGGGCATCGTCCTCGATCGCGGAGCGGCCATGCCGGTCTTGATGGTCAGCAGTGAAGGTGGCGTTGAAATCGAACAGGTCGCCGAAGAGACTCCCGAGAAGATCTTTCGTGAGCACTTCCATCCGGCAATCGGCTTGGAAAGTTACCAGGTTCGCAAACTTTGCAAGAAGCTGGGGATCTCCGGCACAACCGCCAGAGCCGCGGACAAGTTCATGCGCCGGTTGTGCAGGCTGAGTGTTGACCTGGACTGCTCGTTGGTGGAGATCAACCCTCTGGTGATTACGAAAGACGGTCAGATGATCGCTCTGGACGCCAAAGTCACTTTCGACGACAACGCGCTGTTCCGACACGCGGACTTGCAAGAGCTGAGAGACTTGGGCGAGGAAGACCCGGCGGAAGTGCGGGCGGGCAACGCGGGGTTGTCGTACGTCAAGCTCGATGGCACCATCGGTTGCCTGGTCAATGGTGCGGGATTAGCCATGTCGACCATGGATATCATCAAGTTTCACGGTGGTGAGCCGGCCAACTTTTTGGACGTCGGCGGAGGAGCTACAACCGAACAAGTCGTCGAAGCGTTCAACATCATTTTGTCGGATAAGAACGTCAAGGCGGTACTGATCAACATCTTTGGTGGAATCGCGCGTTGCACCACGATTGCCGCCGCACTGATTGAAGCTTCCAAGCAAATCGGTATTTCCATTCCGCTGGTGGTACGACTGGAAGGAACGGAAGTCGAAGAAGGCAAGAAAATGCTGGCCGATAGCGGACTTGCCATGATTCCCGCTGACGACCTGACCGACGCCGCCAAGAAGGTTGTCGCCGCTGTCAGCTCCTAGCCCATCCCCTCCCGAACTAGTCACCTAGCACTCCACCAACCACTCCAAACCAATCCCTACACGAAGCGAATTATGAGCATTCTGATCAACCGGCAGACGCGTGTTCTCTGCCAAGGTATTACCGGCAAGGCTGGGACGTTCCACACCGTTGGCTGCGCTGAGTATGGAACCCAAATGGTCGGTGGTGTGACGCCTGGAAAAGGTGGTCAGGTCGTCGAGGGCGTACCGGTTTTCGACACGGTGGAAGAGGCCGTCCAGGAGACGGGAGCCAATGCGACGATGATTTTCGTCCCTCCACCGTTTGCCGCCGATGCGATCAAGGAGGCGATCGACGCTGGCATCGAGGTCATTGCCGCCATCACCGAGGGGGTGCCTGTTCTGGACATGGTCGACGTCTACCAGCGAGTTCGCCGTAGCGACTCGGTGTTGATCGGTCCCAACTGCCCCGGGCTCATCACGCCTGGCGAGTGTAAAATCGGCATCATGCCGGGCTACATCCACACCCCGGGCAAAATCGGCATCATCAGCCGTAGCGGTACCTTGACCTACGAAGCGGTTTGGCAGACGAGCAACCTGGGCCTCGGACAATCGACATGTGTGGGACTCGGTGGTGATCCGATCGTCGGTACCTCCTACATCGACCTGCTCAAGCTCTACCAGGAAGACGACCAGACCGAAGCCATTCTGATGATCGGTGAAATTGGTGGTAACGCCGAGGAGCAGGCCGCCGAATTCATCCAGGCAAATGTCACCAAGCCAGTGGCCGCGTTTATCGCCGGGGCTACCGCACCTCCAGGCAAACGCATGGGCCACGCCGGTGCGATCATCTCCGGCGGCAAAGGGACCGCAGCGGAGAAGCAGGCAGCGCTGGAAGCCGCTGGTATCGTCGTAGCCCCCTCACCGGCCGACATGGCCCAGGCCGTGCAGCAGGCTCTTGCTGCCAGCTAGGGTGCTGGCTTGGCTTCGCCTTTCGGAACTCGAAGTAAGACGACGATTGCCAGAACGATCGCCAGGACGTGCAGCGCCGTCGCCACCAAAAACGGAGCGCCCGGTAGGTTCACCGGAGCGCTCTGGCTAATCGCGGCTGAGAAGATGGAAGTGAACATGATGGGGCCTGCCATTCCCGCAATTCCCATCAAAGAACTATTGGCTCCCTGGAGTTGCCCTTGTTCGCTGGCACTGACGCGCTGAGTCATCAGGCCTTGAATGGCCGGCGAGAAGAATCCTACGAAGGAGAATACCGGAATGGCACTCCAAAAGAGCCAGCCGGTAGGAGCAACGCCGTAGATCAGGTAGCCCAAAGCACCAAAAACCAGGCCGATAAACAGCATCTTTCGCTCACCAAGGATCGAGGCGGTTCGACGAACGACAAACCCTTGCATGACGACGCTAGCCAAGCCCACAACCATCAACGTCACCCCCACGACCCTCGGTCCCCAAGCGTACCGATGGCCGGCGTACAAAACGAACACACTCGGAAACACCTGGTGGGCCAACTGGTAAATCAACAGAATGGCTGCCAGTCCCAGCAACTCCGAATGCGAACGCAATAGCCTCAGAGAACCGAGCGGATTGGCCTTCTTCCACGAAAACTTGGATCGGTTCTCCTCCGCCAAAGATTCCGGCAGTATAAAAAAACCGTACGCGGCATTGACGATCGTCAGCCCGGCAGCAACCCAAAGTGGAATGCGCAACCCATAAACGCCGAACGTCTGCAAACCGTAGTCTCCGAGCAGCCCGCCCACAGCAGGTCCCACGATAAAGCCGATACCCCACGCAGCTCCAAACAGACCGTAGCTGGCCGCCCGCTTCTCCGGGGGCGTGACGTCGGCAATGTAGGCTCCGGCAGTCGAAAAACTGGCTGCCGTGATGCCCGAAAGCACTCGCCCCACGAACAACCAAATCAGATTGGGCGCCAGCGCCATCAGGATGTAGTCCAGCCCTAAACCAAAACAAGAAAGCAAAATTACTTTCCGCCTCCCGAATTGATCGGACAGCGCCCCCAGGAGCGGAGAAAAGAGAAATTGCATCAAAGCCCAGACCGTGCCGAACAGCCCCGTGTAGACGGCGGCCAAGGACGTGTTGCCTCCGAGAAAGTCTTCCTCGATCATTTTGGGAAGAACGGGAATGATGACCCCCAGAGACAACACGTCGAGCAGTACGGTTACGAAGATGAAGGCAAGCGTTGCGCGGCGAACGGGCGGGCTTCCATCCTGAGTGGGACTTGAGTATGGATTCGAATTCAAAATTTCTGATTCCCGGGCTGGTGTGAACGGACCTGGCGCAGACCCACGCGTGGCGGATCAGCGCTGCGGCTGCTATGGCTTGGTGAGCAATTTCAAGACACTCTCATACTTGGCCCGCGTCTGCTCGACGACGTCCGGGGGCAGGGCAGGGGGCTCGCTCGCCCGATCCCAATCGGTGGCCATCAGCCATTCTCGAACAAACTGCTTGTCAAAAGATGGCTGGGACGCCCCTGGCTGGTAACGGTCAGCCGGCCAGAATCGCGAACTGTCCGGTGTAAGCACTTCATCGATCAGAATGACCCGGTCCTCGTACCGACCCCACTCGAACTTCGTATCGGCAATCAGGACTCCTCGATCTCTGGCCCACTGGCTCCCCTCGCGATAAACGTCCAAACTCCGCTCTCGCAGTTTGGCCGCGAGTTCTTCACCGATGGAATTCGCCATCGTCTCGAAGGAAACGTTCTCGTCGTGCCCTTCATCCGCCTTGGTCGCGGGCGTGAAGATCGGCTCCGGGAGACGGTCGCACTGTTTCAGCCCGGACGGCAAGCGTATCCCGCAGATTTGCCCCGTCTGCTGATACTCTCGCCATCCGGACCCTTCCAGATAGCCGCGCACCACGCACTCAAACGGAATGACTTGAGCCTTCTTGGTCAGCATAGTCCGACCGGCAAACTCGTTCCGCTGCTGCTCGGTCAACTGCAAGTCTTCCGGCAAATCTGTCGATATCAGATGATGGTCGACCGAGAGCCGCTGGAACCAAAACTTGCTCAGTTGCGTCAGGATAATGCCTTTGCCGGGTATTCCACTGGGAAGAACCCAATCAAAGGCGCTGATTCGATCCGAACTGACGATCAGCAAGTGCTTGCCGAGATCGTATACATCCCGCACCTTTCCCTGCCGTCGTGGGTACGGCGCCGATGTAGAAAGTACCGCTGATGTCGTCTTCATCACCATCGCCCCATTTTTAATTCTTCGAAACTACCCCAAAATGGGTCGACATGTTGTCTGCCGCCGTAAGCTAGAGGTAGCCGGCAAATCAATTCACCGGTGGCCAAGGCGACTCGACCGCTACCGCCCGAAATGCCGAACTTATTCCTGGACCAAACCTTACTTTGATTGAACCTATCGTCGTCTTACTGTAGATTCGCCTCTTTTCCAATTTTTGCTCCTGAGTACCGACAACACCTCCGCCCGCCAACCTCATTGCCGGTCGACCAACGCTTCGAAAGCCACGTTTGAATGGGTGACCTGCGATTCAAGGTTCCAAATGCCGAGGGTTTTGACTCACGTGTGTGGAACACTGCTTACATCACGGGTATCGAAGGGATTCCTTGGCGTTGCCATCATCGGCTAGAAGGCGACCAGTTTAGCATTGGTAGAGAGATTGAGGAGTCAGGTAAACTAAACATTGTCTGGCCGACCAGCAGTGTCGGTAATGTTTGCCTATCAACGACCAGCCTACGTATTTCAGAAGAACCTTATACCCTGGCAGTGGAGCTGGCGCGGGGGACGGTCAATCGACTGAAATCTCAGACTGCCGAATGGCAACGGGCCGGTCTCAAACTATCCGACGATTTCTTTCCGCTGGCGGAAAACTCCCTCAGCCAGTTCCTGCATGCCTTGACCTCTGTGGGCGACGACCTGTCCCAGCACAGCCAAGCTCAGCAAGCGATCGACTTGGCCTTGCAGGCGGCTGTCTCCTTGTGCGACACCTTCAGCGTGCAGGCTTTGGAAGCACGTCGGCAGAGCGAAGGCCGCCTGGCGACGCTCTTTGGCGTACGGATGCAATCCGAGTTGGCTCTTGCCAGTATCGGTGACGCTCTGGCTGCCGCGTTCAATCTGATCTGCGTGGGCGCGGATCTGGGCTCCGTGGAATCTTCATCCGGAAAACGCCGGTTTGATGCCTTCGATGAGCAAGTCGCCTGGGCCAATCGAGAGAACAAGAAGGTGTGTATCGGCCCGTTGGTCAACTTTCGCCAGGGCTCCCTGCCTCAGTGGATGGTACTGCTGAACGAAGGCTTTGACAGCGTCCTACAGGCCGCCTGCCGACACGCGCAAGAAACGGTGGAGCGATATCGTGGCCAAACCCACATTTGGAACTGTGCCGCCGGTCTGAATGTCCCCGGAGAGATGGATTGGTCGGACGAAGAAGTCCTACGAATGGCGGTTTCGTTGATTGAAACGGTCCGTCGTGCCGACGAGCGCTGCCCGGTTCTGCTGACCATTGATCAACCTTGGAGCGAGTACCTGAGGAATGATGCCAACGGCATTTCGCCTCTGCACTTCGCCGACGCACTCATTCGCGCCGATTTGGGACTAAGCGGACTCGCCTTGGAACTGAACTTCGATTCCTGGCCCGGCGGCTCCTTTCCCAGAGACCCCATCGAAGTGAACCGGCTCATTGATCGATGGTCCATGCTCGGTCTACCGCTGATGATCATTCTCAGTAGTCCGACTAACTCAAACCTGGATAGCCAACACAGCGGCACTCCCCATCCCGCCACCCCGGAGCAAGTCCGCCAAGTCTCCGCCTGGCAAATGGCGTCTCCTCAATCCGGTCATATTGCCCCAGAAACGATTGTCCGCTTGCTGCTTTCCAAACCGTCCGTCCATGCCGTCATCTGGAACGCAACCAGTGATCAGATCTCCGGTGCCACGGAAGGGGCCGGGCTGTGGGATTCCGAGGGAAAATCCAAACCGCTGCTGGCGAACATGGCCAAGTTTCGAAAAGCTTACCTGCACTGAGCCGCTGGTCGACCGGTCGGTTGGCTCGCCCCGGACGCTTGCTACTCCATGAAACGACTGCTTTGCGTGGTGTGACACTCGAACAGGCCGATCTGGGGACAAATCAGCCACCGTGCTTCCCGCGGTCTGGAAGCGGGCTCGGAATGGATCGACTGGTTAGTGCAAGCCCGCACGCCCGCATAGCCTATGCACTCAGCGGTTTCTGGCGCGTTCCTCGCTGCAAACTGGCTACACCAAAAGTAAAAATGCTCTAGGACTCGTCACTCCGCCCAACGATCTTCACGGTCGCAGGTTCGCGACTGAGCGTTTTTTCCGCCACGCGAATGATATCTTCAGGACTGACCGCGGCGTACCGGCTGAGGACCACGTCCAAAGGTTCGTAGCTTTTGCGGCTCAACCACGATTGCCCCAAGGCGAACAGCCGGTTGCCGGGACGCTCATCGGACAAGACCAGGCTGCTTGAAATCTTGTTTCGCGCCAGCTCCATCTCCTTTTCCGTGACTCCATCACGCGATGCGGACTCGATCACGCGCTGCAGAATCGCTTCATTCTCCCGAGCATCTTCCGGAGCACAGCAAAGATAGCCAATCAGGCAACCGCAATCGTCGAACATCTGAGGCCATAGCGCGGCCGTTTCGGCTCGGCCCGTATCGATCAGTTCCCAAAAAAGCCGGCTTCCTGAATCATCGGCAAGAATCGAGCAGAGCATCCGCAGCGCGTACCGATCGGGATCATTGCTGCACAAGCCTGGCCACAGTTGAACCGCATAGTGCTGATGCGTCGACTCTCGCTGGATGAGCGCGTGACCACTAGCGTACTGGGGCTCTGCTGCCTGCCGCGACTGAGCCCGCGCCGGCCAAGACTGTGAGACTTCCGACACGTGATCTATTAGTTGGGGAAAGTCAATATTCCCGCTGGCGATAAGAAACATGTTATCCTTGGTGTACCGCGCGCGATGGTACTCTTGCATCTGAGTGACCGTCATGTCAGCCACCGTTTCCGCCGTCCCTAGAACTCGGGTTGCCAGCGGATGCTCCCCAAAGAACAATTCGGTAGCGCGCTCAAACGCTCCGTACGGCGGCTGATCGTCGTACATGGCGATCTCTTCCAGAATCACCTGTCGTTCTGTCTCAAAATCTTCCTCGCGGAGTAGAGGTTGCATCACGTCGGTTAGAAGATCAATGGCTCGCGTCTGACATTCCGGCAGAACCGACGCGTAAAACACGGTCGAATCCTCGGAGGTAAACGCATTGGACTGGGCTCCCAAATGATCCAGTTCGCGATTGACGTCTTCCGCAGTGCGTTGATGCGTCCCCTTAAACACCATATGTTCGAGGAAATGACTCACACCGGCGATCTCGGGCTGTTCATCCCGAGCACCTGTCCTCACAAACCAGCCAATGGACGCGGTAAAGGCGGTGGGGTCCTGAAGTACGACGACTTCAGGGCCTTCCTCAGTTTTGTGCGTCAACAATTCCATCTGGCAACTCCAAGGACTGAGACCCCACGGTGACAAGTGAAAAATTTCTCGGCAAGTTCTCTCGAAAATGGGACAACAGGCTTTCACAGCTCAATGCGTCCACCTTGGCGCAGACTTCTTCGCGGCCGGGGACTCGCCCCAGGTAGAACCAATCGCTGGCGATCTGGCTACTCCGCGCCAGCGACGATTCCTGCTCAAACACCAAAGAACTCTTGATTCGATTCTTGAGCCGTTCGAGTTCGTCCTCGGTAATGCCGTCGCCAAGAGAGTGAATCGTTTCCAGCAGAACTTGCAAGGTCTCTTCGGCGCGATTGGTGGTAGTGCCCGCGTAGCACAGAACACTCCCCTGACCGGCCAAGGAGAAACAGGTTGCGAATACTGAGTAGACGAGCCCCCTTTTCTCCCGGACTTCGGAAAACAGACGCGAACTCATTCCATCGCTGAGCACACCTACCAGAGCCCGCGTTTGATAGTAGTCGGGACTTTCGTACGATGCGCAGTCGTAGGCGAGCGCCAAGTGCGTTTGATTGGACGCATGATCGACGTGCCGACTTCCATAATGCGAATAGAGGTCCGGCATCTGCTCAGGCGGCGTTCCACTCCATGGCCCCAGCTGCCGCTCGACCACCTCACAAACCTCTTCCCAGACGAAGTTGCCCGCTACGGCCAGCACGCTACCGGCCGGTTTGTAATGGTTCTTGAAAAACGACCTGACTTGCTCCATGTCAATCGCATCCAGGCCCTCCTTGGTCCCCTGGGATATCCGCCCAAACGGAAGCGGGTAGCGGAACCGCTTCAGTTCGCTAAAGCAGCGATGCGATGGTTCATCGTCCAGAGCTCGTAAATCTTGGATACACAGCTGCCGGGCGTCGCCAAGCTGCGATTCGGGAAGATGCGGGCCACGTACCAGGTCGCTATACAGCGTCAGGACTTCCGACAACACCTCGCTGGGCATGGCACAGCTAAACGAACTGTGGTTGGTGGTGATGGAACTGCTGCGTTCGACGCCCAATTGATCGAGCATTTCCAGAAAGCCGCGGCTATCGAGTTTTCCACACCCGCGCTGCACCATTTCACTGGTCATACCGGCGAGCCCGTCAAATCCCTGGGGCTCAAAACAAGTGCCGGCGGGAAGCAAAAACGAAAAGGCTGACGAACGCAGCCAAGGCATATGCTCGCCAAGCAATACGAGGCCGTTGTCAAACTGCCGGCGCAACAGTTTTTGATTCATATTCTGTCCACTACGGTGAAGCTACTTCGACTTGCCCTGTTGGGTGGACTTGCCTGATGCTCCCGACTTACTATCTCCTCCCGACTTCTTCTCCGACTTGCCTGCTGACTTCCCTTCCGATTTGGCGTCCGCAGACTTGTCACTCGGCTTGTCCGCGGCCCGGGCCTTGTTGTAAGCCTCACTGCGATAGTCGGTTTGGTAGAAGCCCGACCCTTTGAACACGATGGCAGCTCCAGTTCCCAGCAGCCGCCGCAGTTTGAGCTTGCCGCACTTGGGACACTTGCGTTTCTTGGCATCGTTGATCCCCTGGTACAGTTCAAACGTATAGTCACACGCGTCGCACTGATAGTCGTACGTTGGCATCAAACTCGCTCCAGGAAACCTAACACTCACTTTAAAAATTTGAGGCAACTGCGATCTGACTGACCGATCATTGATCGGCTGGGCCGGTACTCACAATGACATTACTGGGCCTAACCACGCGATCATGCAAAACGTAGCCGACCGCCACTTCTTGAGCGACGTGTCCTGCCGCGTGCTGCTCGCTCGGCGTCTGGGCAATCGCTTCATGGAAGTTGGGATCGAACTCCGTGCCGAGCGATTCGATCGGCCGACAACCGTGCTTGGCCAGTACGCCCGAGAGTTGTTCGGTCACCATCTCCACCCCTTCGCGCAGCGCCGGAGCACTCGCATTTTCGTCGCGTGCCGCCTCGATGGCACGATTTAGATTGTCAACCACTTCAACCAAATCCCGCACCAAGGACATGTTGGCGTACTTCAACTGCTGATCGGAATCACGCTGCATCCGTTTGCGGAAGTTCTCTAGTTCCGCCCGAGCCCGCAATACTTCGCGATCGGCCGCGGCAACCCGCTCGTCGACGGTTTCGCTGCCTGATACTGGCTCCGACGCCACACCCTCGAGCACCTCATCGAGTGCTTGCTCGATACCGCTGCCATCCTCGGAGCTTCCTAGCTCCAGTTCCTGATGGGTATCTTCTGAATTCTCGTTTGGTTGCATATCTAGCCTTTCTTCGATTCGCCGTCTTCTTGCTCTACTTCATCACTGTAAAAGTAGTCGACAACTCGTTGTAGGAACGACTTACGGTGGGGTGTCACATGCTCTTCCTCCAATTCGGCCAGCTGTCTGAGCAGCTCCTCCTGCTTGGCCCCGACCTTCTTGGGAATCTCCACAAAGGTTTGAACGAGCAAGTCTCCCCGGCCACCGCTTCGCGGATCCGGCATCCCGAAACCGCGAATCCGAAACACCTCTCCACTTTGCGTTCCACTGGGAATATCAATCGATTTTCTGCCTCCCAAGGTGGGAATTTCAAACTCGGTTCCCAAAACGGCCTGCGAGTAGCTGAGCGGCATCTGGAGTACGAGGTCATTGCCTTCACGTCGGAAAATTTTATGCGGCCTTACCCGAATGAAGCAATAGGCGTCACCGGGAGGCCCTCCGTCCGGGCTGGCTTGCCCCTCCTCGGCCAGGCGAACCCGCATTCCGTCGTCGACGCCGGCCGGTATGGTAACTTCCAACAATACTTCGCGAGGTTGCGCGCCGGAACCGTCACACTCTCGACAGGGCGAAGTAATCAGCTTCCCACTACCGCGACATTGAGGGCAGGTGGTCTGAACCCGTAAGATCCCGGTCGCCTGTACGATCTGCCCTTGCCCCCGACAGCGCGCGCATATCTGAGGCTCCGAACCAGGTTCGGCACCCGTTCCACCGCATGGCTGGCATTTTTCATGGCGAGTCAATGAGACTTGTTTGCTGGTTCCCCGGGCGGCTTCTTCGAGATCCAGCGTCACATCGCAACGGATATCCGCCCCTCGGCGAACCCGCGTTCGTGAACGACCGCCGAAGAAGTCTTCAAAGATCGTACCGCCAAAGATATCTCCGAAT
>JANQJJ010000146.1 GCA_028281725.1 Pirellulaceae bacterium | reverse complement strand
CGAGCGACCCCGCGTGTCCTCAGGTCGACTGTTGCCTTTACCGCCCGGTCAGGGTTGAACCGAGGACGGGCCAGCCCACATGCCTTGCGTCGCCGGGGGTACGAGCAACTCAAGCGCGACGGACGGAACGTACTGCCCTGCCGGCAAGGTCGCCTTTTGCCCAATTCGCCTGATTCCCAACTGGGCTGGTGGCTGATCTTTGCACGGTCGAGTTGGGGTATTTTCGCATCCAAAAAGACAAATGCGGTGATTAGGCTGCTCTTATAGAGTTAGAAGCCTATGAATACATCACCGCCTTGCATCAATGACTTGCGATCTGCCCTTGCCGCGGGCAACGAGGAAGCGTTTGGCCAATTGCTAACTGTTGCTGGACCGCGTCTTCGACGCGCCGCGCTACGGATGCTGGCCTCCAGATCGGATGCTGACGATGCACTTCAGGAGGTTTTGGTCGGATTGGTCACCTCCCGTCACAGGTTGTTGCACGTGGAGGACCTGAACGCCTATATGTTCGCGTCACTCGTTCGCGTTGCCAACCGACTGATGAAACGCCAGCGAAGGCAGCCGACGTCATTGGAATCCCTGGACCAGATCGCGCAACGATCGGTGGCCGATGCTGCCAGCGTTGACGAGGAGGCCCTGAATAACGCCGTCCAAAGACTGCCGGAGAAGCAACGGGAAGTCATCGTGCTCAAGACCGACGCGCAAATGACCTTTGCGAGCATTGCCAGTCTGCTTGGAATCAGCCTAAACACTGCGGCCAGCCGGTATCGATACGGGCTCGAAAAGCTGCGGTCCGAATTGAGGAGAGAGGCATGTTAGAGCCCAACAATTTGCCGGAAGATCTCGAAGAGCTGGAGCGCGAGCTTTCGCAGCCTCCAACATCTGGCATTCCTGCGCATGTGCGATCGCGAGTGATGGACGAGATCCATAGCACATTGCGGCACCAAAATCAGCGACAGCGGCCCGGTTGGCGGGGAAGGGTGCTTTTGGGGCTGGCAGCCATCGCGGCTGGACTCCTACTAGCATTCTATATTCGTCGCGAGCCGCCTCGGCCTGGTCTGGTCAAGCAAGGCGTCGGTGTCGCGGCTGTCGAGAATGCGAATGACGCTGACGTCGCGAATGACGTTGTACTGATGCCGACGATTCAAGCCTATCGACTGACTCTCAGTGATCCAGCAGAGGACTGGGAGGTATTACTTGGGCGGAGAGCAAGCTCTTTTGAAGACACGAGGGCATTTGAAGATGGAACATTTGAAGAGACGGGGGCAGGCGACGATATGGCCGTTGTACTGACCTGGAGCAACTGGCATCGGTTCGCGGACAGTTACGAGTAAGGACCCTAGTGCTTTGTCAACACTAAAGATTTGGGTAAGGGGGTCAGGAGTCAATTGCCGCCAGCGGCCCTTCGGGTGCTGTGCACAATTGACTCCTGACCCCTTTACCCGACCGGTTTCATAGTTCGGTTGCTTTGCTAAGTAGAGAGAGAGGTATGCGATGATGATGGTTCAGAGAAGTTTGTACGCTGTTCTCGGCGGTGTGCTGCTGTTTGGCGGGAGCCTGCTCGCAGACGAGCCAGTTTCCAATGCCGCCTTGAAGTATTGGCAAGCATTTTCGACGATTCCTCGGTTGGATGCGGCACTGGAAGAGAAGCTGGACGAGGCGTGCCGCGAAGCCGGTTTCGCGACTCCCGTCGACCCGCGGTTGAAGGAATGGCTCAGCCAGAGCGAGTACTCATTGCGTGCGCTGCATCATGGAGCAGCGATCGAGCATTGCGACTGGGGGGTCGAATTGCGCAGTGACGGCGCTGAAACGTTGCTACCTCATATCGCCAAGGCCAGAACACTGGCCAGACTGGCGTTGCTTCGCGCCCGGCAGGCCTTTGAGCAGCAGGAGAATGAGCAGGCGGCTAGGGATGTTGTCGCTGCCACGGTGCTGGCCAGACACGTCAGCCAGGATGGCACGCTGATCGGTCTACTGGTGGGATACTCCATCGAGATGAACGCTATGGTCGTCATGGCTGCCTACCTGCCACAGATCGATAGTCGGTTGTTGCAGAGTACGGTCGAGCAACTTGGGTCCGCACCCAAAATGGGATCGATGACCGATGCCATTGCCTCGGAAGAGCAATTTGTCGATTGGGCCGTTGAGAAACTTCAGGTGTCTGGCGATGGGCAACTGATCGACCTCTGCATGACGCTGACATCTTCGAAGCAGGATGCCGAAGATTTGCTGGTCGCCGGCGGAAGTCGCGAGCAGTTTATTGAGCATCTCCTGGCGCTCAGACCGCTGTACGCCGAGATGCAGGCCCTGATCGATTTGCCGCAGGCCGTGTTTCGCGAGAGAAACGAGATCTTGACAGAGCGACTGAACTCCAATCCGATTGCGCGGTTCGCGGCTCCAGGCGTCACCAATCTCTATACGGCAAACGCCGCCTACCGCTGTCGCCTGGCCTTGTGGGATGCTGCCGTAGCAATGCGTTTGAGTGGGCCGGACGCACTCGCGTCGCATCTGGACCCCTACGGCGATGGGCCGTTCGTGCAGATCGCGGAGACGTCCGGAAGAGATAGCCTGAAACGTTACCGATTGAGGTCGCGGTTTGAACGTCATGCAGGCGCACCAGTCGAGCTCTACGTGGGGGCCGCCCTTCGCTAGCCGCCCTTGGGAAGTTCGTCACATGGACGTGACGATCTGGTCGGTGTCTTCGTATCTTTCGGTCTTTGGCGTTCCATGGCCGCCGCGGCCTGCGATGGGGCAGGTAAGACATCCGCTAGGACTGCTTGTAAGCATCGTGCGGTCTGCCGTTCGAGTTTTGCGCAAACGATCACGCGCTCCGATGCGCAGCCGACGTGAGAAAGGAATAGACTGAGTTGGTGCATCGGTGGGACGGTGCACGCGGGCAACGCGTTTTGTTAAGCTACTTTGTCACTTTTTGTGTTTTGCTCGAACCACCTCTGCTGGTTGGAGACGATTGGTAGTGAGTCAATGGATTCGATTGGCTTTGTCCCCGTTCAGACCCGTCCACCGATGCGCCGCAGACCACCTACGACTCTGGAGATCGTCATGAGCAGACTCGCCTTGTCACTCTTCGTCGCCTGGATCTTCGTTTCGAATTCGGCCGCATTTGCCGAGTCATCCGTTGGCAAGTCGATCGACGACTTCACGCTTTCTGACCATCTAGGCACAGCACACTCGCTCGGCGAGTGGCGCGACAAGCAGATCGTCGTCGTCGTGTTTCTCGGAACGGAGTGTCCGCTCGCGAAGCTGTATGCGACTCGGTTGGTTGATTTGGCTGAGCGGTACCAAGACAAGTCGATTCAGATTGTTGGAATCAATGCGAACAGCCAGGATACCCTGCTGGAGATAGGGCACTATGCGCGTATGCATCAGTTGACGTTTCCGGTGCTGAAAGACGCCGGAAGCAGGGTGGCTGATCAATTTGGTGCCGAGCGCACGCCTGAGGCGTTCGTGCTCGACCGGCAGCGTGTCATCCGCTATCAGGGACGCATCGATGATCAGTATGGCGTGGGTTATTCGAGAGCCGACTTCTCGCGGCAGGATCTGGCCGAGGCGATCGACGAGTTGTTGGCCGGCAAGCCTGTTTCAAAACCTCGCATCAAGGCGGTCGGTTGCCACATTGGGCGCGCCAGCCGCAAGGCCCCTACAGGCGATATCACCTACTCGAATCAGATCGCGCGCCTGTTGCAGGAACATTGCGTTCGTTGCCATCGCCCTGGACAGATCGCCCCGTTTTCTCTGACCGACTATCACGAGGTCGTTGGCTGGGCAGAGACGATTTGCGAAGTGATGGACGACGGACGCATGCCACCGTGGCATGCAAGTCCGGACCATGGCGAGTTTCTGAACGACGCGCGGATGATAAAGGAAGATAAAAATTTGTTCAGGCAATGGGTTGACAATGGTGTACCGCTTGGAGATGAATCGCAGTTACCTGAGCCTGTGAAGTACGAAGAGGGATGGCAGATCGGCAATCCTGATGTCGTATTCAAAATGCCCAAGCCGTTCACCGTGCCGGCGAAGGGGATCGTGCCCTATCAATACTTTTATCTCGATACGAATTTCAAAGAAGACGTTTGGATCAAGGCCTCCGAGGTCCGGCCGGGAAATCGACAGGTTGTCCATCACATCTTCATGTTCTACTTACCCGAAGGGCAGGCAGAGCCGAACGCCGAAGATCCGCTCTACAACGCCGTCGCGGCGTTCGCTCCAGGCGTTCCCGCCGGCACTCCCCAAGATGGTTTGGCTCGTTTCGTGCCCGCCGGGTCCAGGCTTGGCTTTCAAGTTCACTATACACCCAACGGCAGCGAGCAAATCGACCAAAGTGAAGTGGGATTGATCTTTGCAAAACCCGGCGAGGTCGTGAAGGAAAGCAAGATTCAGGCAGCCATCAATCTCGACTTCGTGATTCCACCGGGCGCGGAGAATTTTCAGGTCGAATCGGGGTATCAGTTCACACAAGATACATTGGTTCATGCGATGTCGCCGCATATGCACTACCGAGGGCGTTCATTCCGTTTTACGGCCAACTATCCGGACGGCACCCAGGAGATCTTGCTGGACGTGCCGCGTTATGATTTCAATTGGCAGAACACCTACGTGCTGAAGAAGCCCAAGTTGATGCCCGAAGGCACCGTCATGATGTGCCACGGCATTTTCGACAACTCCAAGCGAAATCTTGTCAATCCGGATCCAAGCGCCGAAGTACGTTGGGGGGACCAGACATGGGACGAGATGATGTTGGGAAGTTTTATTACCAGCTTGGGACCCAACGTGCGGCAGGGGGAGTTTCCCAAGGTCCAGCCGCTCAGAGGCGAGACATTCCTGGTCAGATTTCGCTATCAGGGGGATGCCAATGCGCGCGCTGTGCACATTGCCGGTTCGTTCAACGATTGGAGTAAGGAGCGTCACCCGATGCACGGACCCGACGCCGACGGCGCCTTCACCGCCGAAATCGAGATGAAAAAGGGGCAGTACGAATACAAGTTCGTAATCAACGGCGAGCATTGGACACACGACCCCGAGAATCCCAACCGCACGGGGCCATTCAACAACACCGTCGTCCGCGTGCGTTAGTGCGGATGATTCACAACTCGTGCATCCATCTTTTGCCTTAAGGAAAGTGTTTCAAAATCCGAAGCATTCAGAACAATCGCAGTCGAAGATCGAATCGGTTATGGTGGCCCATTCGATGACGAGCACCGCCAGCGACACTGGCTGAGCACAACGCACGATTCTTCCATGATAGAACGTATGTTCTGACGTTATGTTTTTCACCACTGCAAGTGCCAAAGCTCAGCGCCGCTTTAGTGGTCCGTTGCCTGAAAATCGGGCTGCCAGGGAACTCGTCCGCCGCGCTGGATGTGATGCTGGAGTGTTTGCATCATCCGGCGGAACTGAGCGGGCCGAGTCGACGCCAGATCAGTTTGCTCGCGTGGATCGTCTTGCAATTGGTAGAGTTCAAAACGCTTGGTAGGCAGGTTATGGACGAGTTTCCAGTCTCCCTGGCGTAGCGCTTCGATGGTCAGGCCGGCGTAGCGCAAGCCACCTTCGCGACGGACGAAATAGACCTCACGTTCTGCTTGTGGCAAATCGGGTTGCTCGATCCACCGGTTCAGTGGCAGGCCATCAATCGAATCGGGAATTGCGGTGCCAGCCGCGGTACCAATCGTTGGGAGTAGGTCCATCGTCACGCCGATCGCCGACGCGTGGCTTCCGGCTGGAATCTTGCCTGGCCAGTTGAAGATGGCAGGAACACGGAGACCGCCTTCGTACATGGACTGTTTGCCATCACGCAAGTCTCCATTGTTTGCGCCCACGCTGAGCTGGCCGCCGTTATCGCTGACGAAGACTATCAGCGTATCACGGTTTTGACTGCGAACCGTTTCGAGGACTTGTCCGATGGCGGTATCCATGTCCTCGATCAGCGCGACCAGCTTCGCTCGCTGCTCGCTCGTACCGGCCAACCGCTTTCTTACTTGAGCGAGCTTGTCGGCGGGCGGTTGGATCGGCGTGTGCGGAGCATTGAACGCGAGGTAAAGAAAATAGGGGTCTTGCTTGCTACACATCTGCTCGACTGCTTGGCTTGCCCAGCTGGCGAACAGCGCCGTGGCGTGACCTTCCGGCGTGATTTCCCGGCGACCGCGGCGCATATAGTTGTTGCCATGGCGAAGATGGTTGAAGTAGTCATCCATCATGTCGCCCAGGAAACCGTGGAAGGTGTCGAAACCGCGATCCAGCGGATGCGCACCTTTCTCCAGACCCAGATGCCACTTACCGATACACGCTGTTTGGTAACCGGCATCTGAAAGCAGGTCGGGCAGGGTGGGGACATCGGCGAAATTGCCCCAGCTGTTGTTCGCGTGAGTGCGAATGACGCCCGGCACTCCGACTCGGTCGGGGTAACAGCCGGTCAGAATGGAAGCGCGGGTGGGCGAGCAGACGCAGCAGTTGGCGTAGAAATTTGTCCAACGCTGGCCGCTGGAGGCCAAAGTGTCGAGTGCGGGTGTTTGCAGGTCTTGAGCACCGAAACAACCCAGATCACCCCAACCGAGATCGTCGGCCACGATCAGCACGATGTCCGGTTGAGCCGATTGTGCGGGTAAAAGCAGGTAATCTGTCGTAAAGATCCCTGTGCTCAGGATGAGGGCCAAAAGAGTTGTGGTGAGGCACATGGCGGGTTGGTCCAGGTTTTTACTGGGTCAGCGTGGCTAAATCGAGCGGGAATTGGGAGGCCGGCCGGTCGGGGGAAGTTTGACGGTTATTGTTAGGGCATCTATCCTAAACTGTGTGATGGCAATGTGTTAGCCTGCTTGGAAGGCAGGTCGCACGCACCGTGGATGGTCGACCCCATTCGTGGGTGTCCACGTTGACCCTTGGTTCGAGTTACCAGTCTTTTCTTTTGGCCAAGCAGGGATGAAAAGCGCTCTCGATAGCGGTGGATCAGAATCGCAGCATGGTGAGGAGATCGTTCCATCTCCGGGTGGTGGCGATTCGACATCATCTCGCACGGTTTCTTATGTGTCACCGGCGGTGACCCGTGGCGATAGGCCGCTAGATGTTTCCCCAGCTGAGTCCGATCAGGACGGCCCAGCCCAGCCGGTCCGAGAGAATGACAAAACGGTCATCAGTCAAAGGCCGGTAGCGGCTCCAGAGGATTTTTATCGATCGATGCCGCTATCGGAATTGGCGGCGATGCTCGAAGGACGCCAACTCGATCATTTCTCCGTTGAACAGATGATCGGCGGCGGAGGAATGGGGGCTGTCTTTCGCGGGCGTGATCAGCGGCTTGACCGCATCGTCGCGGTCAAGGTGATCCCGGCGTCCAAGCGTGACCCGGAGACGCTAAGGCGTTTTCGGCTTGAAGCCCAGGCAGCAGCTCGGCTCGACCACCCCAATATCGCGCGGGTGTACTACGTCGGCGAAGCGGAGCAATGGAACTACATCGTTTTCGAGTTCATAGACGGAGTCAACGTTCGCGATCTAGTAGAGATGGAAGGACCGCTCAGTGTAGACGATGCGGTTTACTATACGCGTCAGGTCGCCGAAGCACTTCAGCACGCTCACGATCGCGATGTGGTACATCGCGATATCAAGCCGTCCAATGTGCTGGTAACGGCCGCGGGAATTGCCAAAGTGGTCGACATGGGACTGGCGCGAGATACATCGCTGGATAAATCGAATGCGGATGCGACCGCCAGCGGAGTCACCCTGGGAACGTTCGACTACATCGCCCCGGAGCAAGCCCGCAATCCGCGGGACGCGGATGTACGCAGTGACCTTTATTCTCTAGGCTGCACGCTGTTCTATATGTTGACAGGACACCCGCCCTTTCCGGAGGGAACTGCCCTGCAGAAGTTGCTCAACCATGGCAGCCAGCCTCCGCCGGATCCACGGGGCTGGCGAGAAGATCTGAGCGACCAGCTATACGAGATCATGATGAAGTTGATGGCGAAGCGTTCCGCTGATCGCTATCAGAAACCGGTCGAGTTGATCAACGATTTGATGTTGCTTGCCGAAGTGGAAGATCTTCCACGCAGCCAATCACCCGGTACGTTGATGATAACGCCCAGTATCGCCCAGCGATCCTTGCTGGAAAGCAACCTGCCGTGGATGGTCGCGTTTGCGTTTCTGTTGGGCAGTACTTTATGGTTACAAAGCGTGCAATCTCTCTCGAATGGATTGGAATTGCCCGATCTTGAGTTTCCTTCGCGAAGAGTTCCCGCGGCGGCAGAGCCGATCGTCGGGAATGCTGCTGCCTCCAGCCCAGATGGTCTTGGAGAGACGCCGGGGGCTTCCGCAGGTCGCGGGCAAGCGGAGCGGTCGCGAGATGCAGCGCTGCCAGACCCCAAGGGATTCAGCACTAGTGGCGATGCGATCAATGATCCGGTGACCGGTACGGCGAGCAGTTTGCCCGCGTTTGATGCCAGTATCAGTTCATCCGGCAGCGTTGGAGCGGCTAGCGTGCCTCCGGCGCCAACGGCGCTGGTCGTCAGCCAGGAGCGTCCGCTCGATGTCGACGGTCGGTTTTGGGAGCGGACCATGGAGAGAGCGATCGACCGGATGCAAAACAAGGAAGCCGTTGGCGAGATTGAAGTTCGAGGTCGCGTTTTTGTAGACCAACCGTTAGTTCTCAGTGGGCTGAAGGATGTGACGATTCGCGGAGAAGTCTCCTCTCAGGCGACCATCGAGTTTTCACCCCAGTTGCTCGCAGAACTGGGTAGCGGCACCGGGCTGATCTCGGTAGACAATTCCAAGCTGCGTTGCAATGGACTGAGCTTTGAAGTCAATGTGCCAACCGATGTGCCGACGGGCGGTGAACTGGGCGTGTTCCATTTGCGAGGTGAATGTGGGCTGGCGCTGGAGGTGTGTTCCGTAACCGTCAAGGATCTTGCCGATAGCCAGAGCGTGGTTGTCATTTTGGCGACGGATGAAGTTCCGGGAGACAGTTATGATGACGCTTGGAGGTCGACCGAGATCGCTATGCCAGTGGAGGCGACGGCATTTGAAAACCGGAAGTCTATCGTCGTCAGTTCGCGCAGCTGCGTCGTGCGGGGAGAGGCGTCACTGATGGGAATTTGGCTGGCCGATCAAGAAGCCCAGAGTCGATTTGAACTGAGCTTCGACGACGTGCTGGTAGCGGTTTCCGGGGTCGCTCTCCAGATGCGTTCGCAATCGAGAGATTCGGTGGCGTCGAGTTTCGTTCGGCTCTTTTGCAAGCAATCGACCTTCGTTACCGAACAAGGGTTCGCTCGACTTGACTACCAGGGAGCACCGCAGGTGGGGCTCAACCGCACCAGTCAAAATTGCGTCTACTGGTCTCGCGAGAAGGTTCCGCATGTTTTGGTGCGGGGGGTGCCTCTTCAGAATGTGATCGGCAATTTTGATCTCTTGTTGATGCAGGGACTCGACAACGCCTACGATCAGAACATTGGCACCGTCTGTAGGTGGGAACTAGACCAGGAGGTCCTTGCGGATTTTGGGTTCATGGATGCCCAGGTTAGCGGTTGGTATAATGAGCGGGGCAACGAGCGCAACGTCAATTGGCAACAACCCTCCGTTCCGGCCATGCCGCTGCATGAAGCCCAAGTCGCGGATTTAAAAGTCGTGGAAGGGATGTTCGTGCCAGGTTTTCCACCCGATGGTGCTATCCCCCCTCTTTAGGGCTGTTTGCCCCGAAGCGATTTAGCACGAATCAACCCTTGATTTTGTGCGTCTTGCTGTGCACACTTGCTATACCAATTTCTAACTGCCTGAGAGCGTTTGGCATCTCAGAGCAGGATAATGACACGAGGAGAGTACCGGATGAAGAAGTTGTTGTTTGTCGTAGCGGTAGCTGGATTTGCATTGTCGACAGTGTCTCCTGTCTTTGCAATCAAGCAACTCAGCGACCAATTCAAAGCGAATTACGCTGGCGACAAAGCGGAGCCCGAGTTCAAAGAGCTGGTGGCATCAGCCAAGTGTAATGTTTGTCACGTCAACAAAGAGAACAAGAAGAAGGTCCGCAATCCCTATGGGAAGGCCCTGCACGAAGCTTTGGAGAAAGACGAGTTTCCGCTCAAAGAGTTCAAGAAGGAGCCCGAAAAGTTCGCCGAGCGCCTGAAGGATATCATGAAAAAGGTGGAAGGCGAGAAAAGCGGCGACGAAGAGCACAAGACCTTTGCTGACCGTATCAAGGCCAATCTACTGCCCGGTGGCGATGTCGAAGGCAAGTAAGCCGCATTGCTAGCCAATGATGATTTTTTCAGGGTCAAGTGTCTATCCAAACGGAGAGCACTTGACCTTTTATCATAGGACTCCAACCGTACGAGACACACAAAATGCATTTACTGGGGAAGATCAGTCTATTCGCTTTGGTACTGGGAATGGGTGCCGCGAGCGTAACCCAAGCCGACGACGGTGACGATTGGGTACCAATGTTTGACGGCAAGTCGCTCGATGGGTGGAAGATCAATGAAAACCCCGATAGCTGGCGAGTCAAGGACGGGATGCTGGTCTGCAAGGGGCCGCGCTCGCATCTGTTTTACGTCGGACAGGACAAGCCGTTTAAGAATTTTCATTTCAAGGCCGATGTCAAGACGACCCCCGGCAGCAACTCGGGCATTTACTTCCATACGCGTTACCAAGATCAAGGATGGCCAAAGTACGGATATGAATGCCAGGTCAACGTCAGCCATGGAGACCCCAAGAAGTCGAGCGGTCTGTATGCCACCAAGGATGTTGCTGATCCTCCGGCAAAAGACGACCAGTGGTATACGCAAGAAATTATCGTCAAGGGACGGAACGTGACCTTGAAGATCGATGGCAAAACGTTGGTTGAGTATACCGAACCGGAGGGTAAAGAAGCTTTCTCCAAGGACTTCGAACGAAGGCTAGGGGAAGGCACGTTTGCGCTTCAGGCTCATGACCCGGATAGCTTGGTTTACTTCAAGAATCTCGTCGTGAAAAGGCTGCCCTAGTAACTGCGGCCTTGCGGCCTGTTTTCAACAGGCCGCTAGCGCTGGAGCTTCGGGTAATTTGGTTTCAAAAAAGTCAAGGCTGAACAACACACGAGCAAGGCGGGGGCTGTTTTCATTTCTGTGCTGGAAACCCGGGAAACCACCAGATTTTAGGCAACTCGGATCAGCTCCCAACCTGCTCGCGGGAATCTGAAGTTCTTTGTAAGTTCTTGCCAGGGCTGGGCAAGCTAGTTTTTCTTGTCAAAATCGCTGTCCGTGTGAGCGAACTGGCTTTCGGTTGCGTATTACCAGTGACTCGCGGCGAGCGTCTAGTGCCAGCCCGCACACCCACATAGCCTGTACTATCCGGCGGTTCCTGGCGCGAACTCGCTGCAAACTGGCTACACCAAAAGTAAAAATGCTCTAGAGCGCAGTCGGTTCAGCGGTGCGTCGGCCTCGCTCGCTTGAGCAACAATTTCGTTGATTGGCACGCACTAGGCTCGTGCGGATCGCACTAAGCTCTTTTCAGGCTTCCTTTTTGTTCAGGTTTTGCAATGTTGCAGTGGATTCCGAAGGAAGCCTGGCTTCCATTGCTGCTGGCGATTTTCGCATGCAGTACCCAGACTGCGATGGCCGAGCCGAGCGACGATCAGTCGGGTATTCAGGTTCGGTTGGGGCTGGGCGATACCTGGAAGCTGGGGCACGTCTGCCCGGTACGAATTGCGATTCCCAGCTCGCTTCGGTCAGCGGCGTCCGGCGTGGAGGTGACGTCGGTCGACGGCGATGGGGTTGAACTGGTTTACCGAAGTCCCGTCCGTTCCGGCAGCGCCAGTGTTAGCTGGGTGCCCATTAGAATCGGTCGGCAAACGGCTACGCTCGAGGTTCGCGTCGTTGACGCTGATGGCGGCGTCCTGGCCGAGGTCGAGATGCGAGCGGACGAGGTGGCAACCGGACTCTCTTCTGCGCAGCCCCTGATTGTCGCGTTGGGATCGTCCATGGGCGTTGAGCAATTGAGCCGCACGAGCGCGGACGGCAAGAGCGCGACCTTTTCGACGAGCGTAATCACGTCACCCGATCAGTTGCCACCGCATTGGGACGATTATTCTTCTTGCGAGTTGATCGTAATCTCTACGCGGGATCCTCAGTTTCTGCAAAACATTTCGAAACAGCAGTGGGAGGCGATCGATCGATGGATTCGGCGTGGCGGCGGATGCATCATTTCCCTGGGCGCAGAAGCGACGCAGCTTTCCAGTCTCCAGTCGCTGGTAAATATTCTACCGGGTAAGATCACCGGTGTGAGTCAAGTGACTAATCCCGGGCCGCTTGAGTCGTTCATTGCCACCGCCGAGGAGCCGATCGACGCGTTTCCGGTTAGCCTCGTTGAGTTGCGTTCGGGCACGCATGCGAAGCTGTCTCTGTCGGATCGAATTGCTCGCCGCGTTCCGTGGTGGGTAGTCTACGCGCACGGGCATGGGACAATTCGGTTCATCGCCAGCGACCTGGAGCATCCGTCATTCGCTCAGTGGCCTGATCGAAGACTGCTATGGGAGCGGCTACTGAAGCCCTACGTGGATCATGCCTTGCTCGAAGGTAGCGGGGGAGAGACGCAAGTCGGTGATTCGTCGTACTTGGGGTACCGTGACCTGGTTGGTCAGCTCCGCGCAACGCTCGATGTCTTTCCCTCGGTGCGCGTTGTTTCGTTTGGACAAATCGCCGCATTGCTCGTCGCGATTCTGCTATTGATTGGACCGGTCGACTACTTTGTCTCTGTGAAGTGGCTGAGGCGGCCCGACTTCAGTTGGTACTTGGCCGGCACGTTGCTGTTGGCCATTACCGCAGGTTTGACCTGGTGGTACGGTTCGATTCGACCTGACGACGTCCGGATCAACTCGGCTCAAATCATCGACATCGACTCGGTGACGGGCGCGGTCAACGGTAGGCTCTGGAGTCACGTTTACAGTGGGAGCGCGCGGCGGCTGAATATCGAGGCGCTGAATTCTGATGCCCAGATTCCGGTGAGGCTAGGTTGGCAAGGGTTACCTGGACGTGGTTTGGGCGGGCTGCTGTCTCAGTTCAACACGAATCGGGGCATGCCCGCTTACGGTGTCCATATCGACGCCAACGGACAAACTCGGCTGGAAGGAGTCGGAATTCCCGCGGCCGGTACCAAGTGCCTCTTTGCAACCTGGACCGATTCGATCGACCTGACCGCCGCGTCGGAATTGAAAGAGATTTCCGGAGTGGACCAGATTCAAGGCCAATTGGTCAATCCGCTCAACGTGGATCTCAAAGACCCGATGGTGTTCTATCACAATTGGTACTACCGTCTCGACAGCCGGATTCCGGCTCGGCAGGCGGTGACCATCTCCCAGGACACAGTACCACGAGACCTCGCCAGGCGGCTTAATGGTCGGCAAGCTCTTGGTCAGGATGACGCCACCACGCGGTGGGATCCGGCGGACCGAGGTTCGCTCGATCGTCTGCTCGAACTGATGATGTTCCACAAAGCGGCGGCCGGCCAAACGTATACCTCGCTCATGCATCGATACCAACCGCAAGTAGATCATAGCAACCTACTGGAAACGGATCACGCCATTCTGGTTGGACGCATTGATGAGCCTCCGGTGACGATCCGAGTGACCGCTTCTGAGGCGAATGGTGCGGGGGCGCAGCCACAGGTGCGCGATGACGTCAGTCGTACATGGTGCCGAATCACCATCCCGGTACAGAAGAATTCATAGAATCAGCCTTGCCTGCACGTTTACCAAAAGGCCTTCCCAGCGTGATAAAAACCACGAACTTGACAAAGAAGTACGGGGATATGTACGCGATTCGAGGTATCAATCTCGAGCTCGAACAAGGGGACTTGTTTGGCTTCATCGGACCGAATGGTGCCGGCAAGACAACGACTATGCGTATCATCGCCACGTTGTTGATCCCAACCTACGGAGAGGCATACGTCTGCGATAATTCTATTTACAGCGATCCCAAGGAGATTCGCCGGCTGGTGGGATACATGCCCGATTTCTTTGGTGTGTATGACGACATGACGGTAATCGAATACCTTGAGTTCTTCGCGGCTGCCTATCGAATCCAAGGCGCTGCTCGGCGTAAGCGGTGTGATGAGATGCTCGGTGTCGTCGATTTGGATTTCAAACGCGACGCCTATGCTAATACGCTTTCTCGTGGTCAAACCCAGCGTCTTGGGTTGGCCCGCGTCTTGTTACACGATCCACAGGTGCTGCTGCTCGACGAACCACTAAGCGGGTTGGACCCGCGGGCTCGAATCGAGATGCGCAATTTGCTGAGGAAGCTCGGAGAGATGGGCAAGACGATTATCGTCAGCAGCCATATCCTGCCGGAGTTGGCAGATATTTGCAACAAAGTTGGAATTATTAACCGAGGTGAGATGGTGTTCAATTCGTCCATTTCGGACTTGATCAAAACCGTCCGGCCGCAGACGATTTTGGACATCGAGATAACGCCTTCGGAGCGCCGAGACGAAGCGGCGAAGTTCCTGGAGACGCTCACAGAGGTCGATCGTTTGGAGGCTGACGGGCAGGGGCGGTTCGAAGTCACGTTGTGCGAAGGGACGGACGACTATAGCCAGTTATCTACTGAGCTGGCAGCAGCCGGATTTGCATTGAAGCGTTTTGCGGAGAAGGAGACCAACCTCGAATCGGCCTTTATGGCACTCACGAAGGGTTCGGGCATCAAGATCTAAGATTTCTCAGTAGCGGGCCAGATCATCTTGGGAATCGAGCCCCAGCAAACGGGTGATTTCCTGGGCACGACCGGCCAGCATGCCAAGGTCACTTGAAACGGCCACCATCTGCATGCCCTGCTTGATGCGATGTTCGGCTTGCTGGGGTGTGAGCACGTGCATGCCAGTCGGTGTGCCGACCGTGCGCCCGGTCGCGATTACTCGCTGAATCATCTGTTCGTGTTCCTGCTCGCTTGGAAACGTTCCATCCGAAGCCCGCATTTGGAACTTGAGATCATTGGGGCCGACGAAAATGGCGTCACAGCCCGGCTGGGCATAAATCGCTTCGGCGTTCTCGACTCCCAGCGGGCTTTCGGTTTGCAATACGACCAGGATCTGACCGTTGGCGCCCGAGTAGTATTCTTCCGCCGTGCAGCCAAAGTTCAGGTTGTGCATGCCTCCTCCCGCGCTGCGATTGCCTTCCGGCGGATACTTGGCGGCGGCGATCGCCGCCCGAGCCTGGCTGAGAGTCTCTACCATGGGGACCACGATACCGAAGGCACCGGCATCCAAAGCTCGCTTGATCCAAGAGTGAGATCCATCGGGCACTCGGATAAGTGGAACGCACCCCGCTTCCGCGATGCCTGCGACAACAGTTGCGATTTCCCGCCAGTCATAAGGCGCATGCTCGACATCGAGTGTTAACCAGTCAAAACCCGACTGAGCCAGTACACGAGATGCATGGAAGTGTCCGAGCGTAAGCCAAGTACCTAACGTGGGCTGGCCGTCTTTGAGCTTTTGTTTTACCAGGTTGGTTCGCATGTCTTGGATGTTTCGAAGGTAGCTTGGATGGACCGGGTGTCTGGACGTTGGTTTCCTAGGTGGAGCGTCTCACCCCTCGCTGGCGAGTCGTTTCAGGATATCAATACCGCGTTGGATGGTTTCATTGGGTGCGGCGTACGATATGCGAAAATGCGTGTCTTTCCGGCTGAAGATACCACCGGGTATTGTGAGCAGATCGTGCTCGATGGCTTTTGCTACGAATTCACTGCCGGTTCCATAGGGCGCCTTGGGAAACAGATAGAACGCGCCCCCCGGGTGCGTGAATTCAAAATCTTCTTCGAGTCCGGTGACGAGCAGATCCCGTTTGGTTCGGTAATCGGCGCGGTGGCCTGCCATATCCACATCCAAGGCGGCCAGTCCCGCCCACTGGGCCGGTTGCGGCGCGCAGACAAAAGAGTACTGCTGCAGTTTGATCATCGTCTGGATGATCTCGGCGGGACCGTGAACCCAGCCGACTCGCCAGCCGGTCATGGCATGGCTCTTCGAGAATCCGTCGATCACGATTGTATTGGCGTTGTAGTCTGCCGGACTGTGGAGCTGTCCATCGTAGACGAATTGGCTGTAAATCTCGTCTGACAGCAGAGCCACGTTATGTCGATCGGCCAGCTCGGCCAGCCCTTTGACTTCGCCGAGCGTAGCTGTCGCACCGGTTGGATTGGCCGGCGAGTTGAACAAAATCAGCTTGGTGCGATCGGTAATGGACGCTTCGACCTGAGCCAGGTCAATGCGGAAGTCCGGGTAGGTATCGATGAGCACGGGGGTACCGCCGACCAACTGGACTAGCGGCGGATACATCACGAAGTACGGGTCAAAAATAATGACTTCGTCACCCGGATTGACCAGGCTGAGCATCGTCAGCACGAGGCCGCCGCTGGTGCCGGAGCTAACAAAGACGTCACGATCTTCGTGTGCGTACCGCTCGGCGACGTGACTCTTGAGCTTCTCGCGCAGAGGGCCAACGCCCTGGGATGGCGAGTAGCCGTTTTTGCCTTCGTGGATGGCTGCGGTACACGCGTTTTGGACAGCGACCGGGACATCGAAGTCGGGTTGCCCGATGCTCAGGTCGACGGGATTGCTGAGCCGGGCCGCTAGATCGAAGACTTTGCGAATGCCGCTACTATCGAATGACTGACTGCGAGCTGCAATCCACGAGGAGGGGCCTGAGTTGGACATGGACGGGACACGGTTTTCTCGAGTGATGGACTTGGAATAGCCAAAGCCTAACAGTCTGGGATCTGCTGAGGTAGGTGACAGGCCCTAGAGCCATCGCTCGGATGCGCAAAACGGGCTGCGCCCGAAGCGTCTACTGTGCGGAGCTTCGGGTGCCACGCGGAGACGCACCGATGCGGATGCCATCGGGAAGCGGCCGGGCGGCCGAGAGAAAACCTTCTTCGAACAAGCGGGCTTTCAGCTGTCGAAATTGTTCGAACGAGTCGGGATAGACCCACACCGTGACTACCGTCTGAGCAGGATCGCGACTTGCCAATTCCAGGCGAAGCCGTCCCGTGGGAGCGAGCGCCTCGGCGAACGTCTCACTAGGGGCGGCCGACAGGGGCTCCAGTTCAAATCGGTCCAGTTCGAATCCACCTGGCACGGCTGCCAGTCGGTAGTGCATTAGAAATCCTCCAACCGGTCCGAGTTTTTCCTCCACGACCGAACGCGATGCCTTTCGACGCACTGCCAGCGGAACCTGTTCTTTGAGTAGATCGACGAGCCGGTCCCATGGAATCACCGTGACCATTCCCTGGTGGAGCTTGATGTGCATCTCCCGACTAAAGACGGTTTTGGCCATGGGAGTCGGCAAATGCTCCAAAACAACCTGGGGACGTTTGGTTTCCTCCGCTGCCCCCATCCGCTGGTTGATTTCGCCGAGCTCAGATTGGAGGCGCTCGATTTCCTGTATCTTCTGGATCGACTCAAGCTCCTGGCTGTCCGCCTGATTCGTCTGCTGCTCGATCGCCTCGCGAGCCAGCACGACTTGTTCGAGCAGGCTGTCTCGTTCACGACGGCGATACTCCGATTCGAGCGCATGTTCTTGCAGCTGCGCTGTCTGCTTTTTCAGCGAATCCCTCAGCGCTCGAACCTCCCGAGCCGGATTCTCCAGCTGGGGCATCGGGTCGGCCGCAGCCAGCTGACGGCCATACTCTTCGGCATCGATCTTCGTTTTCGTGCCGATCACGACAACCAGAA